>JANMKB010000349.1:0-10683 GCA_031371805.1 Blastocatellia bacterium | reverse complement strand
TTGTGATACAGTTATTTTTCTTGATCTTCCTCGCACGACTTGTCTATGGCGAGTTATAAAGCGAAGTATAAAATACCGAAACAAAAGCAGACCAGAGATGACCGAAGGATGTCCTGAAAGAATTGATCTGGCATTTTTATTGTGGGTATGGAACTATCGAGAAAGAACGAAGCCGAGAGTGGTCAGTATCTTGAAAAATGAGCCAGCCAGTAATGTAATATGGCTGCGAACAGACGCAGAGGTGGAAGGATTTCTGGCTGATTGCACCACTAATAATTAAGGACACACCAATGTTTGCAGGCATTCGCCACATACAAATCAAAGACGAAGAGAAGAGAATCACGTTTCCCGCGCTCGTGTTGTATCCGACCAACACGCCTTCCGCCCTAACAGCTTTTGGCCCGTACACAATGGATGTCAGCACGGGCGCGCCTGTTGCGGATGGAAAATTCCCACTCGTTGTAATTTCGCACGGAACGGGAAGTTCGCATCTGCTTCATCGCACCGTCAGCACCCATCTGGCGAAAAATGGTTATGTAGTCGCTTTGCTGGAACATTACGGGAACAACCGCAACAATAACGAATTGGCAGACACGCACGAAAATCTTGAGTACCGTCCACGACACGTCAGCCTCACGATTGATGCTGTCATCTCCGATGCGCAGTTCAGTGAATGTATCCAGTCAGACAACGTCGCCATCATTGGTCATTCAGGAGGCGGGTACACCGCGCTGGCAGTAGCCGGTGGCACTCCGTGGTCAAAGGAACGGCGCCGAGTTGAAGTGAAAGCCGATCCGCGTGTGAAGGCGATTGTGCTGATGGCTCCTGCGACGGCGTTTTACATCCCTGAAGATTCGTTGCGTAACGTCACCGTCCCAATTTTATTGCTGGTCGCAGAGAAAGATGAATATGCTTCTATCTTGTACTCAGAACTTGTACTTGATCGTGTTCCTGAACGCACACAGGTTACGCATAGAGTCATTGAGAACGCCGGACATTTTTCGTTCCTGAGTCCGTTTCCGCCGCAGATGAAAAGTGCGACGTTTCCTCCGTCTACTGATCCAGAAGGCTTTGATCGTGAGAAATTTCATAAGCGGCTTCCAGTCGAAGTGTTGGCATATCTTGACGAAAAAATGAGAGGCGACTAAACACAAAATGTCGGTACACATTTTAGCTAATCCGATCTGGCACGCACTCTCCACTCATCAAGCCGGTTTTTCGCTGGGCGCTGATTTGGCGAAGTGCTACCAGCCTGATGTTGCTCCGTTTGTTGCGACTCAGCATGAAGAGCCGGCAAATATCTCCGCGTTAAATTCTCTGATTGAAAATGACGAAGTGGTTTATCTGCTGGGTAGCAATCCACCTTTGTCGCGTGGTTTGAAAGTTGAAGCCTACGGAATCTGTGCGCAGATGGTGTGGCAAGGTTCTGCGATTGCAGACGAGCGCGCGCAAAATATCCTTCAATTATCGGCAGCGGATGTGCCGGATATGCTGGCGTTGACGGCGGTGGCTTTTCCCGGCTATTTCCGTCCGCGTACTTATGCAATGGGCGATTATTTTGGCGTCCGTCACAATGGAATCCTGATTGCGATGGCGGGTGAGCGGATGTCAATGCCGGGTTATCAGGAAATCAGCGCGGTGTGTACGCATCCTGATTTCAGAGGACAGGGACACGCCGAACGATTAATCAGAAGATTGATCAGCAACATGTGGAAGCGCGGGACTACGCCATTTCTGCACGTTGGTGATGAGAATGAAAAGGCGAAACGTTTGTACGAAAAGTCAGGCTTTGTGGAGCGCCGCAAGTTACCGATCTGGCGTATGACGCGAGAAAAGGCGACTTGGACAGGAGTAACAGGATGGACAAGATGAAGACAAAATGCCGATCAATAAATCCTGTCCAGCTTGTCAATCCTGTCTATGTCTGCCTAACAAACGAAAGGATACATCTTATGAAGAAAAACACATTCTTAGTTTTCATCATCGTGGGGTTAACGCTCCTTGCGAATACTTCACACGCACAGGAAGATACCCGGCTCATTCATGAAGCCGTAGTTAATGCGCCATTGGAGCAGGTCTGGGCGGCTTTCACGACGAAAGAAGGATTGGAATCATGGATGGTAGCGCACGCTGAAATTGAACTGAAGGTTGGCGGAAAGATGAAAACTCAATACGATCCAAAGGGAACGGTTGGAGATGCTAAAGCTATTGAGAACACGATTCTGAGCTTCGAGCCAAAGCGCATGGTGTCGTTCAAAGTCACGAAGACTCCAGATACATTTCCTTTTCCGAACGCAATCAAAAATATGTGGACGGTCGTTTATTTCGAGGCCGACGGAGAAAAGGCGACGCGGGTCAGGGAGGTCAGCTTGGGTTTTGGCGCTGATGACGAGTCCAGAAAGATGCGCGAATTTTTCAAACGCGGCAATGAATACACGCTACAGAAACTAAAGGAACGATTTGCCCCCCAGGCAGACACAAAGTAGCTCGTGCTTGAAAACCGCAGCATATGAATTGCTTTGGTGGTTCACAGCATAATTATCAGCGTAAAGTTACGCAATGTGGCGGGTAAAAAAACGCAGCCATTGCTTCAGTTCCAATTCCCACGTCATAAAATCACCATTTTTCCTGTTGAATGACGAATTATTCTGCGGCACAGTTGTTGCCCTGCTTACTTACAACGCTTGTACGGGCGCGCAAACTGGAAAGTTTACGCGCCCTTTCAGAGGAGGCAGGTATGACAGAACGAATGAAAATTCTCATTGGCTATGATGGTTCAGATTGTTCGGAAAAGATGCTTTTGGATTTGACGCATGCGGGTTTACCTGCGCAAGCCGAAGTGGTTGTGCTGACAGTGGCTGAACATTGGCTGGCTGCGCCCACCAGTTTTGGCGGCGTTGATGTGCATTTCACCGAAGACCCGAAGGAAGCGTCCGAAACACTGGCGCTGGCGCAATACGCGCAATCCCTGCTCCACGCGACATTTCCTAACTGGGAAGTCAGTCCAGCCGTTGCCTGGGGGATGCCAGCTTCAAAATTGCTGGAACGGGCGGATGACTGGCAACCCGATTTGCTGGTGGTTGGTTCGCACGGACGATCAGCTCTGGGGCGGTTTTTCGCTGGCAGTGTGGCGCAAAAAATTTTGCATGAAGCCCATTGCTCAGTGCGAGTCGCACGTGGAAAATCCGAAGCTGCAACCGCCCCGGTCAAAATTATTGTTGGAGTAGACGGCTCGCAAGGTTCAACCGCCGCAGTCAAAACAATAGCTGCCCGTCATTGGCCGCGAGGGAGTCAGGTACGGATTATAAACGCCACGTGGGAGGTTCCGCCGGTTGCCTCGACACGGATGGTCGGGCCGATCACGGAATGGATTATGAGCGAAAACGAGCGCATCAAAAAGGCGATGGGCACGGCGGCGGCAACGTTGAATGCGGCGGGATTAATTACCTCGTCACTGGTCGAGGCAGAAGAGCCAAAAACTCTGTTGTGCCGCGCCGCTGAAAGCTGGGAGGCCGACAGCATTTTCCTCGGCGCACGGGGGATGGGGGCGATTGACAGATTCATGATCGGCAGTATCTCATCAGGAGTCACGGCGCGTGCTCATTGCTCAGTTGAGGTTGTGCGCATCAAATAAGTGTAGCGCACTGGGTGCGCTCCGGCTCCGGGTACTGTACCGCTATCCACGCTACAGTACCCGGAGCCGGGTTTCAGCCATTCCAGTGTTCGATGATTCCGGTAATGCGTTCCACGCGGAGGCGAAAAACAATCGGCGCTGGTGAATTTCTCGTCAATTTCGCTTCGACGGGAGTGAGGTGCGGAAGTCGCTTAAAGAGTGAGGTCATAATCAGCTTCTGCTCCTGTAAATCAGTAATTTCTTCGTATTGTCCAAACGCAATCACACTCCGCCAATTAAAAGCATCCGTCACTTCGTCCACCTGTAAACAGGCGCGCGGATTGTCGCGTAAGGCATTAATTTTTCGTCCTGGCAGGGAGTGAATGTAAAGACAATCATCCTCGTACACATAGCTGATCGGCACCACATAAGGCTCGCCATCAACACTGCATCCAAGATGTCCGGTAATTTTTTCACGCAACAATTGTTGCGCATCGCGTAAGCCTAATTCTTCGATCATAGTTAGTCCTTAAATAGTTACATGCGCGGGTTTAAGCGGACGGGCAATCAACACCGGACAGGGCGCTTGTCGCAACACGCGATCAGCGTTGGAGCCGAACAGCGCACGCATTGAAAAACCTGCGCCGTGGACGCCCATACAAATCAGATCAATTTGATTTTCTTCGGCATAAGATAAAATTTCGCGGTAGGGCTGACCGGCCAGAACGGCCTGTTTCACCTCGCACCATAACGAAGTTTCAGTTGGTAAAGCCTGGTGAAGCCGGCGCGTGGCGCGTTGAAAATCTCCTTCGATTGATGGCGGCAATGAGGTCAGGGCAGGCGCCAGAGCATAAGGCAGAACGTGTAATAAGTGCAGTTCAGCCTGATATTCCTGGGCCAGCGAAGTCGCGTATTGCAGGGCCACTTCCGCATCATTTGAGAAATCGTGCGCGACCAGAATTCTTTTGAGATTAATTTCGTGCGTCGTTTCTGCGATCCAATCCCGCTCGTTGGGGTGAATGATTAAAACAGGACAGGGGGCAGTGCGACTGACTGCCTCCGCCGTTGAGCCGAGCAATGCCGCCGCCACCGGACGCCGCCTTGAACGCATGACGATTAAGTCAATTTTCCGTTCCGCCGCTGCCTGGGAAATCGCGGTGGTTGGCTCGCCTTCAACCACGACTGCCTCAAACGGTTGATGATCCTCAACCGCCTCGCCCAGTTGTCTGAAGATGGCGTCTTCGATCATCCGGGTGAAGATTTCTCGTCCATGAACTTCGGCGAACGACTCAATGCAATGACAAAAATAAAGCTTGGCGGAAAAAGCGCGTGACAGTGCGATGGCATAATTCAGCGCGGAATCTGTCTCTTCAGTTAGATCAATCGGGCAAAGAATGCGGTTAATATTCAGCATATAAATTAATTCATCGGTTAACGATGACCTCCACTCTGACCCTTGCAAGGCTTGTGCCTGAAAATAGAGCTACAGGTTAATTGTTTTCGTTCAGCCAAATCACCTGAAAATATCCAGCCAACTGAGCAGCTTTCCGCACCGCTGGGGAATTATGCTCATTCCTAATCTCAAATGTCCTGCTGTTTCAGTAAATGCTGCGACCATAAAAATGGCACAACAATCCAGGCAACCATTCCCACCACAAGTAAAAGAATACTGGCAATTTCTCCGCCGAAAAATTTCATCAGGGCTGCGCCTGCAACGCCGAAAATTTCTTTGCCGTTCAGAACAATCAATGAGGCGACGCGCGTCATGTCTACGGGATTGCCAAACAACGAAGCGAAAATTAATTGATTTGCCGTGTGCTCTTTAAAAAGAAACGTGCCGCCAATCACGAGCAAGTCATAAAACAGCACAAAGAAAAACCACAGGAACATAACCACTCCAAACGCACGATTTTTACGCTGGCACAGGGCTGCAACCAAGGCGGACAAGCTCAGGAACACTAAGGCTAACAACAACGCAAACCCCACAAACAACGGATAACGCAGGACGCCATCCGTGCCAGCGCGCAGGGCAATTACCACTCCGCCCAGGCCAAAGCCAATTAACGTCGCAGTCAGCATCGAAGCAAATAATCCCAATAATTTTCCGAACCAGATTTCGCTTCGTGTGACGGGTTGCGCGAATAACAATTCGCTCGCGCTTTTTTCGCTCGTAAAACTCAGCGTTCCCATAACCAACGCGACGAGCGGCACAATGTACAGCACTAAATTGAGCAAACTGGCAGACGTGCGCGTGAAGCCCTGAAAGCCCGTTGTCCCTGCGGTGAGTAAGCCAAAATAGGAAATTGCCAGGACTAAAACGCTAAAGACCCCTGCAAAAATAATCGTCCATTTGTTGCGAATATTAATCGTCAATTCCTGTTTGGCAATCGTTCTAACAGCGTTGATGTCCATACTTATTTCATTGCCCCTTATCCCTTGTCCATTACCCGGCAAGAAAAATTCTGGTTTGCCTGCGACCTGTGGCAGGCCGACGGTACAGTACGATGAGCGGGAGCGCGTTGGTCAGTGCCGTATCAGGTCGCTACCGCTCGCTGTACCGTACCCACCTGCAGGTCACACTCAAATGGGTAAGGTTGCATGCTCCTCGCCGAATACTTACTTTTTTATTCAGCTTTTTATCGTTTCAATAATTCTGAAAAATTCAGGACCTTGCTTTGATACTTTACGGCTGCTGCTTCGGCTCTGGGGCTATCATCAAAGGCAATAATGCCGCCACCCATAGGAGTAGAAATTTGCTCAGCTTTGACAAACCTTGCGGTACTTTCTTTGAGCCAGTTTTTCTTTTCGTAATCCACAAAAAAATATGTCGCAATTTTTGTCTCAGGTTTTTCTTTCAGGTACTCCAGCATGCAACCGAGGTCATCAAATTTTATCGCATCACCCGCCTGATTAATAAATTCGGCAGCGAATTGTTTTTCGGAAATTGCCATCTTGCAATGGGCGCATACATCTTCGGCGGCAATGTCTACGGGTTTAATTTCAGCGCTGCCGCAGCCCGTAAGTAAGAGGGCAAGAAAGACGATTTTTTTACTGCTGAGGCGCAAAGGCTGCGCCGCAATTCGCCATGGGAATGGCAGAAAATTCTCGGTGAATCTTTGCGTTGTCTTCATCCATCTCCAGATCATTTTTATGCAACTTCCTCTACCAAATCAGGAATTGTGCCGCCTTTGGGATTTTTCCGCAGGAACATCAAATCAAGCGCGAAATAACAAAACACGATTGCCCCGATGCCAAATATCGTATCGCCTACTATTCGCAACCAGCGAAACCATTGCATCACGTCAGTTTGCATAAATTCCGGGCTGCGCGCCGACCAGTAACCAACGTTGACTGATTGGTACGTCTGCATCAACCCGACGGGCAAAAGGCTCAGCATAATTTCTAAAAACATTCCGATGTTAATCGCCCAAAACGCAAACCAAATCGGCTTTTCCTTCCATTTGAGTTCCGGTCGCATCGCCCGCAAACAAAACAGCATCAAGCCCAAACCGAGTGTCCCATACACACCATAAAGCGCGCCGTGTGCGTGAACCGCCGTTGTATTCAAACCCTGCATGTAATAAAGCGCAATTGGCGGATTGATCATAAAACCGAATATCCCTGCGCCGACCAGGTTCCAAAACGCGACAGCGACAAAGAAATAAACTACCCATTTATATTGGGTAAGCCACGGGCGAACTTTTGAGCGGCGAATGTTTTCAACTGCTTCGTGTCCGACCAGCAGCAAAGGGACAATTTCCAATGCGCTGAAGGTCGAGCCAAAGGCAATCGCAATTGTCGGCGTTCCGGCAAAATAAAGATGATGCAGCGTGCCGATAATTCCACCGCTCAAATATATCGCACCTGATAAAAGCGAAGCCTGCGCCGCGCTTTCCGCCCGTATCACGCGCAGTTTGGCAAAAAGAAACGCGATCACAACCGTAGCGAAAACTTCAAAGTAGCCCTCAACCCAGAGATGAACAACCCACCACCGCCAATACTCAACCACCGAAAGATGCGAGCGCATTCCCCAAAATAATCCCGGCGAATAAAATAAAGCAATTCCCGCCGTTGATAAAAAGTAAAGCGTTATTAGGGATTTCGGTGTGTCTTTTTGCTTTAAGGCGGGAATTGCCGTGCGCGCAATCAGGAATAACCACAACAGCAAACCAACAAACAAAGCCGCCTGCCAGACTCTTCCCAGGTCCACATATTCGTATCCCTGATGACCGAACCAAAACCATAAATCACCTGGCAGCTTGTGCATTACGCTCATCCATTGCCCCACCATTGACCCCAGCACGACAAGTAAAAGCGCACCAAATAAAACATCCACGCCGAGTTTTTGCTTTTTCGGCTCATAACCACAAATGAGCGGCGCGATAAAAAGCCCTGCCGCAAGCCAGGCAGTCGCAATCCAGAAGATTCCAAGCTGCGTGTGCCACGTGCGTGTAACAACGTATGGCAAATAATCGGCGAGCGGAATGCCATACAGTCCGCCGCCTTCGACACCGTAATGAGCGGTGATGATTCCCAACACAATTTGCAATAAAAATAACAGCGTCACGACGAGAAAGTATTTGACGGTCGCTTTTTGCGAAGGCGTGAGGGCCACACCGATTAAAGGGTCGTGATGAGGAACGTCATCGGGGACAAGCTCCGTTTCACGCCGCGCGTAAAACCAAATCATCCAGCCGATTCCGGCCAGCAGCATAATCACACTCACGCCCGTCCAGACAATGGCGCTCGAAGTTGGAACATTGCCAACAAGCGGTTCAGAGGGAAAATTGCTGGTGTAGGAAATCGTGTTGTTCGGACGATTCGCAGCTGATGCCCAGGCCGTCCAGAAGAAAAACGAATTCAATTGTCTTAATTTTGCAGGGTCAGATTGCGCATTGCGCTGAATCGCGTAATCCGTATTCCCTTTGGAAAATATCTCGGAATAATGTTTCAGGTTTTCTTCAAACGCTTGCGCGCGAACTGGTTCAATCGTGAGCCTGCCAGTGGCCTCATCATAAGTATTTTTTCTCACCCTATCCTGCAAGCGTTGGCGCAAAACAGCTTGTTGTTCGCTAGTTAAATTTTCGTAGCGGTTGCCGAATTCGCTTTGCGACCAATTATTTAAGATAAAGATAATTTCACGGTGCAAATAGTCTGCCGTCCAATCCGGCGCAACATAACTGCCGTGTCCCCAGATTGAGCCGACTTGCATTCCGCCCATTGCCTGCCAGACATTTTGGCCGTTTGAAATTTCCTCAGCGGGAATTAAGACTTTCCCCTCAGTCGTGACAACCTCACGTGGAATCGGCGGCGCCTGGCGAAAAATTTCCGTCCCGACCCAGCCCAAAATGCTGAATGAAAAGATAAATATGGCGATAAATATTATCCAGAGTTTTTTCATCGTGTTTCTCCTGCGAGCATTTTTTATGTGGTAATGTTTGTGCTGTTACAAAGTGACGAACAGTCACCTGAATTAACAGCCCGAAGTATTTTTGATGTATTGCAAATAAATATTTTCCAGCGAAGGCTCCTGGGTCGAAAAACTGGTAACTTTACCACCAGCACTTTGTACTGCTGCCAGAATTTTCAGGCGTGCTTCGGGGGCAGAAGTGAGCAACATTGCCTGCGGCTCAAGCGTGACGCCATTTGCACCCGCAGCCTGTGCTGCTTTGATTAAATTTTCTGTGGAGTTGCTCAGCTCAATTCGCATTTTACTATTCAGCCTCAACCCGGCGCGTAAGGCGTTGACGGATTCCAGCGCGACTAATTTCCCTTCAACCAAAATGGCGACGCGGTCAGCTAATTGCTCGACATCAGCCAGGACGTGTGAAGTAAAGACGATTGTTTTTCCGGCTTGTTTGAGCGTCCGTAAAAAGGCGCGAAATTGCAGTGCCCGTTCCGGGTCAAGACTCGCGGTTGGTTCATCCAGTAACAAAATCGGCGCGTCCGGCAAACAGGCTACGGCTAAGCCGAGACGTTGCACCATACCACCAGAAAATTGATTAACCGGCTTATCGGTGAAACCATTAAAACTGAAGTTGGAGCTTTGCAGCACAGCGTCAATCCGTGTCACGGGCAATTTGCGCAGCTTGCAAAAAAATTGCAGGACTTCACGCGCGGTTAGATTATCATGGAAATTTACCTGCTGTGGTAAGTAACTCAGCAGCCTTCTGGCCTGGCGCGGGTTTTGCCAGACATCAAGGCCAGCAATCGTAATATTGCCTGCGGTTGGCGGCATCAATCCGACCAGACATTTCAGCGCCGTAGTTTTACCGCTGCCATTTGGCCCCAGCAGGGCAAATGTCTCGCCCGCTTGAATTGCCAGCGACACCTCGTTGACAGCGGTGAATGCGCCAAATTTTTTTGTCAGTTGATTGACCTGAATCATCGTCTGCGCCCTTTCCAGATTACGACCGCAGCCATCCCAAACATCAATAACGAAAGGCTGGCTAAAAGAAATTGTGGCTGGTGCTTTGGTGCTGTTGCCACGAAAGGATAAGGAAAAATTGCCGGCTTGATCTTTGGCATGGGGTCTGCCAGCGCCGAGCCTTTGATAATCGGAAAAGTTTTTTCTGCGGTCGCTAAAGCCTGGGCGGCGGGGCTGTTAAAATAAAGCCGCAGGCGCGGATAATTGCCTTCTAAATATTCAAATACATTTTGGATTTTGTGCGCGACATCACCAACGCCGTCGGTGTCCAGATCATATCCTTCGTAATCGCTCCAATAATTTTGCTGCCACCGCGTGTTCGTGCTGGTGCCGACCAATTGCAACGGGCTTAAATTCTCAACGAAATTGTTCCCCACAAATTCGCACTGATCAGCACTCCCGAAAATTTGCAGCGCCACATCATTTTCGGCAATGACGTTGTTCACAAAACGGCCTTTTCGCAGGGCTTCCAGAAACAAACCACAGGCGTTGTCAATGATGAATGGTTCATTACCACGAATTCAATGGCGGTCACACATTCCTCAACGGGCGCGGGACGCGCTGCCAGATGCCTTGTTGCGGTTGACAGGCGATGGCAGAAGGATAAGGTAGTACGACACTGTGAGAGGCAAGTAACCAATAT
>JANMKB010000138.1:0-13117 GCA_031371805.1 Blastocatellia bacterium | reverse complement strand
TGTGGAAGAGTGACGGCACAGAAACGGGTACGGTTGTTGTCAGCACCAGCAATTCCTCTCCCTCCAATCTGACGAATGTGAATGGCACACTGTATTTCACCGCCGATGACGGAACCAATGGTCAGGAATTGTGGAAGAGTGGCGGCACGGTGGTGGGGACAGTGCTGGTGAAAGACATTTATACGGGTGATTTCAATAGCTCCCGTCCCAGTTATCTGACAAATGTGAATGGCGTACTTTATTTCACCGCCTATGACGGAACCAGTAATGAACTGTGGAAGAGTAACGGCACAGCGGCAGGGACAGTTAAATTTCCGGGCGTAGTGATAAACACTGGCGGCGGTCAGGAAAGCCTGCCGGCAGGAAAAGGTAAACCGCGTAAATCTGCTGGTCGCCCGCCCGCAAAATTTGGCGGCGGTAGCAGTGGTTTTGGCAGTCCCTTTGCGGTCATCGGTGACGCACTATTTTTCTCCTTACGCGCTGCGGAAACAGGAAGCGAATTATTCAGCCTTGATCTGACGCCGCCACCCGGCATCGTGCAACAACCGATTGACCGCGCCATCTGTCTTGCTTCGGCGGTCAATTTTACGGTTATTGCCGGTGGCACTGGCACAGTTACGTATCAGTGGAAAAAAGATGGTGTGAACTTGTCTGATGGTGGCACGATTTCCGGTGTCACGACAGCGGGACTGACGATTCTTTCGGCGGCGGTCAGCGATTCCGGTTCGTACTCCGTGGTGATTACTGATGACAATGGAGTCACGACTTCTGACGCGGCGCAACTGCTCGTCACGCCGACTTCGGCGCAGGCCGTAATTATTACGACGCAACCCACCGCGCAAACGGTCACGGCAGGGCAGGGCGTTACCTTCGCGGCGGCAGCCGACAACGCCACGGTCATCCAATGGCAGGTACGCTCCGGTAGTGGTAATTTTTGGACGAATGTTTCCGGCGCAACCTCCGCTTCACTGACTTTTCCGGCGGCCTTGTCACAAAACGGAAATGTGTATCGTGGTCGCTTTGGCAATTGCGGCAGCGGGGCTTACACCAATGAGGTCGCGTTAACGGTGACAGGCGGAGGTGGCGGTAGCAACGCCAACACGCTCGGTCTGGTCATCCGCGAATTGCGTTTGCGTGGCAATTCACTTCAACCCGAACTCGACGAATATCTTGAATTGATGAACACCACCAGCAATAACATCACGGTCACGACGACGGATGGTTCAGCCGGCTGGGCAGTCGCAGCGCTGGCGGCGGATGGCAATTCCTCGACGATCCTTTACACGATTCCCAACACAACGGTGATTCCTCCGAAAGGTCATTACCTGCTTGTTAATAATTCCCCGAATGGTTATAGCCTCGGCACGACGGGTGATGCCACGTACACAGCAGACATTGCCGATGATTCTGGCGTCGCTGTTTTCAATACGGGCAACAGCGCAAATTTTAATAATACGACGGTAATTGATGCAGTTGGCTGGCAGACATTCGGCACACAATCGAACCTCTTCCGCGAAGGCTCAGGGCTATCCCTGCTTGGCACTACGAATGGCGAATATGCCTGGGTACGAAACATGCAAAATGGCGTTCCCGTGGATACCAACGATAACACCAATGATTTTATGCTGGTCAGTCCGGCAGGTGGCACAATCAATGATGTGGGCGCATTAACAGGAACACCAGGGCCGCAAAGCTCGCTAAGTCCGAGCGAGCGCAACAGTCAGTTGTTGAGTGCGCTCTTTGATGGTAGTGCTGCCGCGAATGCCGCCCCCAATCAGGTACGAGATACGACGCCCGTTACAAATGGTGAGTTTGGCACACTCGTCTTACGACGCGCCTTCACCAACAGCACGAGTGTTCCTTTGACGAAATTGCGCTTTCGCGTGATTGACATCACGAATGCTGCAACGGGAGGAGAGGCGGATTTGCGTGTGCTGGATTCTGGTGGCACAACAATTGGCGGGCAACCGGTACAGGGACTAACGTTGGAAACACCACCCGCGCAGCCGAATGGTGGCGGCGTGAATTCCACGCTGCTGGTCGGGGCAATCACACCTGGCACACCTTTGGCAGCGGGCGCAACTGTCAATGTCGAATTCAAATTAGGCGTAAAGCGCAAAGGGCCGTATCGCTTCATCGTCAATATTGAGGCCAAATAATACTGACGGGACAGAAATTTTCAGGATACGTAAATTATGAACTATCGCAAACCAAATTTATTTTTCTGGCTGTTTGCGCTGAGTGTGATTGGTAATTTTTGGCCGACAGTTTACGGGCAAACAGAGCGCGGCGCACAACTAAAACCAAAATTCGATTTGGCTGTTACTAAAGGCGCCAAGCTCACCGTCACCTTACATGCCGAAGGTGCGCCATTAACAGAAATCGTGAAGCAGTTGACGCAAAAAATCGGGGTGCCGATTACGCTCAGCGCGAAGCTGCGGACTGAACGCGTGACGGCAAAATTTTCTGATGCACCGCTGGAAACGGCGCTGGCGGAACTCGCACCGCAAAGCTATGCCGATTATGTCATCAATGGCGGGTGGCATACGCAACCGCAGTGTGTCGGGATTTTTTTACAGGCGCGGACAGAAAAACAGCCTGCCGCTGACGTGAATATCAAACCACGCGCCCAGGCGTTTCTGCTCGAAGGCGATACGGAAAACGGCGGCACGGAAACGGCGCAACAAACTAAAACGGGCGAAGAGCCACCCTTAAAAATTTCTGTTACCCAGGGACTGCTCAGTGTGCGTGCGCGGCAGCAACCACTGACCGTTGTGATGTACAAAATTGCGGATTCGTATGGCCTGCCGTTTGAATTGCGCGCCGAAACCACCGACCTGATTGATTTGAATTTACAGGCCGTTACCCCGCTTGAATTATTACGGACGCTCCCCGCCGGAGCGCAACTCTATTACCGTCGCAACCTGCAAAACTCCCTCGACAAGCCCTTACGCTTGTTATTAGAAAAACCAGCTCTCGAACCAAAAAGGACACTCCGTGAACAAAAATCACTCTCCCGCCAACATTGAAATGTCCGCCAGCCAGCCACAAACTCCCATTGCGCCAGGGGCAAAGAAAAAATATCTCAAGCCCGTGTTGTCTGAACCGGCAGGCTTATTGGAAACCACGAAATTCTTTTTCCAGGCGGCCAACGTCGGGAGTTTCCTGAACGATAAAGGACAGCGCAAACACAGTTAACAGGCGTTGTATTTATGAGTACAAAAGTGCTGCCTGTACGGCAGGGGCAAACCAGTCACCTGCGCACTTATCGGATTGCTGATAGTACGCTTGCGGTTTTTACCGACAGTGACGAGGCAGGTAATTTATGGGCAGAGTTTGCCCATAAATATTGCCTTACTGCCTGGCTGGCAACCTCTGAGGAAGTCATCGCAGGGACAATCGAATTGTACTGTCAGCAAAGGCCGCCAGCCGTTCCCGCCGGATTAGCGCCGGAGAAAATTGAACACGGACAATGCTGGGTTGATGAAGAAACGGTGTGGCTGAAAATTGCCGGAGCTATAATTTTTCTCAGTGCACCAACGACCAATGTCGTTAAGATTTGGTTTGACCCGCAGGCTGCCGGACTGGAGATGATAATCGCCTATGCCTTGCCCTCGGCCTTACGACGACGCGGGTTTTACGAATTGCATGCTGCCGGATTGATTGCTCCCTCAACTAACCATGGAGTTTTACTGATCGGAGATTCCGGCAGCGGAAAATCCACCCTGGCAACGCGTTTGGCAAGCAGTGGCTGGTCATATCTGACGGATGATTTGGTGTTGTTACAACAGGCCGCAAAAGCTGTGACCGCCTGGGGCTTACGGCGCGTATTTGCATTGACCGACGAAACGTTGCAGGCGTGTTTTGCCACACAATCACACCAGACATCCGGTGACAAGGCCGCCAAGCAGTATCTCGATCCACAGAATTTATTTGTGACTAATGCCGCCGCTTCGTGTCAACCACAGACATTATTTTTTACCGAACTGACGCACCAATCACAAACACGCATTGAAGCAATTTCCAGCAGCGCCGCAATGATGGGCTTACTCCGCCAGTCATCGTGGCTTTGTTATGACCCCGTCGTAGCGCACCATCATACGCAAATACTCACCCAATTAGCGCATCAGGGTCGCGCTTTTCGTTTGTACGCCGGACGCGATTTGTTGCTGCAACCAGAACTGGCGAATGAGTTATTGCGTGCGTATGTACAGTAGGCTGCGATAGCGTAGCGCAACCAGCCATGGTGGCGACAGGCTTTGCGCCGCGCAAAGCCTCCTCTATTAAATTTTCACAGTCCCGGCAATTTAGGATTCTTCACCTTGTTCACAAATCAATCCAACAACCTCTCCCTGACCGTCGAATTGGCAAATATTTGTAATTTGCGCTGTGGCTATTGCCTGCGCGATGAAGACGCTTTGCACCACAGCAAGGCACAATTTTTCCCACTGGATTTATTACGCAAAATTATTGGAGAAGCGCAAACCAATTGCGGCCTCACCTCTTTTTCTTTCACCGGCGGCGAACCTACTTTACATCCAAATTTTTCAGACATTCTCGGCCTCGTTGCGGCAAGCAATTTGACTTGCAGCTTCGTCACCAATGGCTGGCATTTTGATCGTATCTACAAAAGCATTCTTGCGCATCGTCAGGCCGTTGAAGTCGTCGCGTTTAGTTTGGATGGCACAACCGCTGAGGCGCATGACCGATGGCGCGGGCAGGGATCGTTTGCCCGTGTGATGAGTGCGATTACGCGTTGTTTTGTCAGCGGTATTCCGTTCGCACTCAAAGTTGGAATTCGTCGTGACACAGTGCCGCAACTGGAAGCTATCACGTTGCTCGCGGCGCGTCTGGGCGCGGTGAATGTGCAATTCTCGCACCTGCTGCCAACTTCGTCTGAACATGAAAATGAACTCGCACTGAGCCTGGACGAACGCACCGAAGCGGAACACGAAATCGGCAGTTTGAATCACATCTTAAAAATTCCCGTCGGCTTTACGATTGGCAGCCACGACACAAATCCGACCGCGCCATGTCCTGCTCTGGCAGGCACAAATTGTAACATAGATTATCGCGGACGCTTGACGCTGTGCTGTAATTTATCCGGCTATCGCGGGACGGCTGAAGAATCCGATGTCGCGGCAGATCTGACTCGGGAAAATTTCACGACGGCGTTTGCGCGTTTGCAACAAATCGCTGCTGCCCAAAATTTACGGCGTCAAAATGCGCTTGCGCAACAAATGCAAATGAATGGCAAAGTGGATTTGTACACGGGATCGCCCTGTCTGTTTTGCCTGCAAAGTTTCGGCAAAATACCGTGGCAAAATGAAGCTGAGAAAAAACGCTTTCTGCCTGTCTTACAAGCTACCGCACTCGCAGTTTCCGCCTCATCAGGAGCTTCCTCACATGGCAAAAAATAACGATCATATTATCCTCACGGAATTCGATGATGGAGCCGGTGTCTTGATTGACGTCCGGCGCAAACGCTATTTCCAGTTGAATGAAACGGCGTTGCTGATTTGGCGCGGCATCGAACAGGGCTTGGATTTATCGCAAATCATCCAGCAGGTAACGGATGTTTACGATGTCAGCGCCGAAGAAATTTCCGCGCACACTGCGCAATTAATGCATGACCTGCAAGTACGGCAACTGACATTAGGATAATTAAGGCACATGCGCCCACCATTATTTTTTTCGGCCTGCCGTTTTTTACGCGCTGAACCAAACAACATTTTGCTGTTGTTGCAAATGGCAGCCTGGGTAATGTTGCTCTCCCTGCTCGTAAAATTCTGGTCATTGCAACGCGTCTTGCAAATCATCACACCCGGACACATTTCACAACAACGCACGGCTTCTCCTGCACATCTGGCAAAATTATTAGATCGTATTCTCAACTTAAATTTTTTGGCCTTTACCCCAACGTGCTGGAAACGTGCGATTGTTCTGTACCGTTTTTTAGCCTTGAGCGGAATTGCCACGCGCATAGTTTTTGGTGTGCAACGTGCGGAAGCGCAAAAATTATCCGGTCATGCGTGGCTCGAATATCAGGGGCAGCCTTTTCTTGAAGCGTTCCCCCCGAACTATTTTCCGACGTATTTTTTCCCTGACTAAACAATACTTACTGGATATATTTTTATAAAATTCTCTCATTTTCTGAAGCGCAACACTACCTGCCTAATTTTAACCAACCTCCAAATGCGGGCGAACAGCATTCTGCATAAAATTCCCCACCGCGAAATCGTTATCTGTGCGCTGTTTTGCCTGGCAATTTTGGGCGGATTCAGTTTGTCGGGCTGGGGGCGAAAGCAAAACAACTACCACAATTTGCGCTCAGGTAAATTCACGGAACGGTTGGGAATTTGACCAGGCCGTTTACCTTGAGTAGCCCAACCAGTTGGTCTGCCAGAATTACGGCTGCCAATGCTGCCACAGTTCAAGTTGGTACTCCGGAATTATCCTGGCTATTTGGGAAAATTGCATCCAGGGCAGTTAACCGCTTTGCGAAACGAGTGGAAAACAAGGCTTTTTGAAACGGCGCAAGAAGTCTGCGAATGGGTTAAAAACAAGTTTGGAATCGAATATACACCGCAAGGAAGGTGCGATTTGCTGCACCGAATCGGGTTTGTTGATAAGAAAACGAAACAGCTTCCGATGAAAGTTAATGAGGTTGCCCCGACCGCATTGATCGAGAAATTCGAGCAGTTGCAAGCGGAAAAAGAGGCTGATGAAGTGCATTGATTTATTGCTGCGGTGCATCCGACGTTGCATCGCGAAGCGAGTTACATCTGGCTCGAAAAAGGCACGGAACATCAAGTATTAAGCAATTCGGGACGAACGCGGATGAACATTTTGGGAGCGTTAAACCTGAATGAAGGCACGGAAATCATCACCAAAGAATACAAAACGATAGCTTGTGAAGCGGCGAAAGATTTTCTCGGAGAACCAGGCAAAAGGAATCCGAGCGCGAGGAAAATCAGGATATTTACATGCGAGCTATTTCAAGAAGTTAATCGCGGATCATTTGATCGAAGACGAGCACAGCGAGATCATTTGGTTGCCGACCGCTGCTCCGAATTTGAACTTAATCGAGCGATTATGGAAGTTTATGAAGAAAAAAGTGTTGAAAAACAACTTCTACGGAACAGCCAAATACTTCCGCGAAAAAGTAGAAGAATTTTTCCCTAAAATCAAAGATTACAAAACCGAGTTAGAAACTTTGCTGACTTATAATTTCGGCGTGCTTAAATTTTCGCAATCCATTTTGTGATTGGTATAGTGAGTCCGGCAGGCGGCGCGATCAATGGTGTCACCGTGCAACTTGGCACACCGGGGCCAGCGAATCTTTCCAATACGGTAGAAATGAACAGCCAGATTATCCAGTCGTTATTTGATCCGCTGACCGCGACTTCAGCGCTTCCCAATCAGGTGCGCGATACGACGCCTCTCACCAACGGCACATTTGGGACGCTCGTCCTGCGGCGGACATACACCAACAATTCCAGGGACCTGACCTGCTCATCGGCGCAACGATTAGCGTTGAATTCAAACTCGGTGTCCTGCGCAAAGACCAATACCGCTTCATTCTCAACATTGAAGCCGCACCATAATTATCGTGCTTCCGATGTCACGCCATCCATGACGCGTGGATGGCGTGACATCGCACATTTGTACAGGCTTTATTTTTCCGGCAATACTTCAGCGCCGTTGATCTTCAGCACAAATGCATGCTGACTCGGTGCCTGATCGGGGGCGAGGTCGGGCATTGTAATCGTAAGCGTATCTTTTTTCAGCGAAGCCTTCAGCGTTCCCGCTACGCCAAGCATTTCGACTTTGGCGCTGGCAGGTGCTTTGATATTTCGCAGAACGAGTTGTTTGCCAGGCCAGCCGGAAGTGATCGCATACAACGCATCGGCTTTTTTCGTGAAGAAAACCTGCTTGACGGCAATGCCGTTTTTGGGTTGTTGTCCGAGCTGATCCATTAGTTTGTACTTCACCATGAATTCGCCGTATTGCTGATCGGGGCGGTTGCCTTCGCTCCATTGGCTTGATCGCCCGGCGGTGCGCGTGCCGTAAATGGCTTCGCCGTTTACTTTCAGCCAATCGCCGATTTCGAGCAGGCGTTGTTCCATCAGCGGTGGAATCGTGCCGTCGCCGTTCGGGCCAATGTCGAGCAATAAATTTCCGCCGCGACTTACTAAATCAATTAACGTGAAAATAAATTCGCGTCCGGTTTTGTAATCGCCAACACGTTCAGCGCGATTGACGCCGTAGGAATATGCCATCCCGCGACTTTCTTCCCACGGATGCGAACCGTCTTTCAAGCCCGCCGCATATTCTGTAGTCCAATAGCCGCCGTGTTTGTGGCGTGAATCTTTGCCCCAACGATCATTGATGACGACTTCATCTTTATTGGCAGTTTCATTGAAAAGCCACGCGAGCAATTCTTCGCTGTGCCAGTCTTTCGAAGGCATATCCCATTCGCCATCGCTGAAAATAATTGAGGGTTGATAGCGTGTGACTACGTCTTTGAATTGCGGAAACATATGCTCGCGGACGAAGCGCGCGCGGTCGGCTTTCCAGAGCGGGTTGTACCATTCATAGAGCGAATAATAGAACCCGAATTTCATTCCTGCGTCGCGCGTAGCAGTTGCCAAATCGCCCAGCACATCGCGTTTTGGCCCCGTTTCTACGGCATTCCACGGACGCCCCCACGTGCGGCTCGCTTCGGCGCTGGGCCAGAGGGCAAAGCCTTCGTGATGTTTGGAAGTCAGCACGACATATTTGACGCCGCCGCGTTTGAAAATATCAGCCCACTGTTTCGGGTTATAAAGTTCGGCCTTAAATTGCGGCGCAAAATCCTTGTAATCGAAGCCGTAATTGTTCTTATGAAACTCACGCCACGGCGCAAATTTCGCATCAGTGCCAGAGATGCGGTTCCAATACCATTCGGCGTATTCGCCGACTTGTCCATAAGCGGGAACTGAATAAAGTCCCCAATGAATAAACACGCCGAATTTCGCGTCAATAAACCATTCCGGCGTAGGTCGTGCGTCAAGTGATTCCCATTTAGGTTCATAGCGTTTTGTTTGAGCCAGTGCAGGCAGGAGCGCGAACCCCGCGATTAATAGACTGACAATAACGGTTCGCCCAAAACAAACATAAGAATGGTGCGAAAAATAGCTCATAATTTTCATAAATAATTCCCTTGCCCTACCAGCTTTTCCAATTCATTCAATCCAGTCGGCAAAAAATCTGTGAAATTTTCATACCCATTTGCTGTAATCACAATGACGTCTTCGTAACGAATGTACAAATTTTCTTCTGGCCCCCAAAGCTGCGGATCAATAAAATCAGAGTCAGGATGTCTACTTCGACAATGGCCATATAGATGAAAGCTTGTGTGATTGTGGGCAAAGTGTGCCCGACGTTGAGCGTGCCGGGGAGCGCTTCGTCACGCACCTGATGCCAGAATTTGTACATTGAGGTGGTCGTCGCAAACGAGCCAATCCCTGGTGTGTTGAAAAAGTTTGCAATGAATTCTATCCCTATCTGAAGGGGCGTTGGCGCAAATGCTTCATTGCCTTTGCGATTACGAATTGCAGGAAACCAAGTCATCAGGTAAAAAATCGTGACTGCGATAAGCGCAACAAAGAGCCAGGTTTTGACGGCCAGCATATGTTGTTATGATGGAAACAATGGCGGAAGTTTACTTGATCAAGTCTCGCCTGACAAGAAACATACTGAAATAAGTGCCCCGATCAATGTACGGAAAAAGGTTGACGCGATTACCAGATATGATCTCACGTGTAGCGGCGCTATTTGCCATGCATTTGCAATCACCGTGACTTGCAAATCATCAGTAACGCGCGGGACAAGGCACGTCCGCTTTACATCATTACCAGGCATTGAGGATAAAATCATGACGATGAAATGGCGGGGCGTAATGCCCGCAATCACTACCAGTTTCAACCCGGATTTAAGTATTGATCACGACTTTGTTGCCTAACAGGTTACCTGGCTTGTAGGGCAAAAACTGCGGCGCATAAAGGCTGCCAGGGATTAATGGTGTTGCCGCCGTATGTGTACAAAGGCGATTGGCGCGAGATGAAAGCCCACGTCGCAGCCTGTTTTCAGGCTACAAAACTTTCCTCCATGCTCTATAACAATCCGGTCGCTTATGGCACAGATTTCATTCCCGAACATATCTAGGAACTTGCCACCGAATTCGAGAATTTTCAAGCCGTCAAAGAATCGAGTACCGATGTGCGGCGTCTGTCATCAATCAAGGCGTTGATTGGCGAACGATTAGATTTATTTGTTGGCGTTGACGATGCCATTGTCGAAGCTATTCCCGTTGGTGCAGTGGGTTGGGTTGTCGGACTGGTGAATGCTTTTCCGAAAGAGTCTGGAGACCTTTTTAATTACGCAACGCAAGACGAGATGGAAAAAGCGTTGCCGCTTTATTATTGGTTTTTACCTTTGCTGCGACTGGATACTGTGCCGAAATTTGTGCAACTGATAAAATGATAAAACTGGTGCAGCAAGAGAGCGAGAGGGGCAATGCACGTGTGCGTCCGCCACGATTGGAATTAGTCGGCGCTGAACTTGAACAAACAATAACTCTTATTCAAACCGCGCTCCAAAACCGCCCTGTGCTGTAACGCGAACTTTTCCCTGATTACTTGGTGATTTCAGTGTGTTCAGCGTTTACTAAAGCGCGAATCCATCAACACCCAAGTATTTGGATCAAGCGCAATTGACGTCGGTTCTTTGTCTGTTGCGAATTCAAAACGCTGTTGTTTCTGATTGAATTCAATCTTTTCGATTTTAGTTGTGGCGTCAATCGTGATGCCGATTTCGAGAGGGAGGCGATAAGCTTCACTCGTTTGTATTTGTGCAAGTTCAATCACGATACGCTTGGTTGCTGCATCGTAACGCCAGCCGCCTTCGACGACCGGTGAGCCAGGGCGCGCCAGCCATTGCTGAAAGAAGCCGGTCAATTCCAAGCCCGAATGCTCTTCCATCACGCGGCGAAAGTCATCTGTCGTAGCGTTGCTGTTGCGATAGCGTTGATAATAAGCGCGAATGCCTGCCCAGAATTTTTCCGTCCCCAGCTGGTAACGCAGCATATGCAGCGCCCAGCCGCCTTTTTGATAAATGATCCGGTTCAGAACCTTTTTCATGTCTGCCAGATTGTTATGCAGCACAGCCACGCCTGGATTTTGTTTTTCGAGCGTAAAGACTTGCTCGCGGCTGCGTTTCAATCCGGCGACAAAAGCATCGCGCCCTTCATAATGCTCGGCGACGAGCAATGTAAAATATGTGGCAAACCCTTCGCTCAACCAAACATCATCCCAATCCTTTTCTGTGACCGAATTGCCGAACCATTGGTGTGCAATTTCGTGCGCGACTAAGCCTGTATCGGGGCGTTCCAAGATAGATTTTTCGCCGTAAAAGATGGCGCTGGCGTGTTCAGTGCCGCCACCAAAACCTGCGGCCTCGACGTTGGCGAGTTTTTCATAGGAATAGGGGCCAATGTGTTCGCTGAAAAATTCGATGGCTTGGCGTGACTTGGTCTCGAACCACGCGGGGCCAATTGTGCGTTCTTGACGATAAACCCACGTTTGATGCGGTACGCCTTTGACGAGGCCATCATAATGCACTGCGAATTGCGCTACACCAATTGCGTTCAGCCACGAGGCAATAGGAACTGATTGCTGCCAATGCGTAAGCCGTTGTCCATTGCCAAGATCCACTTCTTCCCACAATAAACCGTTCGCTACAACCTGATATTTGGACGGCGCAATGATGATGAATTCGCTGGTCGCTTTGTCATAGGGATGATCAATCATTGGCAACCACTGACGCGCATTGTTTGGCCAATTTTCACTGAAAAAAACGCGCTCACCAAATTTATTCTTCAGCATTCGCAAGCCATTCGCAGGCACACCGTGATAGCGCACAGTAAATTGTCGCTGCTCATTTGCTTGCGATGGAGCAGGTAAATTAAGAATGAGGCGATCATCCGTATGTTTGTATGCAATCGAAGTTGCGCCCGATTTCACTTCCGTAACGGTCATTCCTTTGCCAGTGGAAACTGTTGCAAGATCGAGTGAGACTTCTGTGACGCCTGCTTCAGTGAAACGAAGCGTGACTATCGCTTCGCCTGAGATTTCGTCATTCTCATCATTGAGCGTGAGTTGGAATGCGTAATGCAGCGCATCCACTTTCGGTTGTCGTGGATAAGTATCGGCAACGGCCGCGACCGCGCAGATATTTAGTAGCGCCAGTAATAATAGAAAGGTTTTCATGACTTTGATTTCTTTTATTTCGAACGGTCTTTTACTTTATCGCGCAACACAAACGTGCTGTCATTGTATAAATAATCCTTGCCATAACTTGCCGCGCCGCCCGTGACGATTAGCTTTCCGTTGACGACTGCGGCTGCGCCCCAACTGAGCGGACGCGGCAAGCGCGGGCCTTGTCGCCAGCTTTTTGTGCGTGGCGAATAAATCAGCGTTTGATCTTCGCCTGCGGTATCACGTCCGCCCATCATCCAAATTTCGCCGTGATAGGCGGTCATCTGACACGAGCGCGGTTTGAATGAAACGTCAACTTCCCAGTGCTTTGTTGCCGTATCAAAAATTGCTAATCCACGATCACGCACCGCAACATACAATTTTCCATCAAGTACAGTTCCCGCCAGCGGCCCCATTCCCATTGGTGCATCGGGTTCGGGTCGCCAAACTTTTTCACCTGCGCTGATGCTTTCCATTTGCCCCGGCTGATCGTATTTATCGCGTTCATTGCCCATCACATAAAGCCGTCCACCTGCCGCTAAAGCCATCGGCATCGGACGCGCAATTGTATTTGGAAGACCTGCGCTGACAGTCGAATTACGTGGATCAAAAAGTTGCACCGTAGTCACAGCATGACGTGTGCCATCGGCTTCGATTACGTCGCCGCCAATGATCCAGATTTTGTTATCGAACGCCGCCGTCGCGCTATAAATTCTTCCTCGTCCGAATTTTCCTGCAACGCGCCATTGCCACTTTTTCGTGTTAAGTTCCCACAATTCATCAAACGGATGTGAGCGCGTCGGGAAGCCCCATTCCGC
>JANMKB010000330.1:0-8653 GCA_031371805.1 Blastocatellia bacterium | reverse complement strand
TATTTCTAATTTGAAAAACCTTCGCTATCTGGATTTGCGTGCCAATAAATTGACCGATTTTCCAGCGATGCTGCGGGAATTGCCCAAGCTGGAAAAATTGGATTTGCGCTGGAATAAATTGTCAGAAATTCCGGCGTGGATGAATGAATTTGCGCAGCGCAATTGTGTCGTCTTCACCTGACTTTCCCGGCACAGATTCAATTACGATGTTGACAATCCGCCATCCAATCAGTAAGGTTAATTTTCTGTTGTTAAGCGCTATGAATCATTCCGTGAACCAAATCAAATCACTCACCGACAGCACCATCAAACTGATGCCGTGTTGTTGTTGCTGTTATCCGACTTCTGTTCAGTGGAACCGATTATCCGTGCCAGCGATCTTCTCAAATTGAAGACAACAACAGCAAAAATGGATATAACGCCTCGGTTCCACACCTGGAACCGAGGCGTTTTTATTTCGCACTAATTTATTAAATCAGGAAAACCATGGAAGCACACTCAACCAGTCTCGTAACCATCAATAATACTGTTTCCGACGAGATGGAGCATTACGAACAGCAAATCAAAAAATTCCGTCTTGGGTTAATCGGCGAAACCAAGATGCAAAAACTCCGCCTGCAATTCGGCACTTATGCGCAACGTCAGGACGGCGTACAAATGCAGCGCATCAAAATTCCTGGCGGCTATTTGACCGCCGATCAATTGACGCGTTTAGCTGATGTCGCGGATAAATACGCGAGTAGCTTTATCCATTTCACGACCCGCGAAGACGCGCAGCTTTATTATCTCGAACTCGAAAATGCTCCGGCGTTGTTGCGTTCATTAAATGAAGTTGGCATCACGACCCGCGAAGCCTGCGGCAATACTGTCCGCAACATCACAGCCTGTTATCGCGCCGGAATTTCAGACAACGAAGCCTTCAATGTGTATCCCTACGCCAATGCGTTATTTAGCTTTTTGCTGCGCAATAAACACAACCAGAATATGGGGCGCAAGATGAAATTCGCGTTTGAAGGTTGCGCTGATGACCATTCGGCGTTGTCGTTTCACGATCTCGGCTTTCACGCCCGAACGCAGATTGTTGATGGAGTTGAGCAGCGCGGATTCCGCGTTCACGTCGGCGGAGGCATGGGCAGCGCTCCGATTCTGGCGCACGTCTATGCTGAGTTTTTGCCTGTCGAAGAAATGTTCAATTTCACGACGGCGGTGATTAGAATTTTTGACCGCTACGGCGAACGGAAACAGCGCATGAAAGCGCGGATGAAATTTCTGGTCAATTCGATGGGCTGGGAAAAATTTAAAGCAGCCGTAGATGCCGAGCGCAAAATCATTGGCGAATTACCGCCTTTATCAGATTTTTTGAAAGCAGCGCACGTTCCCGTTTCATTGAATACCACGCAAAATTTGAACGTCTTAAATCCAATTACTGACGATCAAAATTATCAGCAATGGGCGAAAGATTCTGTGATCGCACATCGTCTCAAAGGTTTTCGCGGTGCGCATGTCCGCACAAAATTAGGCGATGTGACCGCCGACCGAGCACGTGATTTAGCCGAGATCGCACGACAATTTTCAGCCAGTGAATTGCGCGTTTCGATTGAGCAAAATATGTTTTTGCCCTGGGTGCGCGTCGAAGATTTGCCTGCGCTCTATCAAGCCTTACAAAAAGTTGCGCTCGGCGATGCCGGAGCCGAAACGATTGCCGACGTGACTGCCTGCCCCGGAGCCGATACCTGCCGTTTAGGCATTGCTTCAGCGCGAGGTTTAGGCAGCGCAATTTCCGAAGCATTTTTTGACGGATCACTTGCCGCCTATCGTGAAGAAAATCGTGATCTGCGCATCAAAATTTCAGGCTGCCCGAACGGTTGCGCACAACACGCCGTATCAAATATTGGCTTTCACGCCGCCGCCGTTTCGCACGACGGACGCAACGTTCCTTCGCACATTTTATTCATCGGAGGCCAGTCAAATCACGGTCATCCGAAGGCCGGAAAAATTGTCGGCAAATTCCCGGCGCGCGCTTCCGTGCAGGTCGTAGAGTCCCTGCTCAATCTGCACAAAACCGAAAAAAATCCTGACGAAGATTTTAATTCGTTCATTGCCCGCATCGGCAATCAGCGCGTCAAAGAAGTGCTGGCGCCGCTCCGCGCCATTCCTTCGTATGAAGAAAATCCAAACTTTTACGATGACTACGATCACGAAAACGAACGCTTCACGGTGCGCACCGGAGTGCGTGGCGAATGCGCCGGAACGACGATTGCCGAAGTCGTCCCCGTCATCGAAGACGCCCAAAAACGCCTGACGCAAGCTGCCGCGTATATTCATCACAAAAATTACGAGCAGGCTTTGCTTGAGGCGTATGAAGCCGCCGCCGCCGCCGCACGTGTACCTTTATACGCGCAACTTGTTGACCCGTTTACTTCGCTCGAAGCGTTATGGGAATTTGAAAATATTTACGTGTTATCAGGTTTGACGAAAGGTGAGTGGCCAAATTTATCTTCAGAATTTGAAGCAATAAAAAGCAGCGCGGCAAGCGAAGAAGCAGCAAATTCGGCAGTAAAGAAGGCGCAGGAATTTGTGAGTTTCTGCACTCGGTTTACAACCTGATCTATCTAAGTAAGGGTAGTGGCTTGTCCCGCCCCTTGCTGTTGCTACTTAACGCCCCAGCCACATTTTGATCGAACGCGTCACCAACTCCGAGGCGTCCTGCTGGACAAAATGGCTCGCGCCGGGAATCGTCACAAGCGTTAAATCCTTCTCCAGCCAATCCCACGTATTATTGAGTGCGCCAGGCAACAACGCCGTATCACCCAGGCCGTGAATCATCAGCACGGAGGCTTTGACTTTAATGTCCGGGAAACGGTTGGGCTGATCATAAGGTTCCCGCGGATAGTTGCGCTGGTAATAATTCAGCATCGCTTCGAAATCAGATTTCTGAAACGCTTCGATGTATTTCTTTTTTGCTTCCGGGTCTTTCACCCAGCCTGCCAATTGTTCAGCTTTGAGATTTTTGTAAAACCCTTCCTGCTGAAAATTGCGGGCGTACTGGCTATTTTTTTGTTGCGCCGGATTATTTGCTAATTCCCGCGCCAGGCCTTTCGGATGCGGCAAATTCAGGATGATGAGCTTTTCCGTCATCTCCGGTTTCATCATTGCAAATGTCCACGCCACTGCGCCGCCCCAATCATGTCCAACGATAATTGCTTTGTCACGTTTGAGGTGCTTGATGACCGCCGCGACATCACCGACCAGCAGCGTCATGTCGTAATTTTCTACGCCCTTTGGTTTGTCGCTTAAATTGTAGCCGCGCTGGTCAATCGCAACGACCTGATAATTTTTCGAGAGTGCATTCATCTGGTCGCGCCACGTGTACCAAAAATCCGGGAAGCCATGAATCATTACGATTAACGGGCCTTTGCCGAGGCTGGCGAAATGAATTTTCACGCCGTTGCTGTCAGCGAAATCGTGTTTCACTTTTTTGTCAAAGTTCGGATCAAGCGCCAAAACACTCGCGCCGAAAAGCGTCAATAAAAACATCGTCGTCAGGGTTCGTAACTTCATGATAGTCTCCGTGATTGATAAAATTTGCAGATATTTTTCCGCGCCATCGCATCTGAAATCGTAAATTTTTGCGCAGCTAGTTTGTATCTCAATCAACTTTTCTGCCGCTGTCAACTGTATGTCTGAAGGCAGTTAGTTTAGCTCTTAATGTCAGCAATTTTAAGTTACCACTGAAAATTTTTACAATCCAGGTGATAATATT
The DNA here is from genome assembly GCA_031371805.1 of Blastocatellia bacterium. Taxonomy (GTDB): domain Bacteria; phylum Acidobacteriota; class Blastocatellia; order RBC074; family RBC074; genus JAFDVL01. The sequence goes on along the minus strand of JANMKB010000330.1, from coordinate 4,890 downwards.
CGCCGTATTACCAGATTGAGAATTACAAAAAGTATAGTCAACCTAATTCATAAGGAAGATAAACAGATGAAAACTACGAGTGCTTTGATTATTATTTTCAGCCTTACCGGGACGATTTTTGCTCAGCACAATCATCAAACGGCTCCGGCAACAAAGCCCGCCACGTTAATGAGCGGGCTGGGCAATTTGCATCATCCCGTTTCGACCAGAAATGTCGAGGCACAGAAATTTTTCAATCAGGGCTTGACGTTGATTTACGCCTTCAATCACGAAGAAGCGGCGCGATCATTCAAACGTGCAATGGAGATTGACCCAAGCTTGGCAATGGCTTGGTGGGGCTATGCACTAGCTATTGGGCCAAACTACAATGAATCAATTATTGACAGGCAGCGAATGAAGGACGCATACGATGCAATCATTCAAGCTCACAATAAATCTGCGTTCAATGTTCACGACGCTCGCGCATACACAACGCCTGCTACTGAACGCGCTTATATCAACGCCTTAAAAACACGATTTTCCATTGAGCCAAATCCAAATGTAAAAAAACTTGCATCTATATATAGCGATGCGATGCGATTACTTGCCAAAGAATATCCTGATGATCTTGACGCAGCGACGTTATACGCCGACAGTTTGATGAACGTGCAGCCCTGGCAATTATGGGCGAAAGATGGCAAACCGCTTGGCAATACCGAAGAAATTGTCCGCGTACTGGAAGATGTCTTGCGCCGCGACCCGCAACATATTGGCGCGAATCATTTGTACATTCACGCCGTCGAAGCTTCGCGCCAGCCTGAACGTGGTTTGCCGAGCGCAGAACGATTAGGAAAACTGACTCCGGCAGCCGGGCATTTAGTTCACATGCCAGGACATATTTACATTCGCACCGGAGATTACGCACAAGCCGCCAAAGTCAATATTGACGCGGCTGCCGTAGATCGGCAGTACATCAAAGCATCTGGCGCAAATGGCATGTATCCGGCAATGTATTTCAGTCACAACCTGCATTTTCAAGTCGAGAATTTCAATCGTACCGGACAATACGCCGAAGCCAATCGTGCCGCCCGCGAATTACAAGCAAACGTCCAACAACACGTCAAAGAAATGCCCATGGTCGAAGGCTTTTTACCCTATCCAATGTTCGTGTTACTGCGCTTTAATAAATGGGACGAGATGCTGAAATTGCCTGCGCCAGACAAATCTCTTGCCCTCGCCAATACTGTCTGGCATTACGCACGCGGTGTAGCGTTGGCGGCGACAGGCAAAGTTGTGGAAGCACAACAGGAACAAAAAATATTTAGTGAGATCGTAAAAAAATTGCCGGGCGAAACTCCCTTCGGATTGAACCCGGCGAAAGATGTTTTAGCGGTTGCGGAACACGTGCTGGCAGCCCGTATCGCGTGGACACAGGGAAACAAAACCGTTGCGATTGAGAGGTGGCGCAAAGCCGTTGTCGCGCAGGACGCTCTCAATTATGACGAACCGCCGGGCTGGTATTTCCCAGTGCGTGAATCATTGGGGGCGGCGTTGTTATTGAATGGTGAGGCCGTCGCCGCAGAGAAAATTTTCCGGGAAGATTTAAAAATAAATCCGCGCAGTGGACGGACACTTTTTGGCTTGCTGGAAAGCCTGAAAGCACAAAGCAAACAGGATGCCACCACCTGGGTCGAAACTGAATTTAAAACGGCGTGGAAAGACGCAGATGTCAAACTTACGCTTGAAAGTTTACTGTAAAATTTTCCGCTCATATCAGCGGAGATTTATGTTCCTCCAAGCAAAATAAAAGTAGTGAAATCCGCTGGCAATTTTTCCGCGTAGTAGTACAATTGTAGATAGTACAAAACCAATAACTTTACCTTCACAGGAGATTTCACATGCGACACCAATTAATTTTGTTAGCTCTGGTAGCGTTGTTCGTCGGAGCCTGCGCCACTGCCCCACAACAAACAGCAACTACCAGTACACCAATGCCCAGCCCAACAGTTCCTAAAATGTCTACGGCAGACATTGAAAAAGCGGTTCTGCAAATTGAAAAAGATGGAACCGTAGCGATGGTGAAAGATGACGTCGGCTTTGTCGAACGGGTTATGGCAGAAGATTGGATGTGGACGATGGCGAATGGCGTGATGATTGGACGCGCTGATTTGATCAAAGATGTCAAAGCGGGTAACTACAAATTTGAAGACGTTTCGATGTCAGATTTGCACGTCAAAGTTTACGGTGATACCGCGATTGTGATGGGCAAACAAACCGTCAAGGGCAAATACAAAGGGCAAAACATCAGCGGGACAGAAGCCTTTACCGACACCTTCGTGAATCTTAATGGGCAATGGCGCTGCGTTGCAGGGCACAATTCGCCAACCATGAAGAAATAATGATCATTTGTCTTCACTCAGCACAGGCTTCATAATTCGCATTGGTCAATACCCAAAACCGGAGCGATTATGAAGCCAATTTTTTTACTCGTCGAAACAACCAACTACATCACACGCATCACCATGAATCGCCCCGAAAAACGGAATGCGCTTTCATTGGAATTAATGCAGGAATTGATTGTAACCTTCCGCGAAATTGGCGCTTTGCACGATACACACGTTGTCATTTTAGCCGCCGCAGGGCCGGCCTTTTCCGCTGGACACGACCTCTCCGAAATGACGAATCGCAGCGTTAACGATTACCGGAAAATCTTCGACACCTGCGTAGAGTTAATGAATACCATTCAAAATATTCCGCAGCCCGTCATCGCCGAAGTCCACGCCTTAGCCACTGCCGCTGGCTGTCAATTAGTAGCAACGTGCGATTTAGTGATTGCCTCCGAAACTGCAAAATTTGCTACGCCAGGCGTGAAGATTGGATTATTTTGCAGTACGCCAATGGTCGCCCTGAGCCGCAGCATCGGACGCAAACACGCGCTCGAAATGCTGCTGACGGGAAAGATGATTGACGCATTCACCGCGCTGGAATGGGGCTTGGTTAATCACATAGTCCCCGCCGAAAAATTATCCGCCGAAACCCTCGCCCTCGCCGAACAAATCTCCGCCGCCAGCCCCTTAACATTGGGCATCGGCAAACAGGCTTTTTATACACAAATTGATTTGGAGCAGGCGCAGGCTTATGAGTATACCAAAGAAGTAATGAGCCAGAACGCGATGGCAGCAGATGCGCAGGAAGGCATCGGCGCATTTTTTGAAAAGCGAACGCCGTGCTGGACAGGTAAATAATCCTGGTTACATCACTCCTTTCATTTGCACTCTGATAGATTTTTCTTGACCGTTTTCTCTGCTTCGATAGAATCACCTACATTGCATACTCAGTTCTCAGACAAAATGCGCCCCTTTTATAGCCTCAAATATTGGAGCCAGGTGATCATGAAAAAATTCTTGTTTGCATTTATAGCATTATCAGTATTGGCGGTCATTACCCCTGTCCGCGCACAACAAAGTAACTTCGGAAAAGCGGAAACATTATTGATCCTCAAGAACGCAAAAACCGAAATAAAGAAACATTATTACGATGTTAAATATCACGGGATAGACCTTGAAGAACAATTTAAAAAAGCTGAAGAGAAAGTCAAACAGGCGCAAAATACCGGTCAATTGATGGGTATTATCGCTCAAACCTTATTGGATTTTAATGACTCACATCTTTATTTTAGCCCTCCTTCCCGAATGAATAAATTTGAATATGGTTTCCAATTAGGAGCGGTATCGGATGTCGTTGTGATTTCCGCTGTCAAACCTGGAACTGATGCAGAAAAGCAAGGGCTAAAGGCGGGAGATCGCGTAATTAGTATTAATGGCTATCCCGCAATCCGAGAGAAATTGTGGGTACTGCGCTATCTATTCTATTCGTTACGCCCTCAGTCCACACTGAGATTAGCTCTCAAAACTCCTGATGATGTTGAGCGGACTGTTGAGGTACAGGCAAAAATTCGCCAGGGGAAACAAGTTACAGATCTAACCAATTCAATTGAGATCAATAATCTCTTACGCGATATAGAAAGCGATGCCCATTTGAATCGTCAGCGTTATGCAAAATTGGGGGAAGATGTATTTATCTGGAAGATGCCAGGCTTCGATATCGAAGATAGCGTGGTTGATGGAATGATTGGCCGAGCCAGAAAATCCAGGAATTTGATCTCTTAGACCTTCGAGGCAACGGCGGCGGATATGTAACTACCCTACAGCGATTAGTGAGTGGCGTGTTTGACAGAGAAGTTAAAATTGCTGACAGAAACGGTCGAAAGGAAATGAAGCCTGTTATTGCCAGGAAAAAAGGCGATAGCTTTGCAGGAAAAATTATTGTTTTGATTGATAGTGGTTCAGGCTCTGCGGCAGAGATTTTCGCTCGTGTAATTCAACTTGAAAAGCGAGGAACCGTCATCGGTGATCGCTCTGCTGGAGCTGTCATGGAAGCACTCGGCTATTCCTTCCAAATTGGCGTAGACACAATTATTCCCTACGGATTCAGCATTACGGATGCAGATGTCATTATGTCAGATGGAAAGAGCCTTGAACATGTCGGAGTCATCCCAGATGAAGTGAGATTGCCAATGCCAAAAGATTTATCTGCCGGCCACGATCCTGTCTTAGCCTATGCAATTCAATTGTCAGGTGCCAACATATCAGCGGAAGCTGCAGGCAAGCTATTCCCAATCGAATGGCCAAATAAATAAGTGCTTTCCTAAAAACTATTCTGGCATAAGGGTGCATCATGCGAATGTAGTAAGTTCGGAAACTTACTACATTCGCATGATGCTTTCAGTTGAGGTAAATATCATACAAACTGCTTACATGATTGCCGAGATTTGTGCGCGCTAGAAAGCGCTTGGTCACGTTCCCAGAATACGCGCAGAAGTTGATGCCGACAGACAAGCAGAGCGGGACA
>JANMKB010000318.1:0-1567 GCA_031371805.1 Blastocatellia bacterium | reverse complement strand
ATCAGCGTTTTACGGGCATTTTATAACTGGCAACTTATCAAAGTAGCTCAAAAAGTAGGTTACTAATTTAATGATCTGCGAATTTGCTCAGGAAATCACGATTATCGGTAATCAAAGTTAGTTACAGCCTCTAGAATTGAGCTTCGTTTATGATTTCCATCTTCGAGAAAATTCTTGAGCCTGCCAAGCAGGCGTGCAGCATAAAGCTCAGGGTGAAGTGAGGCGAAGACCGAACGCAACCCTGAGAACAGCATCAATAAATTCACCAAGCCCACGAATGTGGGCGACAGCTACCAAAAAATTTATGGCTTCTTATGTCAATCTGATTTATCACATTGTCTTCTCAACCAAAGATCGTAAGCCAATCATCACCGAAAAATATCAAGAACGATTGTACGAATACATCGGCGGCATCATTCGCAAACAAGGCGGCATCGCACTGGCTATCAAAGGTGTCGAAGATCACGTCCACGTGCTGGCAAAACTGCGTCAGGACAAAGCATTGTCAGATGTGATCCGCGATTTTAAAGCGAATGCTTCAGGCTGGATGCACGATATATTTCCAGAGCTAAAAGATTTCGCGTGGCAAAACGGCTACGGCGCATTCACGGTCAGTGGTTCACAAATTGAGGCTGTGCGACGCTATATCGCAGAGCAGAAAATTCATCACCAGGAACGTTCGTTTCAAGATGAATTTATTGGGTTGTTAGTGAAGAATGAAATTGAATTTGATGAGCGATATTTGTGGAAATAATTTTTGCGAGTTGAAAAAGATATGATTATTATTGACGGTTCATTAGGTGAAGGCGGTGGGCAAATCCTGCGTTCGGCGCTGGCGTTATCACTCATCACAGGCCAGCCGTTTCGGATTGAAAAAATTCGGGCGGGACGCAAAACCCCCGGCTTGTTGCGGCAACATCTGACCGGAGTCAAAGCCGCTGCGACGATTGGTAAGGCGAATGTCACGGGTGACAATATCGGCTCTACGCAACTCACATTTACTCCCGGCGAAGTTACGCCAGGAGATTATTCGTTTGCGGTGGGGACTGCGGGAAGCGCGACATTAGTGCTGCAAACAGTGCTGCCGGCGTTGATGATTGGCGCAGGCGCAACGACGACGCTGACGCTGGAGGGAGGAACGCATAATCCGTTTGCGCCTCCGTTTGATTTTTTACAGCAGACGTTTTTGCCTCTCATCAAGCGCATGGGCGTGGGGGTTGAAGCGACGCTTGAGAAGCATGGTTTCTATCCGGCAGGCGGTGGCAAATTTGTTATCAGCATCAATCCAGCACAGTATTTGCAGCCGCTGGAGTTAATTGAGCGCGGGCAAATTACTGCCAAAGCTGCGCATGCTTTGGTGGCGCATTTGCCTTTCGAGATTGCCGAACGCGAAGTATCCGTCATCGGACGCAAGCTGGAATTATCGGGGGAATGCCTGCATGCGGAAACGATCAAAACTTCGCCTGGCCCTGGCAATGTTGTGTTCGTCGAAGTGGTCAGCAAACACGTCACAGAGATTTTTTCGGGCTTTGGTGAGCGTGGAGTTGCGGCTGAAGCGGTGGCGAAT
>JANMKB010000283.1:0-20821 GCA_031371805.1 Blastocatellia bacterium | reverse complement strand
CCTATCTGCGCGGCAAAATAATTTTTATCCAAATGCATGCGCAGCGTTTGCTGAATATCGGCGTTCAAGGTCGAGCGCACAAAAGTTGCCCCAACTTTACTTTTGTAAGCAAGGCGCACTGCATTTTCCGGCAGCATTGATTTGCCCGTAATATTTAAAGCTGAAATTTTGGCCGGAACGCCGGGGGTCAGATTGTAATTGATGTTGACGACTGTTCCAGTCGCATCTTTTGCGATTTTTGGTTCGACTCCGGCCTGGTAATAACCGCGCTCGCGCAGGGTTTCAGCAATTAGGTCGCCACCGCGATTCAGGTTAACTTCCGTGAATTTTAACCCGCGATCAAGCTCTGACAATTTCGCCCGCAACTCTTCTTCGGTGATTTCCGGCACGAGTCCGGTAAAGGCAACTTCGCCGATATGAAGTTGCGGCGTGACCATGAATGTGAGCACGACCGCACCGGAATTATTGAGTTGCGCTTCGGCGCGAGCGTTGGCAACGCGCCCGGAATCAAACAGGGCAAGCAGCGAACGTCGCACGTCGGTGGCGGAGTATTGATTGCCTTCCCGCACCCGCAACAGGCCGCGCAAATCATCCGTGCCAACATTGACTACAACGCCTTCATAATTGATTTTTACTTCAGCAATATTTTTGCCGAGATAATTTTCGAGGGCCTGTGCCGCCGCTCCTGAATGAAAAAGAACGAGCCACAGCAGACACAGCAAACACAGTCTGGCACAGATCGAATCCGTGCCAGGCGTTAGTCTCTGTGCAATTTGTAGGCTCACCTCTGTCATGTTCAAAATCTCTTCCGCAAACGAATATCCAAACCGAACGTCCCGTCCTGCGCACGCGAGGCAACGAAAGACAAACGATCACTCGCCTGATATTCAATCAAAATTACCTGATCCTGGTTGGAAGCTAAATTTGTTGAGTAGGTAATGGACAAATCTTTCGTGACGCGCCGCCCAATGGTGACACGCGCCGTCGGATCGGTTCCTTTGCCCGTCAGCAACGGATCAAGCGAAAAACGATTCAGTCCGAACAACCTGCCCGTAACGTTTGATTCAACGGAACGCGAAGCGCGATTCGCAATAAATGAGGCCGCCGTATTGAGCGAAGTCTGCGCCAGTGCCTGCGAGCTTGAACTGCTCGTGAGTCGATCTTCGTTCTGCAAACGACCCGTGGTAATTAAGTTGAGTACCTCGGTTTCCGGCAATGACGGTTCTGATCTGTAGCGCAGGCGCGGTTGATTTAGCGCACCCGACATATTGAGAATTACGCGATAGCCTTTAATGTCTGCTTCGGCTTCAATATTTAATTGTCCGGCGCGTTTGTCTACACCAGGAAATTCAATTGTCCCACTGTTGGTGATGCGAAAACGCTGATTGAAAATGTTGTCAATGATACCGCGTGTGACGGTGATGCGTCCGCCGACGCTGGGATCATCAAGCGGGCCGCGAATGCGCAACGCCGCGCTGCCATTCGCGTCCAGTAACTTGGTGCGCAGCGAGAGCGTTTCATTTGCCACGACCCGAATATCAAGTTGCGTCGGCGGTAACGAACTTTGTTCTGACGCCGCGCTGATGGTCGCGTTGCCGAATTGATCGGTCATTCGTTCGATGAATTCAAATAAATCTACATCGGCTAAATATTCGGTGCGGCGGACATTGATGATGCCGCTGAGTAATTGAAAATCGCGCGAGCCTTGCAACTCCAGATCACCGTCAAACGTGGCACGCGTATCGCGGGGATAATCCAGCCGCACACCTTCGGGCTTGACCTGAAAGCGCCAGCGGTTTGGCTTAAAGCCGACAAACGATGCGCCACCAGTTGCGCGAATTTTTCCACCGCTGGAAGTGTCTGCTTCAAACAAAGCGAGTTGCGCCTGATCGGCAGTGAATAACAATCTTGCTTTTGTGTGATTGAGTCCGAGTGGGAAGCCTGGAATGCGCAATGAGCCGTCCTGCAAGGTGGCCGTACCGCTGAATTTTGGTTGCTTGAAATTCCCTGTCGCTACGCCCTGCAATTTGACGATGCCATCAGCAAAAACATCTTTGACGAAACTTTGCAGCAATTTCAGATTCACATCGCCGTTGACGGAGAGCGTATTTTTCCCACCTTCGCCAATGGCCAGATTGCCACTCAAAACTACATTGGTATTGTTGCCGGACAATTTGATCGTGCCGAAATCAACCATATCTGCATTGACTTTGAGCGTGAATGGCGTGTTCGCCGTCAAACGATAATCCGCGACCTCGAAATATAATCCGGCAAATTCGGTTTCGATGCGCACCGGATCGTTTTTGCCTTTGTCGAATAAATTTCCGGCGATGCGCACTTGCCCCGAAGCTTTGCCCGTGGCCTGAAGGTCGCTGGCGGAAGCCAAATCCAGAACGCGGGCCAATTCGAGGTCTTTGAAATTGAGCGCTAAATTGATGGGAGCATTTGGCTGGCTGAAATCTATGTCGCCTGCGCCAGTATGCGTTTGCCCTAAAGCCTCGCCTTTGATGTCAAGTTTGGCCACACTGTCTTTGCCGTTGATTGTGAGCGTTGCGTTGCGGATCGGTTCATTTTTGTAAGTAATTTCTTTGCTGGTGGCCGTGGCAACGAGGCGATCAAAGATGCGGCCCTGCTTTTCGCCGATTGCGATTGCCGCGCATTCCGCTTCAAGGTTGATACTTACCTTTCCGGCGATGGGCGGCGGTGGCTGATTTTCTTCCACGGCAAATTTTGCCCATTCATTCAGATCAATTCCTTCACCCTGCAATTTGGCTGCATAGCCTTTGGTCTTCGTGTCGAAACTAACTGCGCCCGTCAACAAACCCGTACCGGAGCGAAGCCGCAAATCCGTCAGTTGAATTTGTGAACCATCAAGCGATAATTTGCTGACAAAATCATCAATTGGCGTGGGGCCATATTTCCCGTTCGTAATTTTGATTTCGGCCTTACCTTTCATCGCTTCAGGCAAACCTGTGATTTCAGCTTGTCCCGTAGCGAAGCCGGCAATATCAATTGGCAGCGAAGCCGCCGCACGAATGGCGGGTTTTAGCGATAAACCTTTGAGGTTGGTTTTGACACTGATACCGTTTTCGACTCCGAAGGGAACATTCACCGCGAATTCAGCCTGGCCGCCATCAGGTTGCGTGAGGTTGCCGTTTTCGACGTGGATGGCATTGCCCGCATACGTCAAATCACCCGCGACCGCGCCCACCGGTTCATCGTGCCAGTTCACTGCCTCCAGCTTGAATCTGCCGTTGATCTGCGGTTTTTCCAGCGAGCCTGTGACGCGTCCGGCGAAGCTTAATTTATTCGTTAATTGAATTTCCTGCTCGACAAAATCTTTCACCGCTGCTTCATCAAATCCTTTCGCAATATCCAGCCCCAGCGTTTGTAATTCGGCGGCGTTGTCGGAATTTACGGCCACGTCCAACGCGCCTGTTTTGTCCCAGCCGATGTCGCCGCTGACAGTGATTTTTGTCACTCCGGTTTGAATCAGCGTGTTATTAATTTTGAGTCTGCGCTGCGAAGCGACGGCATTGAATTCGCCCGTGATTGGCAAGCCTTCGGTGGTACCCAATTCATCCTGGTTGAGCGTCGAACCTATAAATTTTAGATTTGCTGTGCCCTCGGCGGATTTGTAATCAAAACCATTCCACGCCAGATTGACTTTGCCATCCGCCGTGCCGCGCAAAGGGAGTCGTTTGCCAGCGGAAACCGCCGAAGCCTGATCGAGATTGAGCGCCGCCAAATCCGCTTTGATTTCGGATGACCCTTTGCCATCAAGTCGCACACGGGCGCTGCCCTGCGCCTTGCCGCCGAACACTGCGCCGCTGAAATTCGGGACGGTCACTTCATCACGGGTGGCGGTTACGTCGCCGGTGATATTGCCGATATTTACGTCAGCAGTGATCAGGTGTTCGATTTTGGCCTGACCGCTGGCTTTGAATTTGTTGGGATTGTCCGTGCGAAAATTTATTTTGGCATTGGCAAAACTGAGGCCCGAAGCTTTGACATCCGGGCCTGCCAAATCAGCCGCCTTGAAATTCAGCAACCACGTGAAATCTTCGCCATTGCCAGCGATATGTCCGGCAGCGACGGCGCGATTGATCTGGAATCCAGCGGCATCAAGTTTTTGAAATAAAACTTCTTCGCTGGCGTCAAAGATTGCGCCTTTGCCGTTGCCGGAAAATTTCAAATTTACGCCCTGAATGCGGATGTCTCTGGCGACTAAGTTTTCACTACGGAGTTTACCGTTGGCCTGATATTCGATGCCTTTGCCGACGACTGCGCCATCAAAATGCGCCACGCCGTTAACGCGTGTGGCAGGCAAAAATACCCGGGTCACTTCGTTCATTTTTACTTCGGCTTGGGCGGTTAATTTGTAATCAAGCTTTTCCCAATCCTTCAGCTCGCCTTTCATTTCGGCGACGACCAATGGCGAAACAGATTTCAGCGCCTCGACGATGAGGCCATTTTCATTGGCGAGCGAATTCAAATTGAAGCTGATGTCTTTGGTATCGCGTCCATCCAGCGTGAAATTGCAGTTATCAGCGGCGGCCACAAGGCGAAAATATTTGTCGCGGTCAGGCGTGATTTTGAGTTCCAGGTTACGCGCTGCACCATCGAAGTGGCGATAACCGTCCACATAAAAGATTTCCGCATTATGTAATTCAATATTAGCAGCGGCGTAATCGAATTCGATTTTATCTTTTTCGCCTTTATCTTTTTTCGTGAAGTCTAATTTTGCCAGATTGGATTTACCATTTTCATCCAGCTTGTACCAAAACTTCAGCCCGTCAATTTTCAGGTTTTGCAGGCTGACTTCGGTTGTTTTTCCCAGCCCGAACAACTGACGAAATTGGACACTGCCGTGCAATTCTTCAAATGACGCGAACGGCTCCTGGTCGTCTTTAGCGAAAAATTTTGTGTTTTTAAGCTCCAGGCTCAAGCCGCGCATATCATGTTTGACCGAGCCGATTTCCGCCCGAATGCCAAATTCCGCCAGCGCAGTTTTAATTTGCCCGGCCACCCATTGATCAAAAGAATTTGAACTGACCCAGAGCAAAACCGTTACTGCCAGTACCAGGATGAACGAGATCAGGCTGATAGCACAAATGATAAAACTTCTTCGATTAAAAAATCTCCGCATGGTTGTTCAATTCTGGTGAGTAAAGGGGGCGGGGTAAAAAAGAGATTAAATCATTTCGTCAAGCGCCAACTGAAATTCCTGCGCCATGCCCGGATGCCCATGACGATTCGCAGCGGCAATGCCTTGTTGATAAGCGGCGCGGGCTTCCTCGGCTCGGCCTAAGCGGTCTAACGCCATTGCCAGCTTACCATAAGCATTCCCCTGATCGTCGGTTTGTTGCAAATAAGTTTGCAACTCCTGGGCGGCTTCCGCAAAGCGTTCAATTTTTAAAAGCTCATTTGCCAAACCGAAACGAACTACGGCGTTCCCTGATTCGGCCTCCAGCATCTTCCTGAAAACTGCAATTCGTGACTCTGACATGAAGCTGATTCCTCTCTTTTCGATTCCATCACGATGATAGGTGGCAGAACCGCGAGCGTCAAGTTAACAATCGTGGACAGCAGTCAGTGACCAGCCTTCTGCGCAAAGCTCACCAGCTACTGCGCAAAGCTATTTTTTCTTTGCAACTTTTGGGAACCTTTTTTTGGGCAGGGCGTTTTACAAGAGCAAGTGAGGTTAGTGAGTTAGGCGATCCGCTTTGTGAGGGAGCGGAGGCGCAGTTTGGTTTCGCATGTGAGTAACACAAAAAAGCTTGATTGTTGTGAGGGCAGTCAGGCTTTTTGTGTATATAGCACTCAGGAAAAAGATTTTCTCATCCACGAAGTCACACGAAGATTCACGAAGAAGAAAAGGAACAAGCGGCACAAGGCGAGTCCGCTAACCCTAATTGGTTCATCCTGTCAATCCTGTCAAAAAAAATCCTCTTCACTCTGACCCGAATTGCCGTGTCGTGTGTTCGGTTACGCTATAAGGCGGGTCAATTTCTGCGGTTTTAATAACTTTTGCGGGTGGAAAATAAACCGAGCGCGGCGTTTGCTCAACAGGCAAAATCTTTTTGGTAACAGGTACGAGGTCTTCGCCAAAAAGCCGTGCGTAAATCATCCAGCACAATCCGGTGAGAAAAACCGTGGCCGGAACCAGCAGCGGAACAGGGTTATCCGTGACGAAACATAAGGCGAAAAATAATGGAAACAAGACGAGACTGGTAAAAAGAAATCTTGCCCCGTTGCGCATTGAAAGTCTTTTGGGCGCAAGCGTTGGTGACGTTTCGGATGCCTGGCTGGGCAGAAAACCATCGTTAGCGATGAGTTGAGAAACACCTTCCAACCGCAAACCGCAGTTGGCGCAAAATCGCATCGCATTTGAATTCGGTGCTTGTCCGCATCTTGGGCAAAACATAAGTGACCTCGCGTGAGTAAATGTTAAATACAACTGCCGACCACGAAAAATCAGGGCGCAAAGTTCGCGGTCAGAAAAGCTTTGATCGCCGCCAAAGAATCCACCGGCTTATGCTGCAACACAAAATGTGAAGCATCAATTTCTACATACTGAGTCTCGGGCTTAAGTCGCGCAATTTCCCGCCAGTTCCTAAGTCGAATCAACAAATCCCTTTTGCCACGCAAATACAGGATTGGCAACTGACAGTTTTGTAGCTGTTCCCGCACGTCCACGTTCAGGGCTTGTGCAACCCGAAATGCCAGCACTTCGGGTGGGACTGAAATCGTGCTTTTGGTCAGGCGCTCAAGCACTGCCGGATCGCAATCCTGCATCGCGGCTACATGGCGCACAAACAACGGTGATGGTTTGAAACGAAACCAGAAGGGAATATTAAAAGGCTGAATCCACCGCATCAACGGCGGAGTTGGGTTGCTGACGAATGAGGCACATAACACAAGCGCCTGCAAATTCTTCGGCTTTGTTGCTGCCAGCGCAACTGCTAACGGGCCGGAGAAAGATTCGGCTACTAAAACAAATGACTCGGTCGCGGGACAGGTCTGCAAAACATAAGGCATGAGTTCCTGATACGACAATTTTTGCTCAGCCGGATAGGTTACCACCGAAGCTGTGAAATCCGGTGGCAGTAATTTAAGCAGCGGCTCAAACATTCGCCCCGTGCCATACAATCCCGGCAGCAAAACAAGATGGTTTACGCTCATTGTTTTTTTGCGAACTTATTAATCGCCAAAGCAATAATCGCAATGACGAGTGAAGGCAGCCAAACCCAGAAAATTTCAGACAGTAAAACCATGACGCCTCTGCCTGATAAAAATTGTCCCAGGCTGAGTGGCGAAACCCTGATTGGTCGCCACGGAAAAAAGTACCGCGAATTATCAAACGGTGCAAAAAAGGCGACGCCCAAGCCGCCACTCGTCAACGCATCAAAAACACCGTGGGAAGCCGTGCAAAGGAACAAAAATAAAAAACATGCTGGTCGGGAAACTTCTTCGTGATGACGTAAAAAGCCCCAGCTAATAACCGCGCTTAAGGCGGCGGTAAAAAGCAGTGAATGGCTCAAGCCGCGATGACCGAGCAGGTCTTCGTATTTGACACCAAACCTGAATCCGATGACATCGAAATCAGGGGTAATCGTGCAAAATGCTCCGACAAAACCAGCCATGTGGGAACACGAAACCGTTGAAAAATGGGCGCAAGCCCAATTGCGATAGCCGGGTGAGAAATAATTGTTGGCATAGCTCCTACTTTGAAGTTGTGGCTATGAGGGCAAAAAACTGGTGCGGGAATATTTAAGCAGACTTTCAATTTTCCCCCAAGTCCCAAAGCAATTCCAGCGCCGCGCCAAGTGCAACTCCCACGATATAACACAACAAATCACTCCACAAAAATCCGAAGCCGAGTATTAAACCGCCCAGCCGCGTATGCCGCAGCGTATCAATCCACGGCGCGTGATAAAGCTGACTGCATTCAATCGCAACGCAATAGGTCAATGCCATGATCGCCACTCGCAACGTCGTCATTTTCGGAAATAAAAACGCCAGGCCAAAAAACGCCAGCAACGCATATAAAGTATCTCCGGCATACTCACTGATAAATTGTGGCAGGTATGGCTGCACTGTTTTTGCGCGCGAAGCCAGACCACAAAATATGACGACTGCACTGAGCAGGGCATAAATAAAACGCACTCTGGATTTAATTTTAGTAGGCTGCCAGTTCATGCTACTTCATCAAATGCTGGTTATAGCCTAATTCCACCAGCTTTTCATACGCCTGCCAAACTTCAGCGGGAATTTCCTGCTCAATCTGAAAACCGAGGCGCGGATAAAATTTTATCCGTTGCAAATCACCGACCATAATGTTGATGACTCTCTCAAGCGGCAATATTTCGTTGGGATAGTCAGAGAAAGAAATTGGCGGCGAAGCGACAATCAGATTTTTCTCCGGCAACCTTTTGCGAAATGTAGCGAAGGCACGCCGTTCCATATACGGCTTTTGCACCAGCATAAAATTTTGCGGATTGAGTCCGCGAGCTGCAAGAATTCGACGGCTGAAATCAATATTTTCACCCGTGTTCGTAGATTCCGGCTCCAGTAAAATCACTTCGTCAGGCACACCTTTTTGTCGAGCGATGTCCGCAAAAACTTCGGCTTCAGGTTTCGTGAATTGATCTTTTGTGAGCGCTCCAACATTCCCCGAAAACATCAGGAGCGGCGCGAAGCCCTGCAAATACAGGTCGGCGGCAAATTCCGCGACGCGAATATCATTACTGCCGAGCGCGAGGATGATGTCGGATTTTTGGAGCGTATGATTGAGGTGATGATAATCCCAAATGATTTGGGCGAGTTTGAAAAATGAATTAGACATTGAAAAGATAGAACGCAGATGACGCGGATAAAGCAGGTTTTCGCAGATCAGCGTTAATCCGCTTTATCCGCGTCATCTGCATTCCATTAAGACCTGGTTTGTCTGACTGCGTGCAGCCAGCCCTCATACAAAGCTTCACGTTCAGCTTTTTTCATCTGTGGCTCAAAGCGTTTTTCCTGCTGCCATTGTGTCGCGATTTCTTTGTCGCTTTTCCAGAAGCCGACCGCTAAGCCCGCTAAATATGCGGCTCCGAGCGCGGTGGTTTCGGTGATGACGGGGCGGACTACGGGAATGCCAAGAATGTCAGCCTGGAATTGGCAGAGGAAATTATTTGCGGTTGCGCCGCCGTCTAC
This sequence comes from Blastocatellia bacterium, assembly GCA_031371805.1. Classification (GTDB taxonomy): domain Bacteria; phylum Acidobacteriota; class Blastocatellia; order RBC074; family RBC074; genus JAFDVL01. The sequence continues at coordinate 11,620 of JANMKB010000283.1, read as the reverse complement.
GCGTAATTCTTTGGCTTTGATGCCCGAATCTTTTTGCATGCATTCGATCACATCGCGGGTTTGATACGCCATTGCTTCCAGCGCGGCGCGGGCGATGTGGGCATGGGTCGCGCCGCGTGTGAGTCCGACAATGGCTCCGCGTGCGTTCATGTCCCAGTACGGAGCGCCGAGGCCTACAAATGCAGGTACGAAATACACCCCCTGATTGTCAGTGACGGAGGTTGCTAAAGTTTCGGTTTCGGGTGCGCTCGCAATGATACCGAGTCCGTCACGCAACCATTGAATCGCGGCTCCGGCGACAAAGACGCTGCCTTCCAGCGCATATTCAGTTTTACCTTTTTTGCGCCACGCAATCGTTGTGAGCAATCCGGTTTTCGACGGCGTAGCTTTTTCGCCTGTATTCATCAGCATGAAACAGCCTGTGCCATAAGTATTTTTCATCATTCCAGGCTTAAAGCAGGCTTGCCCGAAGAGCGCGGCTTGTTGATCTCCAGCGATGCCCGCAATCGGAATTTCTACGCCAAATAACGAAGGATCGGTCATGGCGTAAACTTCGGAAGAAGATTTTACTTCGGGCAAAAGGGAAGCTGGGATATTAAGTTTTTCGAGAATTTCATTGTCCCATTTTTGTTTGTTGATGTTGTAAAGCAACGTGCGCGAAGCGTTGGAAACATCCGTGACGTGCGTTTTGCCGCCGCTCAATTTATGGATGAGCCAGGTATCAATTGTGCCGAAAGCTAACTCTCCGGCTTCGGCTTTTTTGCGGGCGCCTTTCACATTGTCCAATAACCAGGCCACTTTCGTGCCGGAAAAATAAGCGTCCGTGACGAGTCCGGTTTTTTTGCGAATGACTTTATCGAATTTTTCGGCTTTGAGTTTTTCACACAGTGGAGCCGTGCGGCGGCATTGCCAGACAATCGCGTTATGAATCGCGGCGCCGGTTTTCCGATCCCAGACCACAGTCGTTTCGCGTTGATTCGTGATGCCGATAGCGGTGATGTCAGAGGCTTCGATTTTGGCCTGAGCGATGACCTGGCGGGCGCAATGAATTTGCGATTGCCAGATGGCTTCGGCGTCGTGTTCGACCCATCCGGCTTTCGGGAAAATTTGTGGAAACTCCTGTTGCGCGACGCCAATGATTTGGCCTGCTTTATCAAACAAAATAGCGCGGGAAGAAGTTGTTCCCTGGTCTAATGCGAGAATGTAATTGGGCATAGTTGATTCACCTTAAGTAATCAGTGGTTATGGGTTGCGTTTGAATTTTTACTGCGACCTGGCAATTTCAATACTTCCGCTTATTTTCCAAAATCCAGAGAAATATTGAAACTCAAATGTCCGTGTGCCACGATACTTTTTCTCTTTGCTGAGAGTTTGTCAATCGGAACTACTGCTGCGGCGCAAAATTGCGTGTCCTGCTTAGTCGAAAAGGAAGACTGAATGCTCCTGCTGCTACAACCTTATCTCGCTACGATGCTTTTTGCTGTAGATGGTCATACAAAATTATTGTTCACTCTGTTCATCATGTTTGTAGCGGCAAAATTGCTGGCGGAGATTTTTGAGCGCCTGCGTCAGCCCGCGATTGCCGGGGAAATCATTGCCGGAATTATCATTGGCCCCAGTGTTTTGAATTGGGTGCAACCAACCGAATTTACTTCGACACTGGCGGAAATCGGTGTCATTTTTTTGCTCTTCTTTGTTGGTCTCCAAACCAAACCAGCAGATATTTTTCGCGTCGGATTGCGGGCGGTACTCGTGGCGGTACTGGGCGTGATTTTTCCTTTTATGGCGGGCTTTGCGATCTTTTATTATTCCGGCAAGTCGAATATTGAAGCTGTCTTTGTCGGGGCGGCGATGGTTGCGACTTCGGTTGGAATTACGGCGCGTGTGTTGGGACAACTGAAAGTGCTCAGCGCCGAGACGAGTCGGATAATTTTAGGCGCGGCGGTGATTGATGACATTTTAGGCTTGCTGATTTTGGCTGTGGTCAGCAGTATGGCGAAAGGTGGCGTGAATTACTGGCACATCGGTACCACCGCCGCGCTGGCCATTGGCTTTACCTTATTAATTGCCCTAGTCGGGGCGCGAACCGTCAATAAAATCAGGCAGCGCGTTGAAAACCTGCGCGTCGGGCAATCCTATCTGGTGTTTGGTTTTTCGGTTTGCCTGGGCCTAGGCTTGATTGCCAGTTATATCGGTGTCGCCGCAATCATCGGCGCCTTTCTCGCTGGCATGGCTTTGTCAGAATCAACCGAAGGCACTGATATGCCAATTCAGGCCGAAGCGGTGACTGAATTCCTGCTGCCGTTTTTTCTCACGAATATCGGCATGCAATTGAACCTGAGCGTGATGGCGAATCGCAGCATAATTGGCTTAGCCATTTTGATTACGTTATTAGCTGTAATAACCAAAATTCTTGGTTGCGGTCTGGCAGTTTTCAGCATGGGATTCAAGCGAGCAATGCAGGTTGGGGTCGGCATGGTTCCGCGTGGCGAAGTCGGGATCGTTGTGGCGCAAATTGGGCTTGGTTTAGGTACGATCAGCGAGGCGGCTTATGGTGTGGTTTTAGTGATGGCAGTGGCGACCACAATTATTGCTCCACCGTTGCTGATTCCGCTCTTCAAAGGCGAACAACAGACCGATGAAGAAAGTATTATGCCGTTGAGTCCGCTGGGATAAGTCGCAAACTCCGAAATATTATTTTGACACGCCACGCCACCTCTCATAATATGCCCCCGCCTCAATTTTTCTCTGCTTCAAACGAATTTTTTGATCGCCGCATTTCAGCCAAATAGAAAGGACAGGCGCTTATGTTCAGCTTTACTAAATCTCAGCGATTGCCGCACATTTTATTTTTGTTAGCCGCTTCTTTTTTACTCTCCTCGCCATTATTCGCGGGTGACGAATACACCGGGCAATTTGCGACGGAACTGGAACCCGACCGCGATAACCTGGATAAGGTTGTGTTTCAACCTGCCGCCGGGCAAACAATTGTCAAATTGCCTGCCGGGATCGAAACCGACGCCAACGTCACGTTTGCTTTTCTCTATAACCCCAATAACGAAAAGCTGGAAGTCCCGGCACTTCTGATTGAGCCTGCGGGTGAATCTCCCTACTTGTGGGTAGATGCCAATCTCAACAAATCATTTGAGGGTAATGAAAAATTTCCGCTCAAACGCGAGGAAGAGGATAGCCCCTATCTTTGGAACGGCACGATTAATATTTCGTTGCAAAAAGGGGTTTTCAAAACCTTTCCTTTGTACGTGAGATTTTTTCGCGGCGTTAAGTGGGACGAGATGCGCGATGAAGATCGCCTGCTGCTGCAATCAAGCGAAGTCTATGCCAAAGGCTATGTTGATTTGCAGGGCAAAAAAACACTGATCGCTTATAACTACAGCCCACGCGAGCGAAAAATCAGTGCCAGCCGCAGCAAAGTAGCGCTTGATTGTAATGGCGATGGCGAAATTGATTGGGGGCGATTTTCCGGTGAAGCGGGCGAGGTTGAGGACGAGACGCTGGTTTTTCGCATCGGCAGTATTTATGTTTCGCACAAGAAAGCCGATGTCGAAAAAAATACGATTGTGCTCAAAGGTCATCCGATGACCGATTACAAGCGGCTTGAATTGAAGGTTGGAGATACCTTTCCTGATTTTGAATACAAGGATTTCAAAGGGCAGAAGCGCAAGCTGTCAGAATTTCGTGGCAAGTATGTGTTGCTGGATTTCTGGGCTATCTGGTGCGGCCCGTGTCGCCGCGAAATGCCCTATCAAAAGGCCGCGTACCAACGCTACAACGCACGCGGCTTTGAGATTTTGGGGATGAATGCTGATGAAGCAGATTATGTTTCGCAGACCAAAGCATGGCTGATCAAAAATAATCTGGACTGGACCCAGGCGACACGCGAAAGCATTATGCCCGTGATGCGAATGCTGAGGATTCACCTTTATCCAACGACGCTGCTGCTTGATCCTGAAGGTAAAGTCGTGTCGCTGGATGAACGCAAAAAAGGGCAGCTTGAATTACGCGGGAAAGATTTATTGGAGAGTTTACAATCCGTCTTCTTTCCGACGAAGGCAAAAAATCAATCCACGTCGTCCAGCGAAAAAAATAGTGCGGTAACAAATAATCCTGTCGCGGATACTCCTGCCAGTGCTGAGGTAGAACGCCCCACACTGCGCAAGAATCCTGCCCGTGCTGGTGGTGGCGGCGGTGCGGTTAATACAGGCAATATCCGTTTGCCTGCACCGCCCGCCGGGTTCACATGGAAAGCCGCTGAAAAAATCAAAATGTTTTCTGCTGTGCCGGAAGATTGGAAATACACCGAAGAAGCAACCAGCGATGGCGTCAAAACTATCATCAGCGAAGACGATGCGGCGGCGGTTGAAGTCGTTACTACTGTCCGGCAAAAAGTTTCCGGCTCGGTCACCGAACTCGCCACGGCCATGATGGACAAAATAACGAAAGGTAAGCAGGTCATCAGCAAACAACAAAATCAATTTGGTGATCAAACGCAATTGATGTTCGTTTGGCAGGAAGGAAATCAGATCACGTTTTATTTGATTGTGGCGAATACGAAAACGAATTCCTTACGCATCAGCACATTTGACTGCCCTATCGGCAGGATGAGCAAGATTGGGCAAAAGGCGCAAACCATATTGAGTTCAGTTATTTTGGTCGAATAAGCTCAGGTGTAACCGGATAATTTCAGGCAATGCAAGTTGGGGCGATGTTCGATGACTGGACATTGCCCCGCTTAATTTCGTAGCTTGAATAAGCTTTTTCTTAATTACCAGCTTGCGTGCCTGCTCACCGTTGTTTATTATTGGCGTTCTCCATCAGTACTAACAAAATGTCAGACAGTTTTTCATGAACAACAAGCTCACACTCACAAACAGCTCGGAGGCCACCCGGTGATGCGAAGAGGCGAAGATATGCTGCGTTGCAGCTTTTGTGGCAAAAGCCAGAACGAAGTCAAAAAGCTCATTGCCGGGCCAACCGTTTACATTTGTAACGAATGTATTGATATTTGCATCGAGATCATCAGCGATGATGCGCAGCAGGAACAATCCGCCACGCGTCCATTGTTGCCCCGCCCCAATGAAATCAAAGAATTTCTTGACGAATATGTTATTGGTCAGGAAGAAACAAAAAAGAAACTTGCCGTTGCCGTCTATCAACATTACAAGCGCATCGAAATGTCCAAGCGACGTGCTGATGTCGAGATTCAGAAATCCAACATTTTATTGATTGGCCCAACCGGCACTGGAAAAACGCTGCTCGCGCAAACGCTTGCCCGTATGCTCAAGGTTCCGTTTGCGATTGTGGATGCCACGACACTCACGGAAGCGGGTTATGTCGGCGAAGATGTCGAAAATATTATCCTTAAGCTGTTACAAGCTGCCAACGGTGATGTAGATCGCGCCCAGCAGGGAATTATCTATATTGACGAAATAGATAAGATTTGCCGCAAAGACGAAAACCCTTCGATTACGCGTGATGTGTCGGGTGAGGGTGTGCAACAGGCTTTACTCAAAGTCCTTGAAGGCACAGTTGCCAACGTGCCGCCACAAGGCGGACGCAAACATCCGCACCAGGAATTTTTTCCGGTTGATACCACCAACATTTTGTTTATTTGTGGGGGCGCTTTCGTCGGACTGGAAAGAGTCATTCAACATCGCATTGGGCAAAAATCAATGGGCTTTAATGCTAAAGTTTTGCCGATGAATCAGCAAATTATGAAAACGGCTACATTGTTTGAGGAAACTCAGCCGGAAGACCTGATTCGCTATGGCCTGATTCCCGAATTCGTGGGGCGTTTGCCCGTGGTTGGCACGCTGCACGAATTGTCAGAAGAGGCGATGATCGAAATTCTCACGCAACCAAAGAACGCGCTGATGAAGCAATATCAAAAGCAGTTCGAGTGGGATGGCATCAAGCTGAGATTTACGGATGAGGCTTTGCGAGCGGTTGCTCGTCAGGCTTGTGAACGCCGAGTTGGGGCGCGTGGTTTGCGCATGATTTTGGAAGAGTTAATGCTCGAAGCTATGTACCTGTTGCCGGGACAAAAGAAGGTCAAAGAATTTTTAGTTACTGCCGAAATGGTGCTGAATCGCAATTTAATGTTCCCGCTCGAAAAAGCGGGATAAGGCAACGAGGATTGTTGATTGTGGCTTGCAGCCAGGAAGAATTGTCACTTAAGCTGGAATCCGCAATCTTGAATCTGCAATCAACCCTTCCTCCCTGAAATTAATTATCCCGCAGGCTGATCCCTTTAACCGCCAGTGCTCCATGTGGGACAGAGGTACTTAAATCATGCAGGATTTTTCTGAATTTACTGACAGTGCACCCGATGACATCATTACGTTACCAATGGTTCCCATCCGCGATGTGGTCGTTTTCCCCCATTCCAAAGCCGCGTTCGTCATCGGGCGCGAATCTTCAGTCCAGGCACTGGAAGAAGCGCTCAACGGCAGCCGTCTGATTTTTCTGGCGGCGCAACACGATGCCACTGTCGAGGAACCCGGCCCTGACGAAATTTATGAAGTCGGCACGATTGCGCTAATTTCAAATTCGTTGCGCAAGCCCGAAGAACCGACGATCAAAGTTTTAGTGGAAGGGCGTGAACGCGCCCGCGCCGTGCGAATTTTTGAGGCCGATGGATATTTGCAGGCTATCGTCCGGCGCGCTCCGGTTGTGGCTGAAAATAATCGTCGCACGCAGAATTTGGTTTCGCGCATTGCCGCTTTGATGGAGCAATATTTGAAGCTGGCACAGGAGCCTAATCCTGAATTGCTGCATGCCGCGATGCGCTCTGGCGACCCCGGACAACTCGTGGATTTGCTGGCGCACGTGATGAAATTGCCAGTCGAAGATAAACAAAATCTCCTCGAAACTTATTCGGTACATGAACGGTTGCTGAAAATGATTGACCTGATCGAAATTGAAATCGAAAAGCTCAACATTGATCGCACGATTCAAACCCGCGTCAAACGCCAGATGGAAAAATCGCAGCGCGAATATTACCTCAACGAAAAGATCAAAGTGATCCATAAAGAGTTGGGGCGCAAAGATGAAAAGGCCGAACAGGATGAATTAAGGCAAAAAATCGAAGAGGCCGGAATGTCCGCCGAGGCCAAAGAAAAGGCGCTGGCAGAATTACAAAAACTGGAGCAGATGCCTCCGATGTCGGCGGAATCTACGGTTTCGCGCAATTACGTTGACTGGTTACTGGCTGTACCCTGGAAAAATCGCAGCGAGGAAATTCGTGATTTAGTTCACGCGCAGGACGTTTTAGAAGGCGATCATTACGGCCTCGAAAAAATTAAGGAACGGATTCTTGAATATCTGGCTGTTCGTCAATTAGTAGTCAAACCGCGCGGCACGATTTTGTGTTTTGTCGGGCCTCCCGGCGTCGGCAAAACTTCGCTTGGTCGTTCCATTGCGCAGGCCACCGGGCGAAAATTTGTGCGGCTGGCATTGGGCGGTGTGCGTGACGAAGCCGAAATTCGCGGGCATCGCCGCACCTATATCGGCGCCTTGCCCGGACAAGTTATCCAAATGATGAAAAAAGCCGGAACTGTAAATCCGGTCGTTTTACTGGATGAAATTGATAAGCTTGGCTCGGATCATCGCGGTGATCCATCCTCCGCTTTGCTCGAAGTCCTCGACCCTGAACAAAATCATACCTTCCACGATCATTATCTGGATGTCGAATATGATTTGTCCCAGGTGATGTTCATTGCGACCGCGAATATTTTGCACACGATTCCCTCACCTTTGCAGGATCGGTTGGAAATCATTCGCCTCGCGGGATATACGGAACGCGAAAAACTGGAAATTGCGCGGCGTCATTTGCTCGTCAAACAAACCGAGGCCAACGGCTTAAAAGATGGTCAGATCGAATTCACCGATGAAGGGCTGCGCACGCTCATTTCTGCTTACACGCGGGAAGCAGGAGTCCGAAATCTGGAACGTGAAATCGGTTCAGTCTGTCGCAAAATCGCCCGCAAAGTCGTGGCGCAAAACGATGAGAATTTTAAATTCGTAGTTGATGAAGCAGCCGTAAAAGAATTGCTCGGCGCAATTAAATATCGTCCACACGGGATGTCTGCGAGGAGCGAAATCGGACTTGTTAACGGCCTGGCTTATACCGAAGTAGGCGGCGATTTATTGCAAATCGAAGCGACCTTACTGCCCGGCACAGGCAAAGTTTCATTGACCGGAAAATTGGGCGAAGTGATGCAGGAATCAGCGCAGGCCGCAATCACTTATTTGCGTTCGCGGGCTGCGGAGTTGGGCATTCCCAAAGATTTCCACAAGAATTTTGATTTGCATATTCACGTCCCCGAAGGCGCAGTCCCGAAAGACGGCCCTTCGGCGGGAATCACTTTGGCGACGGCGGTGGCCTCGGCTTTGACCGGCATTGCGGTGCATAAAAATGTGGCGATGACGGGTGAAATCACGTTGCGCGGCAAAGTTTTGCCCATCGGCGGCTTGAAAGAAAAATTACTGGCCGCACATCGCGCCGGCATCACGACGATCATTATTCCAAAAGATAACGAAAAAGATTTAGTCGAAATTCCGGCAGATATTTTAGAGGCCTTTCAAATCAATCCGGTCGAAACGATGGATGAAGTTTTGCCCATCGCGTTGGAACGATTGCCAATGCCAGCAATACCCACGAGCGAGCTTGAAATCCCGTTGTGGCAGGCGCCGACATCATTAGGCATTCCGACCGAAAGCACGCTGACAAGCTAATTTTTTCTGTCTCAAACTTTTCACCAGAAAGCCGCAGCGAAAAAAGTTGCGGCTTTTTTTCGATCCAGTACCGCGAGCCGTAACGAGCCGGGTTTACCTGATTGCGGTCTGAATTTATGCCGACACTCTTATCAGAAATTATTCCGTGGGGGCGCACGTTGCGCGAGTACGAATTGATGTTTGCGCTGACGGAGGCCGACAAGAATTTGAAGATATTGGGCTGCGGTGATGGCCCTGCCAGCTTCAATGCAGAGTGGACTGCGTTAGGCGGAACCGTAATTTCGCTTGATCCAGTCTATGAATTTTCCGGCGTACAAATTAAGCAGCGCTTTGATGATGTGCGCGAAGATATTATTCGCAACGTCGCAGCGACGCCGAACAAATGGTCGTGGGATTTTCATCAAAACCCACAGGGCTTATTAGCAAATCGTGTCGCCGCACTCGAAAGTTTTTTGGCGGATTATGAACGCGGCAAAGACACAAGCCGTTATCAAATCGGTGCCTTGCCGCAGCTTAATTTTGCGGATAAGCAATTTGATGTAGCGCTTTGCTCGCATTTGCTTTTTTTGTATTCAAATTTATTATCGTGCGAATTCCACACGGCGGCGTTGCTGGAATTATGCCGCGTTGCTTACGAAGTGCGCGTGTTTCCGTTGCTGGATTTGGTCGGCAAAACATCGGTTCATTTAGAACCTGTGCTGGCTGCTTTAACGCAGCAGGGAATTCAGGCTGAAATTGCAACAGTTGCGTATGAATTTCAAAAAGGCGGCAATCAGATGTTGCGTTTGATGAAAAATTAATATGAAAAAGCTGGAAAAATTAATTGCGGGAAACAAAACCTGGTCGGAATCTTTGCGGGCGAAACATCCCGAATTTTTTGAGGATTTATCCAGGCAGCAAAACCCCGAATACCTTTGGATTGGATGTTCTGACAGCCGCGTGCCTTCGACACAATTGGTTGGCATGAATCCCGGCGAGATGTTTGTGCATCGCAACGTTGCCAACGTTGTAGTCCATACCGACCTGAATTGTTTAGCCGTCATTCAGTACGCCGTAGATGTCCTGCGCGTCAAACATATCATCGTTTGCGGGCATTACGGCTGCGGCGGAGTCAAAGCCGCGATGAATGATTCACGGCTCGGCTTAATTGATAACTGGTTGCGCCACATTCAGGACGTAGCAGAAAAATACGAATCACTGCTCAACAAAATCGAAGATAAAAATGCCCGTTTTGATAAGCTCTGCGAACTAAACGTGATCGAACAAACGATCAATGTTTGTCAGACAACAGTCGTGCAAAGTGCGTGGGCTGAAGGGTTTGAATTTACGGTGCATGGATTGATTTATAGCTTACAGGATGGTCTGTTGTGCGACCTGAATCTTGGCATCACGAATGAAGCCGAATTGCAGGCAGCCAAACAGAAAGCCGTCTCTCAATCAGGTTAATAGATTCAGTTCGACCTCCTTTATATTTCTTTCCGTCATCGCCTTTTCATCTTCAGTTTGGCAAAATATTCACGATATGCGGTTATTGTTAGTCGAAGATGAACCACGTGTCGCGCATTTTATTTCCAAAGGATTGCGCGAACAGAGTTACGCCGTAGATATTTCGGCGGATGGTGAAGATGCGCTCTATCGTGTGGCCATCAATGATTACGACGTAATTATTTTGGATGTCATGTTGCCCAAAAAAGACGGCTTCACGGTGTGCCGCGAATTGCGGCGACAAGAAATTCGCACGCCGGTTCTGATGCTGACAGCGCGTGATGATGTAGATGATCGCGTTCTCGGATTGGATAGCGGTGCGGACGATTATTTAGTCAAGCCGTTTGAGTTCAAAGAATTGCTGGCTCGCGTGCGCGCTTTGTTGCGCCGTAAATCAAAGGATTTACGTAACGATATTTTACAAATCGCTGACCTTGTTTTGAATACTTCCAGCCACACCGCCGCACGGAATAGCTTGCCCATCAGCCTGACAACCAAAGAATATGCGTTGCTTGAATTTTTCGTACTACGTTCGGGAAAATTGTTAGGACGCGAAGAAATTGCTGAGCACGTCTGGGATGAAAATTTCGACCCGGCTTCGAATGTGATTGATGTCTATGTGCGCCGCTTGCGAAAAAAAATTGATGAAGGCTTCAGCCCGCAATTAATTCACACACGGCGCGGCGCAGGCTATTTACTGACCGCTAATGGAGGTGGCGAGGATGTTCAATAGTGTCCGCATTCGCCTGACATTTTGGTACGTGCTGATTTTCGCGGTACTGCTGATCACCTTCAGCGGCTGGTTGTATTGGATGATTGGGCGCGAAGTTGATGCGCGGCTGGATCACACCATCACAGATAAAGCATTAACGGCAGCGGCAGGTTTTCAGGGGCAAATGCTTGAAAACCATGGGAATGCCATCGTCGCGACAGCACACACGTTGGTCGAGTTCAGACCGCATCACACTTATTTATCCGTGCTGACGGAGCGCGAAGTTTTAGGCGCAAGTTATTTCGATCAGCAATATATGCCGACCGGCGAAATCAAACTGGAAAAGCCGCCCGTGACTTTGCTTGAGGCCGCGAGGCTTACCGATAAACCAGTACTGCAAACGATCAACGCCTTCGGGCCTGACGGTGGACGGATGGCGATGATGCGTGTCAACGAAGCAGGGACAGATTATTTTATTCTCGTCGCCGAAAGCCGCGCTGAGATGATGGAGCAGCTCCGCGAATTGCGCCGTATTTTTTATTTCAGCCTGCCAACCATGTTGCTGATTGCGGGCATCGCCGGATTGTTGCTGGCGCGAAAAAGTCTGGCTCCGGTTGCAACGATGTCCGCGCAAGCCGAGCAAATCAGCGCCAACAATTTGCACGAACG
>JANMKB010000134.1:0-3127 GCA_031371805.1 Blastocatellia bacterium | reverse complement strand
GTGAAATCCACCAGTGGCGTCGGTCGCATGTCATACGCAACAATCGAAATGAAATCTTTTGGCTTCACAATGGTTCGCACAAATTCATACGCCGGACGTAAAACTTCAACCCGGCCTGGCTCAAAATAACCACCCGTCCCCTGACCGAGGACATCAACAATTTTGCTGTATTCGACAATCATCACCATTGTTAACGGAGCTTCAGGCGTAGAAAAATTCTCAACGTCCTGCTTAATGCCGTCTTCGTAAATCTCGAAATTTTCCTTCTTCAGTCCCTGCAACACCGCACCGGTTTTCTTGTTATAAACGACGGCTTCGACGTTTACGACTCTGGTATCAAGCGTAATGATTGCGCCCGACATTTGCTTGTCTACTTTTTTCTCTTCTTCCTTTTCCTGTTGCTTCTTTTGCGCTTCAGGATCGCCGCTGGCATTAGGATTTTTCTTCTTACCATCGCCTTGTTGTTGTCGCCCAGCCTGCGCCTCGACATGCTCATTGCTAAACAAGTAACCAGCTAAACCAGCGGTAAAAAACGCTACGATCACGATGATCACGAAACGCCGGGGATTGATCCTGAACATTTTCATAAAGATACCTCAGTTATTTATTTCTGCATCAATTTACAATAATTGATGCCAGGGGCTTGTGCAAGTTACAGGCCTGCATGTGCCTGCAACAAATAACTCATCCCTTCGTTATTTAACGCTATTCCTGTCACGACTAGTCCCTGTGCCAATAAAGCCTGAAACTGCTGACGAATTTCTGTTTGCCGAGCTAAGGTTTGATTTTCTGCTGGCACAAAAATGCGGTGACAATTGGCAGGAGGTTCGAATAGTTGCCCATTCAAAATTGTAGTAACACGCGGCGAGTCAAGCTGCCATTCGGCCAGCAGACGATCTGTCGGCATGCCTTGATCTAAATGACTGGCAGTTTTGCCGTAGACATCAGGCAAATAATTTCTGACGATTGCGCCGAGGCGAACGAGATTAAAATAGGCGTTGCGCAACTTCAGCGGATCAAATGTCCATTCGATTAAATTTATCCCGCGTCCCAGCGCTTCGGCTCTTTGCGTCAGCTTTAATTTTCTGCCAATGCCGCAATTTTGGTAATCAGGATGCACGCCAGTCATGTGCGAATGCAGGTAAATTTGCCCCGCGTGCGCTCCGACAAAGGCGAGCAAATACCCGACCAGCCTGTCGTTGTCGTAAGCGCCAAAAATCTGGCCCCCGATTTTTTCCGCGACAATAAAAATATGCAGCGGGACCAATTCGCGGTCAGTATCGCCCCAAATCGTTTTTTGTAATTCGCAGCATTGCTGAAATTCACCCAGCGTTGTGCAGGCACGAATGATGATATTTTCTGGCGCCATAATTTTGAAGTTACGATGGATTTCCGCTCACACGCATCATCGTCGCCAGAATTGTCGCGACAAGTTTTTCGCCTTCCTCATTCACCGCAAAAACATCTGCCGTACAAACCGAAAGCGTTCTTCCGGCTTTGGTAACACGTCCTCTGGCAATTAATTTTTCACCTTGCGCCGGAGCCAGAAAATTTATTTTGTACTCAACGCTCACGACTTCTGCATCTTCGGGCATCATCGTCAAAGCCGCATAGCCACAGGCTGTATCGCCAATCGCTCCAATCACTGCGCCGTGCACGTAGCCGTGTTGTTGCGTCAGTTTTGGATCGGTCTCCAACTCAATTTCGATTTCGCCTGCCACAACTTTCGTTAAGCGCGCACCGATAGTATTTAAAAATCCCTGGCGGTTGAAGCTTTCCAAAATTCGGATGGTGAGCATTGCGTCATTATTCATACTTCATCGCTCATCCTTCATAGTTCACTTTCGTCCATGCATCGCCGCGCAATTCCTCCGCTACCGTTGCCGCGTATTCGCTCCGCAATCGTGCAATCAATCCGGCGACAGTTGGCACATCCTTGATCGCTCCGACGCCCTGCCCGGCTGACCAGATTTCTTTCCACGCTTTTTTCTCTTCCTGACTTTTTTCCTGCTGCAAGCTGCGCAAATCAATTTTATCTTTGGGGATTAATTTATCAGGATCAAGTCCCGCGTTGACGATGCTGGGCTTGAGCATATTCGCCCAAGCTCCGCTGAAAGCGTTCGTGTAGACCAAATCTTCCAGCGTCGATTCAATCAGCATTTGCTTGAATTCTGCGTCCGCCATGCTCTCCGTCGTAGCGATAAACGAAGTCCCCATATACACCAAATCCGCGCCCATAATTTGCGCGGCGCGAACCTGCCTGCCGTTTGAAATCGCGCCGGAATAAATCAGCATCCCGTCCCAAAATTCGCGCACCGCTTGAATAAAAGCAAACGGCGAAAGCGTCCCGGCGTGTCCACCCGCTCCCGCGCAAACCAGCACCAATCCATCAATGCCCGTTTGCGCAGCCTTCTTCGCAAAGGCCGGAGTGATGACATCAGAAACGACGAGACCACCGTAGCTGTGGACGGCTTCGACAGCGGGGCCGGGGCTGCCGAGCGAAGTGATAACCAGTGGACATTTATATTTGACTACGAGGTCGAGATCAGCCTGCAAACGCGGGTTCGTGCGATGCGTGATGAGGTTGACCGACCACGGAGCGATGCGAGCATGTGGTTCAGCTTCGCGTGCGGCATTGAGTCCATCCGTGATCTGTTTCATCCATTCTTCAGCCCCTTCACTCGTGCGTACATTGAGAACTGGATATGAGCCGATAACGCCGGATTTACAGGCGGCAAGCACAAGGTCTACGCCAGAGACCAGAAACATTGGCGCTGCGATGACGGGTAAAGTTGTTTGTGAAGTGATTGAGGTTGGGAGATTATTTGACATTATTTTTTGTGGCATAAACTTTCAGTTTGTGCCGTTTCCATCGCTGTGAAAGTAAACAGAAAACCTAAGCTTTCATTAAAATTTTACGTTTTTGTACACGGCACAAACTGAAAGTTTTTGCCACGCTTATCGCACAGTCAGCAGTGGTGCTTCGGTCGCGGGTGGATCAAAATATCCGTTGAATTTTGCCAGTGTAGCGACGTTTCCTTCGGCTTTGATTTCGCCTTTTTGCAGCATCTGCGCGAAGGTGGATTGTCGTGCCATGACGCGCTGCAAATCAGCCGTCGTCAAATTC
>JANMKB010000213.1:0-14873 GCA_031371805.1 Blastocatellia bacterium | reverse complement strand
CATTTGAAAACAGGCAATTCGGCTTTGTCGCTGAATACTGCCGGTTCTGTCCACGTTGGATAATTTGTAGTGCCAACATCTACCCAGCCCGGCGCAAGGTCTTGTCCGGTCATTTGCACGTTATGACAAGTGGAGCAACTGCGTTTGATCGGATTGCCGAGGCCAATGGAATTGATGTGCGTCGCGTCACGAATCCAGAATTGCCGGAACATGAACACATCGTTGCCACGCGCCACCGAAGCGCGAAATTCACGTTGCGTGTCGCTTAATTCTTTCGGCATCGCCTCCATTTTTTTCCAACTATCAAATAATCGAAAAATCGGATCACGGTTATTGTTGGCGAGAACATGAATTTTCCCATTCGCCATCGCCGCCGTTCCCAATCCAATTGGCCCGCCGGATTCAACCAGACTGCCGCCCCATTTGTCATGGCTTTGCGCCACATAAATCTGGTTCTCAAAATCAACAATCTTTTGCAACTCATCCCTGCCCAGTTGTCCCTGCCGCCCTTCCTGATGGTCTTTGTACGCGCCGAATGCCTGCTGCCTGAGCGTCAAATGCCGCGCATCCGCCATCATATTCATACTTGCTGGCTTGCCCGTTTCCGGGTCAGTTTCCATCAACGTTCCGGTCTTGATATTGAAAACATCATCCGGCGACATCACATATTTCATATTCGCCAGCGGGCGCGGACGACGAAAGACTGAAACCGTTGGATTGACGCCCGTCAGTCCATACGTTTCATCAAGATTGACGCCCGTCGGATCGCGCACGACTTCGATGGTGAATTCCGGCTTGATCGTTTTTCCGTGCTGATCTTTGGGCGGCCATTGCAGCCCGATGCGAAACAGTCCGCGATTTAAAAGCAGCGAATGCGAACTTTCCAAGCCCTGTGGCAGCCTGGGATTATTGGAACCATCAACCGGCGCAAAAATTGGGTCTTCGCCTTTCGTCACGCGCCAACGCTCGCGCAACAAATCTACGGAAACGCTCATGCCGCTGGCGGGTTGATGACAAGTTACACAACCACGTGGATTGAGACCGAGCGGCTCAAAAAATGGATGCCCCTTCATGTCAATCGGGCCCGCAGCATTCAAAATGCCAACCTTGCCGAGCGGATTTTCAAGATTCATTTCGGCGGGCAAAATTCCACCCGCACCTGCTTCAATCCAGAATTTGCTGAACGAAGGCTGCGCAGCTTGAAAACCTGTGGCGCTGTTGGTGAACAGCGCGAATGCAATGGCGATGCTAATGAAGGTGAGGCGAAAGTTATTTCGTTGCTGGCATTTCATAAATCAATCAATTTTCTTCTTAAAAATTTTCCAGTTCGCATCGCGGCACAGTCCGCAATCTACGCCCTTGAACATCTTCGCAGCGTTCTTATCACCCTTGAGCCGCCAGTTCAAATAGGCCACTGCGACCTTGCCGAATTCGCCGCCGTTGGCTTCACGATACGTGCCGGAATGCCCGACGCCATTACGCCATGCAAACAGTACGGGAAGGTTATTGATGCGCTCGTAATCGTCCTTTCCATTGTTATGCGCGATGTCGCTGGGATCACCGTTGAAGTAGGCGATAGGCGCATGCAAATTTGCCAGCGCTTCCTTGCTGACATTTTCCATCCCTGGGTTTGGCGTTGGTAGTAAGCCGCTATTCCACGAAATCGTCATGGTGATACGGGGATCGGCGGAAGCTTTGATCGCCTGTACGCCGCCGCACGATTGCCCCATTGCGCCAATATTTTTAGTATCTAAACGTCCAAAATACGGGCTGCCTTGGCGAGTGTTTTCTTTTATCGCCCAGTTGATCGCATCAATCAATTGCAAAGCTGTCGTCGCGGGCGGTCCCGAAGGAGGACGCGGCGCAACAACAGCTTCTCCGGGCTTCGGCGGCAGCGCAGGTTGCGGCGCGGCTTCCATTTCTTTTGGCCCAATCGGCCCAATGGCAATGACCAAATATCCGTGCGAAGCAATCTCAGTCAAAAACTGTCGAAAGCGATTACCAACATTCACACAAGCCCCATTGCCCCACGCGATGATGGGAAGTTTTTTGCTGCCCAGCGCTGCGAGCTTGGCAGGTCGGTAAACAGTGTGCGTTGGCAGGCTCGGATCAACTTCCATGATTGCTTTATATACGCCAGTGCCGAAGGGCGTCTCCGGCGTTACATAAGGTACGGAGGAAGAAGGCGTCTGCGTTGCGATCAAAATGCTACACCACAAAACTACGACGAATACACGAAAGAAGGTCATCATTATTATTCTCTGAAAAAATAGAACAAGCTGGAAGATTGTTCTCAAACGAATGATTGTCGGTTTGGTTGATCTGCTTTACTCCTTCCGAAAAGTGAACTGAAAAATTCGGTTGGAGCGATTGAAATAATTGAACGACTGCAATATAGTACACGACAATTTCAAAATCAATCTGCAATATAGTTCTATTAAATGAAGTCTCAAAGTAATTGAGACTGAGGGAGTTTACAGTGAATCAGATGTACGCAGTTAATTCAGATTCTGTCGAGTCGAAGCGGCTTTGGTCAATGACGTTGTTGACCTGTTTATTGATGATTAGTTACGGCACGTCTGCGGCGTTTGCGCAGAGCGAAAAATGCGCGGGACTGGCGAAAGCCTCATTCGGCGCGGCCATCAAAATTGATTCAGCGCAAATTGTTGCCGCCTCTTCCGTCGCGCCTGAGCATTGCGATGTGCGCGGCGTGATTTTGCCCGAAGCAAAATTTGCGGTGAAATTACCGACGACGTGGAATAACCGATTTTATATGGTGGGTGGCGGCGGCTATGCGGGACAGTTAAGTTTGCCGCAGATGAACACAGGCTTGCAAAAAGGCTACGCGACGGCGACAACCGACACCGGACACGACGCTTCAAAAGAACCGCTGGGAACCTTTGCCGAACATCGCGCCGACAATCCGAATGCGGATCGTAAAAAATTGGACTACGCTTATTTGGCGGTTCACAACACGGCGGTCTTAGCTAAAAAAATCATCAAAACTTATTACAGCAGCGATCCGAAATATTCCTACTGGGTTGGATGCTCGACCGGCGGGCGACAAGGCTTAATGGAAGCGCAAAGATTTCCTGAAGATTTTGACGGCTATGTGATTGGCGCTCCGGTATTGAAGGTGTCTTACGAAAACCTGCGCGGTATCTGGAACGCTTTTGCAGTGTCTGCCGGTGCGGGTGCAATCACGAATGACAAGCTGCCGTTATTAGCCGAAGCGGTTTATAAAAAATGCGACGATGGCGACGGTGTACACGATGGATTGATCGCCGACCCGCGCAGGTGCAATTTTGATCCGCTCAAAGATTTGCCGAAGTGCGCGAATGATGTAGCGGGCAAGGATTGTTTCACTACGGCGCAGTTGCAGGGCTTGAAGAAAGTTTACGACGGCCCACGCAATAGCAAAGGCGTGCAGCTTTATCCGGGGCAACCCCTCGGCGCGGAAGCCGTTGTCAATGGGCGCAGCGCGTGGCAAGGCAGCATCGGCGGCGATGGCGGTGGCGGATTGGCTTTTGGTGAAACAGGGATGCGCTTTCTGGCCTTTGAACCGCAACGCGGCAAAACGTGGAGTTGGAAGCAATTCAATTTCGATACCGATCCACCGCTGATGAAGGCGTACTCACAAATGATTGACGCGACCAATCCTGATTTATCCAAGCTTAAAAACCGCAACGGTAAGATCATTCAATATCACGGCTGGGCGGATCCACTTGTCAATCCAAACATGTCAGTTGAGTATTACGAATCCGTCTTGAAAAAGATGGGAGCCAAGCAGACGCAGCAGTTTTATAAGCTCTATATGATTCCTGGTATGTTCCATTGTCGCGGCGGCGTGGGTTGCGACGAAGCCGATTGGTTTACGCCGCTCGTCGAATGGGTAGAGAAGGGCGCTGCGCCCAGCATTATCAACGGCTCTCGCATGCAACAAGGCGCCGCCGTGCTGACGCGCCCGCATTGCCCTTATCCGCAGGCGGCGAAATACAAAGGCAGAGGCGACGTGACCAAAGCTGAGAATTTTACCTGCGGAAAGTAAGCGTTCAGAGTATCGCCTTCAGGCGAAATTCTTAACCTCTCCGAATCACTTTCGCCTGAAGGCGATACTCTGAACGATCAGCAAAAATGACCAACGAATTAAAAATAGGATTTATCGGTTTTGGCGAAGCGGGATTTCACCTTGCCAACGGTTTACGCGGCGCAGGCGTCGGGCAGATCGTCGCGTTTGATATTCACACGAACACCTCAGGACGCGGCGAAAAGATTCAGCAACGTGCCGCCGAAAGCCATGTGCAATTATTGGCATCGAATGAATTACTTGCAGAAAACGCCAACCTGATTCTTTCGACGGTTACGGCGAATAAAGCTTTTGAAGCTGCTGAGCAAAATGTGCCGTATCTCGCTTCGCATCATCTCTACGCTGATCTGAATTCGATTTCGCCTGCGCTCAAAACATCCATCGGAAAATTAATCGAAACACGCGGCGCACGCTTTGTTGAAATTGCAATTATGTCTCCGGTTCCTCCACACGGTCATCGCGTCCCGATGTTTTTAGGCGGAGTCCACGCGCCGGAATTCGTAAAATTACTTTCTCCCTTCGGAATGAATTTGGAAATTATTTCTGAACAAATTGGCGCAGCTTCGGCGACGAAAATGTGCCGCAGTATTATCGTCAAAGGGATGGAAGCATTGTTGCTCGAATGTGTATTAGGCGCGGTTCCTTACGGCGCAGACGAACGTGTTTTCGCCACGCTGGAAGAAACGATGCCGGGAATGAACTGGAAAAAAATGGCGAGCTATATGGTCGGGCGTGTAATTGAACACGGTGAACGACGCGCACGAGAATTAGAAGAAGTCGCGGTGACGCTCCGCGATATTGGCGTCGAGCCGATCATGACCGAAGCGATTGTCAAACGGCAGGATTGGGGCGCGAGCCTGAATTTGCTGGCAGAATTTGGAGGCAAACCACCCAATGATTACCGTGTCGTCGTCAATGCCATCAATGAACGATTGCGGAAGGAGGTCGCACAATGAATAAACGCTGCAGCATTGAAATTCCGGGACTGCAACATGAAAATCCGATTCCTCTCGCTTCGTTGATTCCTCCATTTTTGGTGACGAGTGGGATTTTTGGCAAAGACCCGAACACGGGAATTATTCCGCCAAATATTGAAGACCAGTGTGCGCTGATGTTTTCAAACATTCGCTTGATTCTCGCCGCAGCAGGCGGTACGCCGGAAGATATTATTAAGCTGACGGTTTGGGTTAAAGATAAATCTTTTCGCCCACACGTCAATAAAGAATGGCTGGTAATGTTTCCCGATGAACATTCACGCCCCGCCCGTCATAGCTTACTGAATGCTGATTTACCGGGAGCCGCGTTGGTGCAATGCGAAGTCATGGCTGTTATTAGCGGAGACTGATTTATGGAACTAAAACCACCAACTCCCCGCCTCGAACCGTTATGCCACGTCGCCGTCAAAATCGGCGCACCACAAATAATTGGCGCAGTCCTCACGGGCGAACGTCGCATCATCCCTATTACTGGTGGACGCTTTGAAGGCGTGAAAATGCGCGGAGAAATTCTTTCTGGTGGAGCCGACTGGCAAATTATCGCCGCTGATGGAACGGCTTTACTGGAAGCTCGCTATACCTTGAAGACCGATGATGGCGCGTTGATTTATGTAAAGAATTCCGGCTTTCGGCATGGGCCGCCCGAAGTCCTCGCCGCGATTGCGCGCGGTGAACAGATTGATCCCACGCGATATTATTTTCGCGCTTCGCCAATTTTTGAAACCGGAGACAAAAAATATGCGTGGCTCAATCGCACCATCTGTGTTTGTTCAGGCGTGCGCACGAAAGAAGAAGTGTTACTTGATTTTTACGAAGTGAAATAATTTTATGACCAACTACAAAACTGATGTCGTCGGAAGTTTATTGCGTCCGGCTTATTTGAAAGACACCCGTGCTGCATACGAAGCCGGAAAGCTGACCGACATTGCCTTCAAACAAATCGAAGACCGCGCCGTAGATGAGGCCATCGCCTTGCAGGAACGTGCCGGAATTGCCGTCGTCACTGATGGCGAATTGCGCCGTTATGCTTTTTACGGCCATTTGATTGAGACGGTCGAGGGCTACGATAAATATGGTGGTTGGGGAATTGCTTTTCGTGATGAGGCGGGTGAAGAACTTGTCCTGCAACGTCCGGTAGTCGTCTCAAAACTTCAGCGCAAACGTCATATGTGCGCCGAAGAATTTACCTACCTGCGCGCGAAAACCAAAGCTCCCGCGAAAGTCACGCTCATCAGCGCACAACAGGCTGCGGCGTATTACGACGCGGAAAAATCGAAGTCGGCTTATGCGACAGTGGATGCGTACCTCGCCGATCTCGTAGACATTTTGCGGGGCGAAGTTGCTGAATTAATTCGCCTGGGCTGCAACTATATTCAAATTGATTCGCCGCAATATACGGCGCTGCTTGATCCGGTTTTGCGTGAGGGCTATCGTGCACGCGGCAATGATCCTGACCGCTTGCTTGATCTGGCGATTGAGATGGACAACGCCGTCATCGGCAATAATCCCGGCATTAGTTTTGGCTTGCATCTTTGTCGTGGCAATAATCAAAGCAAGTTTTATGCGCAGGGCGATTACGGCCCGATTACAAAAGTTTTCAGTCAGACAAAATTTGATCGCTTCCTGCTCGAATTCGATGATGCGCGTTCGGGCGGATTTGAACCCTTAGCTGAAGTGCCGGAAGACCGCACGGTTGTATTAGGTCTCATCAGTTCCAAAAAAGCCGCGCTGGAAAATAAAGACGAAATTAAAAATCGCATAACAGAAGCGGCGAAATTTGTTCCGCTGGAACGATTGGCATTAAGCCCGCAATGCGGATTCGCTTCGACGCTGGAAGGCAATCATCTGACCGAAGCCGATCAGTTAGCCAAGCTGCAATTGTCCTCAGAAATCGCCAGTGAAGTGTGGGGCGCGTAATTTTTTTAAGATGAGTAATTCACCTGCTATCACCGGGACAGAATTTGTTCCGGTTAATTTTCTTGCTGCCAAAGTTGAGGTCGAACGCCGTGAGGATGGTACGCTGGTGCTGCGTTCGCCGGAGCAGCTTCAGCCCTATGCGCGATGCCTCGGCGAATTTCTCGAACGCTGGGCAAAGGCCAGACCCGACCAAATTTTTCTTGCGCAACGTGAAGGTGAAACGTGGCGAACGATCACTTTTTCCGAGACACTGAAACGTGTTCGCGCCATTGCTTCAGCGTTGCTGGCATACGATCTTTCGCCCGAACGTCCGATTGCTATTCTCTCAGAAAATTCGATTGAACATGCAGTACTCGCCTTAGCCGCGATGCATGTCGGAATCCCGTATGTCCCCATTTCGACGGCATATTCATTGATGTCGAGTGATCATAAAAAATTGAAGACAATTTTTTCACTGCTGAATCCGGGGCTTGTGTTTGCGGAAAATGCAGAGCGCTTTCGACCTGCCATCGAAGCCTTGTCGGACTTTCATTTTGATTTGATCATTCATCAGTCTTGCGCAACATTGACGCGGACTTCGCGCACGTTTGCCTGGCTCCTTGACTCCGGAAATTCCGAAGAAGTGACTCGTCGTTTTGAATCCGTCACGCCAGATACGATCATCAAATTTCTTCTCACGTCTGGTTCGACGGGCGAACCCAAAGCGGTCATCAATACG
The DNA here is from genome assembly GCA_031371805.1 of Blastocatellia bacterium. GTDB lineage: Bacteria > Acidobacteriota > Blastocatellia > RBC074 > RBC074 > JAFDVL01. Next base: position 7,156 of record JANMKB010000213.1, on the reverse strand, counting down.
CAGCGAATGATTTGTTGCAATCAACAGGCTCACGGACAGACGTGGAAATTTTTAGCGGAAGAGCCACCTGTTTTCGTGGATTGGTTGCCGTGGAATCATACGATGGCAGGCAATAAAATTTTCGGCATGGCGCTGGTGCATGGTGGATCGTATTACATTGACAACGGTCGTCCGATGCCGGGAATGATTGAAAAAACAGTGCAGAACTTAGGCGAAATTTCCCCGACAGTCTATCTCAACGTGCCGCGTGGCTTTGAAGCTTTATTGCCGTTCCTTGAAACTGATGCCGCGTTGCGCCGCAACTTTTTTGCGCGTTTGAAAGTGATGCTGTACGGCGGAGCGGCTTTGCCTGCGAGTTTATGGGAGCGCCTGAACCGTGTCGCCATCGCTGAACTTGGCAAGCGTATTCATTTGACTTCAGGATATGGCTCGACCGAAACAGCGCCAGGCGTAACAGTGATTCATTTCGAGACCTCACGTTCCGGCGGGCTTGGTTTACCGATCCCCGGCGTACAGGTCAAGATGGTTCCCCTTGGAACCGAAGATAAGTTTGAATTGCGCGTGAAGGGCGAAAACATCACGCCCGGTTATTGGAAACAGGATCATTTGACTGCCATCGCCTTTGATGAAGAAGGCTTTTACAAGATGGGGGATGCAGCGTGTTTTGTTGACCCTGATGATCCAACACAGGGAATCGAATTTGCAGGGCGTGTGTCCGAAGAATTCAAGCTGACCAGCGGGACTTGGGTTCACGTTGGTGCTTTGCGCGTGAAAGCCATTACTGCGCTGGCTCCCGTCGCGCAGGATATTGTGATTACAGGTCACGACCGCGATGAAATCGGCTTTTTAATTTTCCCCAGCGTAGCAGGTTGCCGCAGCCTTTGTCCTGACTTACCGCAAGACTTATCGTTGTCAGAATTGCTTGCGGATGATTGTGTACGCAATGCCGTGCGCGTCGGAATGCAAGAATTAAAAAAACAAGGCGGAGGCAGTTCGACCTACGCCACTCGTGCGATTTTGATGGAAGAATCGCCGTCCATTGATGCCGGAGAAATCACCGACAAAGGCTACCTCAATCAACGCGCCGTGCTGGAAAGGCGAACAGCATTCGTCGAAGAAATTTATCGAAAATCAGCGCGCGTGATCGTGCTGTAATAAGGAAGTATTGCATGTCAAAAATAAATGGAACAACTGCCAGTTGGGATGATGTCTGGCTGGCTGATGGGGTGCGGACGCCGTTTGTAGATTACATCGGCGCACTCGGCTTAATTTCTCCCACTGACCTCGGCATCAAAGTCGCCCGCGAAGTTTTCAAGCGTTCGGGGTTACCTGCTTCTGACGTAGGAATTGTGGTCGCCGGAAATGTCGCACAGGCGAGCTTTGATGCGTTTATGTTGCCGCGTCATGTTGGATTGTATTCCGGTACGCCGCAAGTGGCTCCGGCGCATCTTGTCCAGCGCGTTTGCGGCACGGGCATCGAAGCGATTATGCAGGTCTCCGACGCGATTGCGCTCGGTCGTGCTGAGCTTGGATTAGCAGTTTCTGCTGAATCCATGACCCGTAATCCGGTTGCCGCGTACACACATCGCAATGGCTTTCGTATGGGCCAGGTCGAGTTCAAAGATTTTTTATGGGAAGCGCTGCTTGATACCGGATCGAATTGCACGATGGGGATGACGGCGGAAAATCTAGCGAAGAAATACGGCATTACCCGCGAAGAAGTTGACGCTTACGCCGTCCGCAGTTTTGAACGAGCGTTGGCTGCGCAAGCCAGTGGATTTCTCGCCGGAGAAATTACGCCCGTTATGGATGAAACTTTTGAAGTCGAAGGATTGCAAGCTCGCAGTATCAAAATGCCGCGAGGAGCAAAAGAAGCGTCAGTTGACACGCACATCAAGCCTTCACCGTTGGAAGTTTTATCAAAGATCAGACCGGCTTTTGGTGGAGTGCAAACTGGCGGAAATAGCTCAGCAATTGTTGATGGAGCGGCGGCAGCTTTGGTCGCTTCGGGGCAATATTTACGGGATCAAAATAAAATTCCACTTGGAAAAATTATCGCAGGCGCAACCGTCGGAGTAGCGCCGGAAATTATGGGGATCGGCCCAGTTCCTGCGATTCAATCCGTGCTTGAAAAATCCGGCTTGTCACTGGATCAAATTGATCGCGTTGAAATCAACGAAGCATTTGGTGCGCAAGTCATGGCTTGTGCGCGTGAATTAAAACTCGACGAAAATAAATTAAACGTCAACGGTGGAGCGATTGCTATCGGGCATCCGCTGGCAGCGACAGGCATTCGTTTGTTGGTGACAGTGGCGCGTGAATTGAAACAATCAGGCACACGCTACGGCATCGCTTCGGCGTGTATTGGCGGAGGTCAGGGCATCGCATTATTGATCGAAAATACGGATGCAGCGTAACGATATTATTCATTGGATTGTTTGGGAGATAGTTTTATAAATTGCCACGAGTTGAAACTCGTGGCAATTGAGATGCTGCATAAAGGCTTTAGTCAAATTTATGAAAATTCTTTTCCGATTTGCTTTAGCTCAAGCGATTAAGAATTTGATCTTTTCAGATATTCGGCTAAAGCCTTGTGGGTTGGCTGACCGTGCCACGCACTAAAGTTGCGTGGCAATTCATAAATCAAAAACTATCTGAAGAATTAGCCGAAATTATCTTAACTTAGGAGAAACTATTAAATGAAGCTTCAAGGAAACACAGCTATCGTCACCGGAGGCGGCTCCGGCTTAGGCGCAGCGACGGCGGAAACACTCGCGGCAGCAGGCGTTAAAGTTGCTGTCCTCGACATCAACCAAGAAGCAGCAGAAGCAGTCGCAGCTAAGATTGGCGGCATCGCAATCGTGTCTGACGTAGCCAGTCCCGAAGCCGCCGAAGCCGCGATTGCACAGGCGCGTGAGGCGAACGGCGCGGCGCGAATTTTAATTAATTGTGCAGGCATCGGCGTCGCCAAACGAATTCTCGGCAAAGAAGGGCCACAGGCTTTGTCCGATTTTGAGCGTGTCATTCGCGTGAATTTACTTGGTACTTTTAATATGCTGCGATTGGCGGCGGCGGATATGTCTAAGCTCGAACCACGGGAAGATGGCGAACGCGGCGTGATTGTGAATACGGCTTCAGCGGCGGCGTTTGATGGGCAACTTGGACAGGCGGCGTATTCCGCCTCCAAAGGCGGCATCGTAGCGATGGCGTTACCTGCGGCGCGTGAACTGGCGCAGTTCGGCATTCGCGTGATGACGATTGCACCTGGATTATTTCTGACCCCGCTGCTGGCGAATTTGCCGGAAGATATTCAGAAAAGTTTAGCGGCGTCAATACCGTTTCCAAAACGCCTGGGAGCCGCGCAGGAATTCGCCGACCTCGCCGCGCATTGCGTGACGAATATGTCGCTGAATGGCGAAGTCATTCGATTGGACGGCGCGTTGCGTTTGCCGCCGCGCTAATAACGTACTGCGGGCGGCTTGCCCGCACTCAACGGGCGAGCCGCCCGTTGTACGAAAAATTTATGCGTACACAAATCGGCATCATCGGCGCAGGCCCCGCAGGATTGCTCCTGGCGCATTTGCTGCGCTTGCAGGGCATTGAATCCATCGTCGTCGAAAATCGCAATCGCAGCTACCTCGAAGACCGCGTGCGCGCCGGAGTTTTGGAGCAGGGAACGGTAGAGATTCTCAATGAATCCGGCGTCGGCGAGCGGCTGAAGCAACAAGGATTAATTCATCACGGCATTGAATTGAGTTTCAACGAAAAACGTCATCGCATTGATTTGTACGAATTGACGGGTGGGCGTGCCATCACTGTTTACGGACAACAGGAAGTCGTCAAAGATTTAATCAAAGCGCGACTGGACGCGAACGCTCCATTATATTTTGAAGTCGAAAACACGAGCCTTCACGACCTCGAAACTGCCGCGCCAAAAATTCGCTTTACCAAAGACGGCGCAGAGCAGGAAATCGTTTGTGATTTTATTGCGGGCTGCGATGGCTTTCACGGCATCTGTCGCCCGACGATTCCGGCGGGAGTGCTGAATTTTTATGACCGTGTGTATCCGTTTGGCTGGCTTGGAATTCTGGCGGAATCCAAACCTCCATCCGAAGAATTAATTTACTGTCATCACGAACGCGGCTTCGCGCTTTTCAGTATGCGCACACCCGACATTACGCGGCTTTATTTGCAATGCGAACCCGACGAAGACATTGCCAAATGGACGGATGATCGCATCTGGTCAGAACTTGAGTCACGGTTAGGCGCGAGCGATTTGACGCTGAAAGAAGGACGAATTTTTCAGAAAAACGTCACACCCATGCGCAGCTTTGTAACAGAGCCGATGCGCTTCGGAAATTTATTTTTAGCCGGAGATGCCGCGCATATCGTCCCACCGACAGGCGCAAAGGGAATGAATTTGGCGATTGCCGATGTTCGCGTTTTGGCGCAAGGGTTTTCAGAATTTTACCAGATCGGAAAGACGGCTATGCTTGAAAATTATTCTGAAATTTGTTTGTGCCGCATTTGGCGCGCCGAGCATTTTTCGTGGTGGATGACTTCGCTGCTGCATCGCTTTCCTGATACAAATCCGTTTCAGCAAAAGATTCAATTGGCAGAGTTAGAATATGTTGTCAGTTCACGCGCAGCCGCGACTGCATTGGCTGAAAATTATGTTGGCTTGCCATTTTGAAAATGTCCGACAATGCTGCCAGCTTGTCGGAACTCTGGCTAAAAATAAGCTTTCATCGAAAACCACAATTTTGTAAATCTGACGACGAGCTAGCAGCATTGTCGAACTTCTTATGACTCCAGAAAATAAATCCGAAAGTACCAATCTCAACTACGCCTGGTACGTCGCCATAGTTCTGATGCTCTGCAATACATTGTCGTTTATTGATCGGCAAATTCTCGCGTTGCTGGTGACGCCGATTAAGCTGGAACTGGGCATTAGTGACAGCTCTGTCGGCTTGCTCCATGGACTCGCCTTCGGAATTTTCTATACGGTGCTGGGGATGCCGATGGGGCGCATCGTAGATCGTGGCAATCGGCGCAATTTAGTGTCGGCAGGAATTTTTTTCTGGAGTCTGGCCACGGCGGCGTGTTCCATTACCAATAGCTTCAGTACGCTTTTTCTGGCGCGGATGGGCGTCGGCGTAGGCGAAGCGGCGCTATCCCCTTCAGCTTTTTCGTTACTCTCTGATTATTTTCCAAAGGAAAAATTAGGACGTGCATTGAGCATTTTTTCAATGGGCGTATTTTTCGGTTCGGGGCTGGCGCTGATTGTTGGCGGAATAATTATTCAACGCGTCGGATCGTGGCGCACAACTTTTTTAATTGTTGGCGCCCCGGGTTTGTTGGCAGCTTTGTTAATGTTCACGATCAAAGAACCTGTCCGCAAGAATTTGTTTGGCGGAAAGGATTCTAAGCTGAGCATTGCGGAAGTTTTTGACCAGATCAAATTGCGTTGGCAATCCGTCGCAGGGATTTGTCTGGCGTTCGCGTTTCAGGCGATGTGCAATTACGCGCAACAGGCGTGGCTCGCAACCTATTTTATTCGCGTTCACGGCTGGACTCCAAAAGAGACGGGCTTGATGCTGGGAAAAATTTCACTGGTGACAGGTTTGCTGGGTGCGTATTCCGGCGGCGTACTCTGTGATTACTGGCAACGACGCGGCAAGACAGATGCGTCATTACGCGTCGGAGTTCTGGCAACAATCTGCGCGGGAATTTTTTTCTGTCTGGCGATGGCGATGACCGTCTTGAATTGGCAAATTGTCCTGCTGGTTCCAGCCTTTTTCTTTTTAGCCATGCCGATTGGCAGTTCTTATGCCGCGCTGCAATTAATCCTGCCAAATCAGGTACGCGGCCAGGTTGGCGCTTTGCAGGTTTTTACGTTGAATCTTTTCGGTTTGATTTTAGGCCCGTATCTGCCGGGCTTGTTCACGGATCATCTTTTCAATGACCCGAAAATGGTCGGTGTTTCTTTGGCGTTGACGGTCGGAGGAGCCTCGTTAATCTCAGCTTTATTATTTAGAGCAACGTATCAATCGTACCGTAAACATTACGCGATGATGCATCAGGAAGCTTGAGCAGTCTCAGCTTCGTCGGGATTCTCCCGACGCTATTAAATTTGTCCACTTCGCGGACGCCGATGAAATATCGCCTAAAAATTACATGTTCGTCTTGAATCAATGACAGCGAACTAAAAGTAGGCCGTATTCGTATCGCTTGTTTTAGCATCCTGATTTATTGAGGCACAAAATGAATTGTTATCAATGTGGAGCGCCGTCACACCCGGAGCAGAAATTTTGCCGTTCCTGTGGGACAAGCTTGCAGATTATTACCAGGCCACTCGCTGAGTCCACCGCCGTTGGTGATCTGGAAAAGAATGCGGCAAGCATCCCTAAAGTTACGAGGCAATGGACGCGGAACCTGATGCTTGGGGGATTTGTGACAATGTTTATCGGCTTATTCCTCGCCGTGGTTGGTGCGACGATGATTCATGACAAAATGATAACTGGAGTTGGAATGTTACATTTTCTACTCGGCATGTTTCTGATGGGGTTTGCCGAAATTTGGCGAAAGACACGCCCTAGGCCTGTCTCTAATCCGCAGCCGGAAACTCTCACCCCATCACAACCAATAATGTACTTGCCACAGGAGAGCAGGATCGAACAGCCAACCAGCATTACCGACAGAACTACGAGTTTATTGCCGCATCCGGCAGCTACGAATCCGAGACAACGGGAAAGCGGGGAGTTGCAATCCTAACGGCAGATATGAGGAGGATTTTGGTCATTGGCTCCGGCGGCGCTGGCAAGACAACTTTGGCTAAACGGCTTGGACGCATCCTGAACATTGAAGTCATCCATTTAGATTCTCTCTACTGGCAATCGGGCTGGGTTGAATCTCCCAAACCAGAATGGCAGAAGACAGTTGAGGAGTTGCTCACGCGGGATTGCTGGATCATGGATGGTAACTATTCAGGTACACTTGAGCTACGACTTGCCGCTTGTGATACAGTTATTTTTCTTGATCTTCCTCGCACGACTTGTCTATGGCGAGTTATAAAGCGAAGTATAAAATACCGAAACAAAAGCAGACCAGAGATGACCGAAGGATGTCCTGAAAGAATTGATCTGGCATTTTTATT
>JANMKB010000106.1:0-5024 GCA_031371805.1 Blastocatellia bacterium | reverse complement strand
GCTGGGGCGTTGGGAAGGCGTGCCGAATACCAGCGTGCTGTTACGCATGGCGCAATATCGCGCCGCTGACAACAGCGACAAAACAGCGGCGATTGCAACGCAATGTGTCGTCGGTAAATTGCAAAATTCGCGCGTGTCGCTGCTGCGCTCAGCGCGTGAAACCGACCACGAAGCCGAAAAGCTCCAGTTGCAAAATTGCCAGGAGAATATTGCGACGCTGCTCCGCCGCCTCCTGCATCCGCTTGATGACGACACTGCGCTTGAAGCTGACGAAACTCCCGCAGATGCCATCCGTACACTGACAGATAGGATACGCGGTTACGAAGGTCAGGCTGCCAGTTTGTATTTTGAAGTTTTCGCTTTGCACCTGCGGCAACAACGCGAAGACTTTGCTTTTACGACTCGTTCGCGCCGGCCTCCGCGTGATGCCATCAATTGTTTGCTGTCGTTTCTGTACGCCTTAATTCGCAACGATTGTATTGCCGCCCTGACGGCGACGGGGCTTGATCCGTTTGTCGGATATTTGCACTCGGTGCGGGCGAATCGTCCGGCGCTGGCGTTGGATTTGATGGAAGAATTTCGCCCGCTGATTGCGGATCGGCTGGCGATCACATTAATCAATCACAAACAAATTACGACGGACGATTTTCACTTCCGCGAGGGCGGCACGGTTGAATTAACCAAAGCCGGACGCAAGGCCTTGATCACCGCGTATCAAACACGCAAGAAAGATACCGTGACGCATCCCTTGTTGAATCAGGAATGCCCGATTGGACAGTTGTTTTTGTTGCAGGCGCGGATTCTGGCACGACACCTGCGCGGGGATTTAGAGCAATATCTACCGTGTGTTTTGAAATAGGTAGTTCGCAGTTCGCAGTTCGCAGCGAGCTTTTTCACTGCGAACTGCGAACCGCGAACTGCGAACTTTTTTTCTATGTACGTTCTTATTACCTACGACGTCACGACGAATGACAAAGCCGATGCGCGAAGATTACGGCGTATCGCACGAGCTTGTTTAGATTATGGTCAGCGCGTACAGAATTCTGTTTTTGAATGTAAGCTGAGCCAGGCAAACTGGCTTCAGTTACGAGATCGGTTACTGAAAGAAATGGACGCCAATCAGGATTCCCTGCGGTTTTATTTTCTGGATACCGACATTTCAATTGAACATCACGGGACTAAAAAGCCGATTGACTTTGAAGATCCGCTGATTTTGTAGTATCAATAACGACATGAGTTTTTCTTACTCTACATTACTAAGCGCGAACCCCAAGTGCCGTCCAAACGGTGGGAGTATCGCGCTCTCGCTAAACTACAACCATAAGAGTATTTTAGCTTGTCACGGAAATTTTGTGGCAAGCGCAGACTGCCCAAAGATGACTGGTTCGCGGAGAAAGAGCGATAACTTAAGTATCCAAAGGATTAAAATCGTGGACGGGTTCGCCCTTTCGATAAGGAAGGGCGTGGATTGAAATCCGGGTGTAGAGCATTCGGTTGGAGGCCATTGTTATTAAGGTTCGCCCTTTCGATAAGGAAGGGCGTGGATTGAAACTCTGAAAAAATCAGCCAATGAAGCCACAGTGACAGCGGTTCGCCCTTTCGATAAGGAAGGGCGTGGATTGAAATCTTTAGGTTGTCAAATCGTAACCCTATGTTTATTGAGACTGAATTTACATAGGGTGACAACTCAAAAACAAAAAAGCCGCATCAGTTACGATGTGACTTTTGTATTTTGCCAAAAGGCTCTGGGCTTTTTGATGTCGTGGGAACTTAGGCGGCGATTTTTTGGCGGGACGACGCGGCACGCGCTTCGTAATAAGACTGAATCTCAGTGCGCGTCCAGATGTGACCGGATTGCTTATCTACCGTGACGTGCATCCCACCGGGCGCATGAGAAGCTTGTATTAGTTTCTCACTACGCGCAAAAAACACCCAGAATTCGGGCATTTCTTCGGTTAATTGGACCTCTGCTAGGTCGTCCACCTGCTGCCAAAATTCTGACGTGCGATGGCGGCGGTCAACTTCTTGCGTGGCGAGTTGTTTCGCTTCGTCAACTTGCATAATAATCCTACTTTACCATAATCACAGCGCGACCTCTATTGGAATTCGGCATCAGGAAAAAGCGGGAAAAATCGGCGTGGCGCACCTGGTAGCTGCGTCCTTCACCTTTTGGTAATGGATCGCGCAGCATCACGAATTCCTGGTTGATTGCTTCGACGACAACCGCGTGACCAGTTTTACTGCTTTGCAGGTAGACAACAGCAGCACCACCTTGTACGGCGACCTGCAAATCAGCAAACGTCAAATCATTGCGATATTCATAACGCTGGCGCACACCAATCGTTTGCAAAGTTATAGGCAGGTCGCTCAAATATCCGCCATCGTCAATTTTCAATAATTCTCGTAAGTATGCTTCAGGTAGATCAACGCCCGCATCGGCAGCAATCATCCGAGCGGCCGCCGCAACGCAGGAATCTGAGTCCAGTTGTGCATACAAAGCACCGCGCGCAATAATCGGGAAGGTCTCGACATCCTGAAAAAACCAACCTTTGGCTTTCCCTTTTGCCGTGCGTATTGTCGGTGGAATATTTTTCGGCACGCCCGCTGTTGTACCGCGCTTCTGCGCAGCTTGCAAGGCGTCCTTAAAGCTCCGCTCGTAGCGTGTTTCGCCCCCCACCTTACTTTTCCTGACCCCAACGAATCCTGAAGCTTCACGTCACCGCGCTGGTACGCCTCGAACGCCACTTTCGACATTAACTTCATCCGGCTGCCGCTCAAACCACTGTGCGCCGAATTCGCGTTCTGGTGGGGTATAGTCTGTTCGCCCTTTCGATAAGGAAGGGCGTGGATTGAAACTAATTCATATTAGGCAAAGGCATTTCAGGATAATGACGGTAGCCAAAATGACATCGTTTCTGCCGATGAGCCTTGACAGGTAGCTGGTTGCGAATGCACATTCTGTGGACTACTACCAGACGCCCGCCCCGGAGTACCCTGGAAGACCGCAAGCGGGCGCAGCTTTTTTATCAACCCGACTAATTCATGAGAATTTAGCCTTAACAATAGGGAGTACCTGATGGATCCGATAGATTTTACTTTGTGGGTTTTCGAGGTCTGCGGAATTACTGATGTAAAGCGACTTGAAATCGCTAATCTGCTTAATAAACAGTTTCTAACGCCCTTAGTAGGAGGGAGGATTCGTCGTGCCAGTGCACGTGTTGTGGCGGGTGACGCAACCATTACACCGAACAGATTTGATGCCGTCGTATTTTTGACAAATATCGGCTTTCAGGGCGCAGGAAGTATAATGAAGCGGACAGGTGTGCGCCCGGAGGAAGCTATCGGCAACGAAGCTGTCAAAGGGTTAACGGTAGCGCAGTCGGGCGCAACTGCCGGGGTTGCAGAAGTTTATTGGAATAGATGTGAATTATTAACGCATGTATGTGCTGCGATTTTTCATGAAGCTGGTCACTTGAAATTCAGAGGGAAGGGGTCTATGCACGATCAACCGGGTGTGTTCATTCTCGCGTCTCATACCAGGAACGGGAGCACTCCAAATGATGCGGACATCAGGGTATTTAGGGCTGGCATTCCTAACGTCGTCGCCTTACGAACGCGAGTTCCATAATTAGCCCTTTACGTTATGAGCCAGGCAGGGTGGGCATCGTCCACCTGATCAAGCTTCACCAAATAATGATGAAAACAATCTTCCCTTTTTGATCAAGCTTGACGACAACAACTATCGGCGCTTCATCGGCGCTTTCCTCTTCGACTATATACTTCCAGTCCTTAAAAGAGTCATCTCATTGTCGTTCAATAATTACCCCGGTTAGTACACATTGCTCTAAGTCAAACGTAAGCAACCCAGCTATTTCGCCGCAGGTCTATTCGATGACACGACCATCAGGCGGCACGGCAGCCTTGTTATCATTAATGAATCTCTCGAACCAGTAAAGCTGCCAGTTCAGGCTTTCGACTAAATGTTTTGGTTCGCCTGTGCGTGTGAGGTTATGATTTTCGCGGGGGAAGATCACCAGTTCGGTCGTCACTCCGTAATGCTTCAGCGCACGGAACCACTGCTCGCCCTGTTCGAGCGGGACGCGGAAATCGTTATCCGAATGCAAAATTAAGGTCGGCGTTTTGACGTTCTTTGCGTATTTGAGCGGCGAGCGATCCCAGTACAAATCGAACTTCTCAAACAGGTCGCCGCCGAAATCGCGCTTGTGTCCGTAAGCGCCGTCGCGTGTGCCTTCGTCACTGATGAAATTGACGACACTGCGCAACGTGACTGCGGCCTTGAACATATTTGTATGCCCGACGATCCAGTTGGCCATAAAGCCCCCGTAACTACCGCCGGTCACACCGAGGCGATCACGATCTATCCAGGGATTTTTACTCAAAATCGCTTCGACGCCGTTCATCACATCAACGTAATCTTTGCCGCCCCATTCGCCATTGATGCCGCGCTCAAATTTTTCGCCGTAGCCGGTTGAGCCGCGCGGGTTCGGGAAAAACACGGCCCAGCCACGCGTCGCGTAAACCTGAAATTCGTGATACCAGTCCACGCCGTACATTCCCGCAGGGCCACCGTGAACACTCAGGATCAGGGGATATTTTTTCCCGGCTTCCCAGCCGAGTGGTTTGACCAGGAAACCGTCTACGTCCCAGCCATCGGCGCTTTTGTACGTGATGCGCTCGACATCCTGAAGCTGCAATTTCGACCAGAGCGCAGCGTTGTGATGCGTGATTTGTTTTTCGTTGCGACCGGACAAATCGGCGATAAAAACATCGTCGAGATGTTTGAAATCATTGACGAGGTAAACGAGTTTGTTGGCCTGGTCGTTGAAGTCTGCGCTGCGCACTGCACGCGCACCGGAAGTAAGCGGACGAACTACTTTTTTAGCGAGGTCAACGCGGAACAAATGATTTTCGCCTTTGACGCCCGTCTCAAAATAAATCGCTTTGCCCGCTTCCGCCCAATCAATTTCTGAAGGAATCAGGTCGAGTTCTTTGGCCGCCAGCGT
>JANMKB010000082.1:0-4089 GCA_031371805.1 Blastocatellia bacterium | reverse complement strand
TGGCATCGCTAATTCCGCTCTCTGGGCCACGATCACAACCGATACGTCGTGCGGTGCGGTCAATGCGATGCACGATTCCTTTACGCCGCTTGGTGGTCTCGTTCCGCTAGTCAACATCATGCTCAGCGAAGTGATTTTTGGCGGCGTCGGATCAGGCTTGTACGGCATGCTGGTGATGGTCGTACTTTCGGTTTTCATCGCGGGCTTGATGGTCGGGCGCACGCCGGAATATCTGGGCAAGAAGATTGAGTCTTACGATGTGAAAATGGCGATGCTGAATGTGCTGATCTTCCCACTGACGATTCTGGTCTTCGCGGCAATTTCTTCGGTTGCGCCATCGTTCGGAACTTCGCAACTCAATAACGCGGGGCCGCACGGGCTGTCGGAAATTCTTTATGCCTTCAGTTCGGCGGCGGGCAACAACGGCTCAGCGTTTGCGGGCATTTCAGCGAACACATACTGGTACAACACAACGCAGGGGATTGCGATGCTCTGCGGACGTTTTCTGATGATCATTCCGATGCTGGCACTGGCGGGTAATTTGGGACGCAAGAAAACCGTTCCGCCGTCGCTCGGCACGTTCCCAGTCACGACACCTTTGTTCACCACGTTGCTGGTCAGCGTCATCATCATCGTTGGTGCGCTCACGTTCTTTCCAGCATTGAGCCTTGGCCCGATTGTCGAGCATTTGCTGATGCAGGCAGGGCAAACATTTTAAGTAGGGATGAAAGTTAAGGGTGAGGGGTGAAGTCAAAAAATGTGCTTCATCCTGTCTTGGATAAATTAAAATTATGAGCCAGGAAAAAAATATTTCTATTTGGGACCCAAACATCATGTCACGTGCGGCAGTGGATTCATTCCGCAAGCTGAACCCTGTGAAGATGATGAAAAATCCAGTGATGTTTGTTGTTGAAGTGGGAAGTGTGCTGACCACGATTCTGCTCATTCGTGACATCGTGATCGGCGCGTCAGGCATCGGCTTTGATTTACAAATTACGCTGTGGCTATGGTTCACCGTTTTATTCGCCAATTTTGCCGAAGCAATGGCCGAAGGGCGCGGCAAGGCGCAAGCCGACAATTTGCGGAAAGCCCGCACCGAAACTACTGCACGCAAATTATTGCCGAATGGACAGACACAGATTGTGCCCGCGCCACAATTGCATAAGGACGACATCGTCGTCGTTGTGGCGGGCGAATTCATCCCAGGTGATGGCGAGATTATTGCAGGCGTCGCTTCGGTAGATGAATCGGCGATCACGGGCGAATCGGCTCCAGTCATTCGAGAAGCAGGCGGCGACCGTTCCGCTGTGACGGGCGGCACGCGGGTGCTGTCAGATCAACTCAAAATCCGCATTACATCGAATCCCGGCGAAACGTTTCTGGATCGCATGATTGCTTTGGTTGAAGGTGCTGAGCGACAGAAAACACCCAACGAGATTGCGCTGAACATCTTACTGGCAGGCTTGACGATTATCTTTCTGTTGGCAGTTGTGATGTTGCAGCCGTTTGCGATTTACTCAAACGCGCCGCAAACCATTTTCGTGCTGGTTTCATTACTCGTTTGCCTCATTCCGACCACGATTGGCGGGCTACTTTCCGCGATTGGCATTGCAGGAATGGATCGTTTGATTCAGCACAATGTGCTGGCCATGTCAGGTCGTGCGGTGGAGGCGGCGGGCGATGTAAATACCTTACTGCTCGATAAGACAGGTACGATCACGCTTGGCAATCGGCAAGCAGCCGAATTCATTCCATTGCCTGGCGTAAGTGAAGCCGAATTAGCGGATGCGGCACAACTGTCTTCGCTCGCGGATGAAACGCCGGAAGGCCGCTCCATCGTGGTGTTGGCGAAAGAGAAATACAAATTGCGTGGGCGCGAACTCCAATTACACGAAGCACATTTCATCCCGTTCACCGCACAGACGCGGATGTCGGGAGTCAATTATGACGGACGTGAAATTCGCAAAGGCGCGGTGGATGCAATTGAAAAACTGCTGATCGGTGCAGACGGCGCGTCGGTACTGGTCGGCAGGCAGGGCGGAACCGCTGTGGGCGTCCGTGCGCTGCCAAAAGAATTACGCGAAATCACTGACCGCATTGCCAAAGCCGGCGGCACACCGCTGGTCGTGGCCGAAAATAATCGTGCACTCGGCGTGATTTATCTGAAGGACATTGTCAAAGGCGGGATGAAAGAACGCTTTGACCAGTTACGCGCCATGGGCATCAAGACCGTGATGATTACGGGCGACAATCCCCTTACCGCCGCGACGATTGCGCGGGAAGCCGGGGTGGATGACTTTCTGGCCGAAGCCACGCCGGAAGATAAAATGGCGCTCATCAAACGCGAACAGGCCGAAGGCAAGCTGGTAGCAATGACAGGCGACGGCACGAACGATGCTCCAGCCCTTGCGCAGGCAGATGTTGGCGTGGCGATGAACACAGGAACACAAGCCGCCAAGGAAGCGGGCAACATGGTTGATCTGGATTCCAATCCAACAAAACTGATTGAAATTGTTGAGATTGGAAAACAGTTGCTGATGACGCGTGGCGCGTTGACGACCTTCTCGATTGCGAATGATATAGCGAAATATTTCGCCATCATTCCGGCGATGTTTTCGGCGGCGTTTCCTGTGCTGAATGCGCTGAATATTATGAAACTTGCGACGCCACAATCCGCGATCCTGTCAGCCGTAATTTTCAATGCGCTGATTATCGTCGGATTGATTCCATTGGCGCTGAAAGGGGTGAAATATCGCCCTTTGAGCGCATCCATACTGCTGCGCCGCAACTTGCTAGTCTACGGCTTTGGCGGCGTTATCATCCCTTTCATTGGCATTAAACTGATTGACGTAGTGATTGTGGCGCTGGGGTTGGCATAGGGGATTTGAGATTGGAAATTTGAGAATTGAGAATTGAGATTGTGAGAACGAAATGAAAAACTTAGTGACCGCCATTTTAATGACCATTGTAACAACAGTTTTGCTGGGATTAATTTATCCGCTCGTGGTGACAGGAATTGCGCAAGTGCTTTTCCCTGAAAAAGCCAACGGGCAATTGATTATGAAAGACGGACAATTGATTGGGTCGCGCCTGATTGGGCAACCGTTTTCCTCGCCCGGCTATTTCCGTTCTCGCCCGTCGGCAGCGGGTACAGTCGGATATGACGCGGGCGCATCATCCGGCTCAAATTTCGGCCCGACGAATAAGAAATTGATTGATCGCGTGCAGGCCGATGTCGAAAAACTACAGGCTGAAAATCTGGGCCAGCCGATTCCCGCAGACTTGGTGACGACTTCGGCTTCGGGACTTGATCCGCATCTTTCCCCGGCGGCGGCGGAGTTCCAAATCCCGCGCATTACCAAAGAGCGCAATCAATCCGCTGCCAATATTCGTGCAGTTGTGCAGCAATTTACCGAAGCGCGGCAGTTCGGATTTCTTGGTGAACCATGCGTGAATGTGTTGTTGCTGAATCTGGAGCTTGATCGCAAATTCCCGTTACAAAAATAACGTTATGTTTGTTGATACGGTCATTATCGAATCGCCTTCGCAGAATGGCGTAAAGCCTTCGCCGGAATCATTGCTGGCGCGGCTGAAGGAAGATGAACGCCCAAAATTGCGCGTGTATTTGGGCGCGGCGGCAGGCGTCGGCAAAACGTATCAAATGCTCGAAGATGCGCACGCCCTGAAAAATCAGGGCATTGATGTTGTTATCGGTTATATTGAGGCGCACGGACGCGCAGAAACTCTCGCGCAAATTGGCGACCTGGAAATTGTGCCAATGCAGGAAATTGAATATCGCGGCGCGAAGTTTGCTGAAATGAATTTAGCGGCAATTCTGCAACGCAAACCCGCGGTCGTTTTGGTGGATGAACTCGCGCACACCAATATTGCCGGTGCGAAAAATCAGAAACGATACGAGGACGTTTTAGAGTTGCTCGACAACGACATTAACGTCATTACGGCGTGCAATGTGCAGCACCTCGAATCGTTGAATGATGTCATCGCACGTGCGGTTGGCGTGCGTGTCCGCGAAACCGTCCCCGACTGTTTTGTGAAACGTGCGGACGAAGTCATCAACGTTGATGTTTC
>JANMKB010000080.1:0-5510 GCA_031371805.1 Blastocatellia bacterium | reverse complement strand
TCTAAATTATCACCACTATATTTGCCTTCGGTTTGCCAGTCGCCGGGGATGCCGCCGCAAATTGCAATCACTCCACGCAGTAAATTTGCATGCGTAAAAGCGAAACGGAAATTCACGCCGACTGCCTGCGAAAAGCCCAGCAGGAAAATGTTGGCGGGATCAGCGATTCCATCTTCAATGAGCGTGGTAATAATTTGACTGACGTTCCGATGATGAAGTGCAACCGATTCCTCAGCTTTATAATTCGTGAGCCAGCCAAAGCCAATTTTTAGTTTTTCTGCCGGGGTTTTGGGGATGATCATGTGCTGATGCGGCCCCTGCAAGGCGGCGATAACAAAATCCTGCTCATTGATATTGCGCATCAAACGCAGCATCGAAGATTTGTCACCGCCATAACCGTGCAGCGCAACGATTAAAGGCTTTGGCGTATTACCTGCAGGAACATACAAATCATAGTAGCAGGGAAATTCCTGTACCATTTGCCGCTCGGTCACATCAGCCATTTGGGACTCCCAGCGTTTTGGCCTGTAAGCGCCGCATCCCGCGAATCCAGCGATCATAATCGGTGGCTTTGCGCTCAAAATATTCAGCTACTTCGGGATGCGGGAGAATTAGGAATTTCTCGCTGTCGAGGCCTGCGACCACCGCTTCGGCAACTTCTTCGGGTGAAACCGAGCCTTCGCGCAAAAAGCTTTCCTTGTCTCCATCATCGCCCAGCAACATCCGAGTGCGAACACCCTGCGGACATAAGCAGGAAACCTTAATGCCCTGGTCGCCATAGGTGATCGAGAGCCATTCGGCAAACGAAACCGCCGCATGTTTGGTGACTGAATAAGGTGCTGACCCGATTTGCGAGAGCAAGCCTGCCGCCGATGCCGTTTGCAATAAATAGCCCGCGCCGCGCTCCAGCATTTGTGGCACGACGGCACGCGCCGCATAAATATGTGCCATCACGTTGATGTCCCAGATTCGTTGCCAGGCTTCGTCGGTAGCGTCCGCGCCACCCATTTCAATGATCCCGGCGTTTGAGCAGAAAAGATCAATCTGCCCATACGCTGCCGTGACCTGGCTGACCAGTTTGATGACATCGGATTCGAGGGCAACATTGGTAGTGATCGCTACGCCGCCGACTTCGTCCGCGACCTGTTGCGCATTGGCGGCGTCCAGATCGGACACGATGACAGCCCTTGCGCCTTCATTCGCAAAACGCTGGCAGAGCGCACGACCGATGCCGTTTGCTCCGCCAGTCACAACGACGACTTTATCTTTAATTTTCATGCGGTGTATTTTTTTAATTCAATTTTAGCAATTGTTTCCCGATGCACTTCATCAGGGCCATCAGCCAGGCGTAAAGTTCTGGCGTGTGCCCAGGCGGAAGCGACGCCGAAATCCTGACAAACGCCTGCGCCGCCGTGCGCCTGAATTGCGCGATCAATGACGCGCAACGCCATGTTTGGCGCGACGACTTTAATCATTGCAATTTCGTTGCGTGCGACTTTGTTGCCGACTGTGTCCATCAGGTAAGCGGCCTTGAGCGTTAACAATCGCGCCTGTTCAATTTCCATTCTTGATTCAGCAATGTCGTGGCGAATTGTGCCCTGTTCGGCGATGGTTTTGCCAAACGCGATACGGGACAAGACGCGTTGGGACATTGCCTCCAGCGCACGTTCCGCCATGCCGATTAAGCGCATGCAATGATGAATTCGTCCCGGCCCCAAACGACCCTGGGCAATTTCAAAGCCGCGTCCTTCGCCTAGTAAAATATTAGCAATTGGGACACGCACATTTTCAAAGACTACTTCGGCATGACCATGCGGAGCGTCGTCATAACCAAACACGCTCAGCATGCGCAGGATTTTTATGCCAGCCGTATCCATCGGCACGACGATCATTGATTGCTGTTTATGTTTTGGAGCGCTGGGATCAGTCTTGCCCATAAAAATTGCCACTTTGCAACGTGGATCGCCTGCGCCTGATGTCCACCATTTTCGACCATTGATCACGTACTGATCGCCGTCGCGTTCAATGCTGGATTCTTTGGCAATGCTGGACTGAATATTGGTCGCATCGGAGGAAGCAACCTCCGGCTCGGTCATCGCAAAACATGAACGAATTTCGCCGTTGCGTAATGGTTTGAGCCAGCGCTCTTTATGCTCTTCATTCCCGTAACGCACCAGCACTTCCATGTTGCCTGTATCGGGCGCGGAGCAGTTGAAAACCTCAGCAGCCATCGGCGCACGACCCATAATTTCGCACAGTGGTGCGTATTCAGAATTTGTTAGTCCCGCGCCATAAATTCCTTCGGGATCAGACTCCAGCGGCATGAATAAATTCCACAGCCCGGCGGCTTTGGCTTTGGGCTTGAGTTCTTCGATAATAGGCACGGGTTGCCATCTGTCACCCTCGTTTATCTGGGCGTAAAATAATTTTTCGTTCGGGTAAATATGTTCATCCATAAAAGCTACCAGACGTTTTTGTAGCTCTATGACTTTAGGCGAGAAGTCAAAATTCATGCTGATCCTTTCGGGTAAATTGTGTCGGAAATCTCAAAAAAAATAGGAGGACTTGACAACCTTCCTACCGGTCGGTAAGGTAAGCTTTTTCCCCATCACGTGTCAATGAAAGGTGGTAATTATGTCTGCAACGGCAATCAGTCCAAACGTCAAAATTCATGATAAATTTTACATTAACGGTCAATGGGTAGCGCCTTCGGCAACCGAGACAATTGACGTTATTAATTCAACTACAGAAGAAGTGATGGGGCGGATTCCGGCGGGAACTGCGGAAGATATTAACGTCGCAGTGGCGGCGGCAAAGGCTGCGTTTGATGTGTGGTCAACTACCTCGGTCGAAACGCGTGCAAATTATCTCAAAAGTATCGCGGAAAAACTTTTAGCTCGTCAAAAAGAAATTGCTGAAATCATCGCCGACGAGGTTGGCATGCCGATGCCGCTGGCGTTTGGTGTCCAGGCCGGACTGCCCATTGCCGTGATGAATTCTTACGTGCAAATGCTCAGCGATTTTGTGTTTGAGGAACAGGTCAACAATTCGTTAATTGTCCGCGAACCTGTCGGCGTCGTCGGTTGCATTACGCCCTGGAATTACCCGTTACATCAGATCGTGGCGAAAGTTGCTCCGGCCCTGGCGGCTGGCTGCACGGTGATTTTGAAGCCCAGCGAAGTGGCTCCGCTGACAGCTTTTGTCTTAGCCGAAATTATTGATGAAGCTGGATTGCCAGCCGGAGTTTTTAATTTAGTCACTGGCTTTGGACCAGTCGTTGGTGAAGCGCTCGCGTCCCATCCCGACGTAGACATGGTTTCGTTCACTGGTTCAACGCGTGCCGGAAAACGGGTCAGCGAGCTGGCGGCACAAAGTGTTAAGCGCGTCTCGCTGGAACTTGGCGGCAAGTCCGCGAATATCATTCTTGACGATGCTGATTTGACCAAAGCGGTCAGCGCTGGCGTGGCAAATTGTTATTTCAATTCAGGCCAGACCTGCTCGGCTCATACCCGTATGCTGGTGCCAAAAGATAAGCACGATGAAGCGGTACAAATTGCCAAAGCTACGGCGGAGAAATTTCAGCCGGGCGATCCGAAAATTAACGGCACCAGACTTGGCCCATTGATTTCGGCGACACAGCTTGAACGCGTTCGCAATTACATCAAGCAGGGAATTGCCGAAGGTGCAACGCTGGTCACAGGCGGAGCAGAAGCGCCCGAAGGCTTGGAAACAGGCTATTTCGTGAAGCCGACGGTTTTTGCCAACGTGAATAACGAGATGACAATTGCCCGCGAAGAAATTTTTGGCCCGGTGCTTTCCATCATCCCTTACGAAGACGAAGCGGACGCGATACGAATTGCCAACGACACGGTTTATGGACTGGCTGGCGGCGTCTGGTCAGGCGATGCTGAGCGGGCCAAGCGCGTCGCACGCCGTTTGCGCACCGGACAGGTTGACATCAACGGTGGAAAATTTAATCCACTCGCACCATTCGGCGGTTACAAACAATCCGGCAATGGTCGTGAGTTTGGCAAATTCGGTCTTGAAGAATATCTCGAAGTAAAATCATTACAACTATGAATATTATCGTTTGTCTCAAACAAATTCTTGATCCTGATATTCCGTCGCGTGATTTCAAAGTTGATGCCGCGACAAAAGAAGCTGTGCGTGGCTCAGCGAATTTAGTGACTAATATCTTTTGCGAAAACGCGCTGGAAACGGCTTTGCAATTTAAAGAAAAAGTTGGCGGTGGAAAAATTACGGGGCTTTGTTTTGCGTCTGATTCGGGCGAAGATGTCTTGCGCAAAGCATTAGCGATGAAAGCAGATGAAGCAGTTTTAATTGTCAACGATGGCAACTCAAATCCTGACCCGCTGGCAGTTGCGAGTACGCTGGGTGCGGCGATCCGTAAGCTTGGCGCTTTCGATGTGGTGATGGTTGGTCGTGAGTCGGGCGATTGGGGTGTCGGGCAAACGGGCGGTTTGCTGGCAGAAGAATTAGGTGTCCCTTTTGTCGCTTTTGTTGACACTATCGAAGCCAATGGCAGCAATCTGAAACTGAAACGGCAGACAGATTCCGGCTTTGAAATTGTCGCCGCGCAAACGCCCATCGTCATCAGTATTACCAACGATGAACATAACGTTCCCCGTGTCCCCAAAACCCGCGATGTGATGATGTCGTTTCGGACACCATTAACGAAATGGAGCCTCGGCGATTTGGGCGTGGCAAGTTCCGAAGCCTATTATGAAATCGCAGAATTGGGCATTCCCGTCAAAGAATCCTCCTGCGAATTTGTCACGGGTGACACGCTGGAAGAGCGCGTCAAGCAATTGGCGCAACGCGTGCTTGAAGTCACGCGAGCAATGTAGAAGGTGGAGTAAACTTTTAGTAGGCATTCATAAGCCACATCCCAAAAAAGAGAAGACAATGAAAGCCAAAAAGATAAGGAAGGATTTTTCCAGTTTTAGTGCAAATGAGGCTTTGCAGGAATTACAAGTTAATGAGCTGATTCGTTGGGAAATTAACTTCCAGCCTTATCAACCCAGTCCGTTTTTGGCAGAACGCTTACAGCGGCTGAAATGTTTTGACCTTACTTTTTCTGAACGGGCAAAAGAGTTGCTGATTGATGCTTTATGTGAAGAGCTGATCGGGAAACACCTGCGCCTCAAAATCTGGAAAGCCGCCCCACTCCAGAGCGATGAGCTGACAGGACAAGTTGATTATTTGGTTGCGCCGAAAAGAGCCTATCTGTCAACTCCTTTACTTTGCGTGGTAGAAGCGAAGAAAGACGACTTCGAGCAGGGGCTGGCATAATGTCTGGTCGAAATGAAGGCTTGTCGCTGGAATAACCAACAAACTGGTACTCAAACTGATGTCTATGGAATTGTCACGAATGGCGAAGTCTGGAAATTTTACAAACTGACTCTGGCGGGACAGGTTTATGAGACATTGCCTTATTCATTAGGAGACAGAGATAAAGTGTTAGGGATTCTTGAGCAGGTTTTTACAAA
>JANMKB010000060.1:0-6934 GCA_031371805.1 Blastocatellia bacterium | reverse complement strand
TATTTGATTTAGCTGTAATCGTAATCGTAATCAATCCACCTGGCGTAACAGCTCCGGTATCAATGACCGCGATGACGCCCATGCATCCGCCCGGTTGAATAGTGGGACCAACGGTAGAATTAATCGTAATCGGAATATCAGCGGCGGTTTGCGTGCCGCTGCCATCCACATCCCAATACAAACCAACCAGTGTTGACGGCGCGTTGATGCTTCCCTGGGTCAGGGTAAATTGATCCACCGCGTTACCTGTATTGCAAACACGGAAGACGCGTGTGGTGCGGTCGTTGGGAACCATTACGCCAGTTGGTTGCGTGTCGTCAGCACTGACGGTGACACCCGCGACTGCCGCAATCGTGATACTGACAGTGGGCGACTTGGTTTGATAATTATTACCGCCAGGATCGGTATAGTTAGCGCGGGCCTGATTGGTGATAACGATGCCAGCATTGCCAGTGACCGGAGTCGCATTTTGTGCATAAGCTGATGTTATGCTGATCGTGAAAAGCGCCAGTAGGGTGAGATATGATTTCATTTTCGTGACCATATTTTTGTGCCGAATCCTTCTACTCTAAATGAAAACCAGGTGCTTAATTAGTAACCCGCAAGTGAATCACTGACAGTGGATTCGGGGTAGAAATTTATGCTTCAACGTTACTGGTGACGAAATTCCAGTGCCACGCTCAAGCCTGAATTCCTGACCCGGGGAGAAAAATGCAGGCTGGTTTTTACCACCAGCCTGCCCCAAAAGATCGTTATGGTTTGATGATCCGTTTGATCGTCAGCGTTCCATTTTGACCAGCCGGAAGAGTTCCGACCGTGTCAACATATTTACCATTTGCTACCGCACCGGTACTGGCGCTGGTGACAACGACTCCGCTCCGTGAGTCAACTGGCAATGCCACGTGGTTGGTATTTGGTGCCCAATTGTTTGGTGCAACATCACCATCTTCAGTAATGACTACGCTCAAGGCATCCAGATTGACATTGCCCGTTCCAACTGGCGTGGTCGCAATGTTGGTGTAGGTAATGACATAGGTGATTTCAGCGCCTGGCACTGGATCGGTAGCCGCGCCAACGCCCGTCGTATTATTGACAGTCGCGGTTTTGACCATTTGCAGGTAGCCTGCATAAATTCGATCAATCGTGGTGTTGCTGCTTGTTGGCGTAGTAACTGAGGTTGCTGTCAGCGGTGTATCAATACCCGTCAATGGCGTGACGCCAGTTGGTGGTAAGGTAATGCGGGTTTTATAGGGGAGCGAGGTGCCTGCCGCCACTGAAGGTGAAGTGACACCAGGATTTGGTGTACCACCGGTAGCGATAGGATTATATGTTGCCCCGCCATCAAAACTGATTTCAACCAATGAGCCAGCCGGAACCGTTGACGCCGTGATGACAAAAGTATCAGCCGCATTGCCGGTATTTTGGAGCGTGTTGCTGAACACGACAGGCGTGTTGGTGGCTGTCGGGCTGACTGCCTGATTGGTGTAATCAGTGTTGTTGCTGGGGCCTGGGCCAATTGCTCCTGGCTGACCACTTGGGCCGTTCAGGACTGCGCCCACATTATTAACGATGTTCGTAATAGTGCCCTTGGCTTCCATGTTGTGACCAGTGGCATCGCCATTGACCGGCACAATCCCGGTGGGGTGACTGGTGCGAACTTCATTGGCTGAATTGGTAGCCACCTGATTATCGAAGGTCGGGCCACCTGTCGCAGTGTCGCCGAGGTTCACAAGGAGGGCTTGTGCACCGGGGGCTGCCGGATCGACCGCGACCTGCACGACGACTTTAAAAGTGCCGTTTTGCGCAACCGATTGTAAGACATCTGCGCCATTGGTTTTGATGTCAATGTCGCCGGTGTTAAAGCTGCCGTTACCATCAACGTCAATGAAGATCGCTGAAATAGCGGTTGTTCCGGTTCCACCTGTAAGCTGAGCACTGGCGCCGCTGGCCAGAAAACGCACGTTATCGGTGAAGTTACCCTGATTGATAACTGTGAAAGTATAGGTGGCTGTGCCGCCAGGTAAAACGCTGCCTGGCACTGCGCTATCCGGTGTGATGGCCAAACCTGCGACATATGAAACAGTCGTGGTCACGGTATTCGAGGTAGCAGTATATTTGGTCGGATTCAGCGGATCGTCGCTGTACGTTGAACTGGCTTTGTTGGTGATTACTGTTCCACCTGGCGTTGTCTGTGCGAAGGTTGCACTGGCCAGAGTAGCAAGGGCAATCACAACGATTAGCAATTTGCCCCAAAAGATAGTTTTGCTCTTCATCTATGCTCCTGATTGAGTTCTATGTTGATAGTAAAGACTGGCTTAGCTGAGCAATGACCAGTCTGAGGTAAGGAGGTCAGGCACGATCCACAGGGGATGCACCGAGGTAGCGATGCCACGCGACATCGGCCACAGAAAGGCTTCGATAACTGCTCAAATTAATTATTTGACGCGCACTTTATAAGAAGCCAGGAATTGTTTTCCTTCGGGTAACGGGTCGTTCCATTCATAGCGAATCTGGGTATACATCGAAGCCGGGGCCGGAACTTTTTTGACTGATCCATCAGGCTGTTTCTGATCAATCATCGGTTTGGCGTCAAACGTTTTGCCATCGTCAAGACTGTAAACAATATGGACGCTGCCTTCGGCGGCGGCGCTGTTGGCGACGTAGGCTGTGCCGGTGGGAATTTCGCCAATGGCTTTGTAATTATGAGCTGGAGCGGTGCCGGCATTTTGCGAGGTAATCGTCCAGTTCAGGATTTCACCGGGATTAAGTGTTCCGGCTTTTTCCACACTGACAGATTTATTTTCGCGTGTGACCAGGCCGAGCAACGAAACTTTTACTTCGGGTCGGCCTGTGGTGATGGCGAAGGCGCTGCCGATGACGAACACCAGCGCGAGCAACGAAAAAACTGGGAGATTTTTTTTAAGGTTTTGCATGGGTCTCTTTCCTTTAGGTTGAGTTATTTGAGTGGTTAATAGTTAGTGAAATTTTGGGTTGCTGAGCTTCAGTCGGGGGACTGAGGAATAGTTTGACCACACAGAGTGGCAAAGTAATCGAACTCTGACTAACAATTGGTGTGCCACTGCCTGAATGAACCAGAAAGGGATAGCTAAATTGCGAAATGAATGAATTTGTCAGTATTTTGTGGAAATCGGTCAATGTGAGAAATTGCCGAATTTTGGCAATCAGGGCTGACGAAAATTGCTCATTTGCTTCGTTGTCGCACACTTTCAATCAGCCATGACAGTGCCAATTATTTTTCAAATTGACTTGAAAAATAATTTTGTTATCCTCCGCTTGTTCTTTGCGTTACGCTACCGTTGTTCTCGCCCTGATCAAATCTGAAATATCTTTGTTCTTTCTCACCCCAATCATTAAATATCCGTTCTTTGCTGTGCGACTTCAGGCATTCAATTGAAGTCAGACAACGGCTGCAAAATTAATCCTGAGTCCGGCTACTTTCATTCTTCGTGTTCGAGTCGTGCTTCAGGCAGGTCAAAATATGTGGAATAAATTCAAGGCTCTCGCCGTGGCGGGAATGTTCTTCGTGCTACTGGCAACTCCGGTCATCGCACAGGTTTGCGCGTTCCCCGGTAAAGATGGGATCAATACTACGGTGTCCAGCGTCGTCAATACTTACTACGCCGGAACCGGTACGGCATCAGGCAGCAGCGTCACGCTGGGAACGATTCGTGATTCATCAAAACCTGTGATTGCTGTTGGCGACCTGATTATTCTGATGCAGATGCAAGACAGTAGCGGCATCAGCTTCACTAACTCAGCCTCCTATGGAAGTGGTGTCTCTGCTACCGCAGGCAGATATGAATACGCGACGGTCAAAACCATCTCTGGTTCGACCTTAACCCTCGCAGCTTCGCTGACCTATACCTATACGCAGAACGTTTCCAGCCGACAAACCTATCAAATCATCCGCGTCCCACAATATTCCTCTGCCACAGTTAGCGGAACTGTGACCGCAGCGGCATGGGATGGTACGACAGGCGGCGTAGTCGCTTTGGACACGACAGGAACTTTAACCTTCTCCGGCACAATTGATGTGTCAGGGCAAGGCTTTCGTGGCGGTGCAGGGCAACAAAAAACCGGGGACACTTCAACGACCAACGCGAAGACAGATTATTTGTACGCTTCATCTTCTCTGTTTAGTGGAATGAAGGGCGAAGGAATCGCGGGTACGCCACTCAAAGTTAATGGCGGCATCTCGTCATTGACAGGTGCAGATAACTATACCGGAGGCAGCATTGGACGCGGCGCTCCGGGTAATGCGGGCGGTGGTTCCAATGATTACGCCCCTAACGTTGATAATGGATTGAACGCAGGCGGCGGCGGTGGCTCTAATGGTGGCACAGGCGGAATGGGTGGCAAAAACTGGCATAATAATATAGCTGGTAATGGTTTTGTGGGTGCTAATAACCCTGCTAATGGATTTGCTCAAGGGGGATTAGGTGGATCAGCTTTCACGGCTTCCAGCGCAAAAATCGTAATGGGCGGTGGTGGTGGCGCAGGTGATGGAAACAATAGTACAACTGCCAACGAATACCTCATGAGTGGAGCTAACGGCGGAGGCATTGTACTCATCAGAGCTGGCTCCATCACAGGTAGCGGAACCATCAACGCAAATGGTAATAATGCTTTAGATTTACCCGCTTCGGGTCAAACCGATTCAGGCGGTGGCGGGGGCGCAGGCGGCAGTATCGTGATCTCTTCGGTGAATGGAACAAGTGGGCTGACGGCGAATGCTAAAGGCGGAAATGGTGGTCGTTCAGGATATTTCGAACACGGCCCTGGCGGCGGTGGCGGCGGCGGATTTATTGCGGCTAACGGCGGTGTTTCGACTAGCGTTATTAAAGGGATTGCTGGCTTGGATCGAACCAGCCCGACACCCATAAACTACGGAGCCACAGACGGCACAGATGGAGTTACAAGTTCTTCGGTCACACCGACAGGCACAACCGCAGGCGCAAGCTGTCTACCAGCTTTGACAATCACCAAATCAACCTCTACGCCTGGTCCCTTCCCTTCCGGCGGAACCGCCACTTACACCATTCAAGTAGCAAATGCCGCGACAGGGGGAACAGCAAAGGGAGTTCGGATTTCAGACTTGCGTTTACCTACAGGTTTCACTTTTGCTTCAGCCGGAACTTTCACGGCGAGTACCGGAATATACCTGACTGGCACCACCACAGCAGCTACACTCGCAGGACTGGCGACAAAACCTGCCGCCGGAAATACATCATTAAACTGGGATTCAATTGATATTCCAGCCGGAGGAACAGTCAATATTGCCTTCACAGTCAACATCGCCAGCGGGACAGCCAATGGCACATATCACAATCCGGCGGCAGTCGCATATTCTGATCCGACCCGTTCCACGGCGGCGCGTGTGCTGAAGCCAGCCACCAATGCGTCTACCAGCACAGCGAATGGAGGAACGGCGTTCACCACTAATACCAGCTATGAAACTGGAAGTTTCGCAGGCAGCGTGGGCGGCTCAAATTACGATGGAACTGCCAGCGGTGCGACCACTGAAAATGTCGTTATCTCAAATACTCCCACCATTAATTTAGTAAAAAGCTGTACCGTTCCTGCGACGTGTGAAACTGCCAGTCAGCTACCGGGAACCGATTTAACTTACAATATTGCGTTCACGAATTCCGGTGGTGTTGCCGCCCAGGCTTTTGTGGTGACTGATCCGGTTCCACTTAACACTGATTTCAAGGTTGGCTCACAAACGCCCTTTCCCACCTTGCCTGGAATTACCGGAGTAGTTGAGTATTCAAGCGATTACGACCCTTTATCGCCTGGAAGTGCGACTTGGGCTTATACCCCAACCAGCGGTGGCGGCAGCGCTCCCACCGATTATGACCGCAACGTCAAAGCGATCCGATGGCGGGTTACAGTTGGCAGCATTTCACCAACTCCGCCCAATAATACTGGCAGCCTTGGATTTACTGCCAGGATCAGATGATGACAGTACGGCGAGCCGTAGCGAGCCGGGTTTTTTCATGCTATTTTGACCGAGTTTACCTAACTCTCAATTACCTGCATGAATATTTTATCCGTCACTGCGCTCTTGTTTTTTCTGCTGCCATCGCTGCCTCCGTCAGAGCTGGATCAAACCATTAATGCGCTGCAAACGAAATACCTTCGCCTCAACACATTGACGGCGGACTTTACGCAAATCTACAATTCTCCGGGTGAGCGAATGCGCCGTGAAAGCGGACGTTTACAGCTTAAAAAACCGGGTAAAATGCGGTGGGATTACACTGCGCCGGAAGCGAAATTGTATGTGTCGGATGGGCGGATGATTTATGAATATATTCCGGCTGACCGCACTGCGACGCGGACCAGTGTGAAAGAAAGTGGCGATTTGCGGGCGCCATTTATGTTTTTGCTGGGGCGCGGAAAATTACGTCAGGCGTTCAGCCGGATTGAATTTTCCACAGAAGCTCCTGTCCGCGCCGGCAACCGCGTCCTGCGGATGATTCCCAAACACGCTTCAGAATTCCGCGAATTATTGCTTGAAGTCGAACCGCACAGCTTAAATCTGGCGCGGCTTTCGTTTATCAAAGCAGGCAATGCCAGAATAGATTTTTTGTTTTCCAACTGGCAGGAAAATACGGCTATCGCCGAGGCGGTTTTTATTTTTAAACTGCCCGCTGGCGTCACGCTGAGATGACCATAAATTTCAAATCTTAAATTTACGCAGGATGCACGATATTTCAAAACTTCATATTTTTACCGATTTTGACGGCACGATTACGGACACGGATTCGCTGGTTTTTTTGACCAGAGAATTAGGCGGCGGGGTGGATTATTTAAATTCAATCGGCGCTCAATTACGGGCTGGTACGATGAGCTTGCGCGACGGAATCACGCACGAAATGTTCAGTATTTGCGTTCCCTTCAGCGCGGCGGT
>JANMKB010000018.1:0-5598 GCA_031371805.1 Blastocatellia bacterium | reverse complement strand
TTGATGGCAAATTAGTCAAATAAAGAGTGATAATGCCAATGTAAATTGGCAAGCCACGAGAAGAAGAGGTCAAGCTCATGCCAGAAGCGACCATGATTATGTATGAGGAAGAATATCAGCAGATAAAGGCGATTCTGTCCAAGCTGAAGACAGATGCCAATGCCAAGATAGTCTTCCTGATAGACAAAAACGGACAGCAAATCGCGTCACACGGAGATGTTGGTAATCTGGATACTACCAGTTTGGCATCACTCACCGCCGGTAACGTTGCCGCCACTGATGGGTTGGCACGGCTCATCGGTGAAAAAGAATTTCCTGTGCTTTCACACGAAGGCGAACGTGACAATCTCCACATTTCCGTGGTTGGTGGGAGGGTGATTCTGGTGGTAATTTTCGACGAGCGATCAAGTCTTGGTTTGGTGAGACTCAGGGTCAAGCGCGCTGGCGTAGAACTGAATGAAGCAATGGAGCAAATTATGAATAAGGCTGAGCAGGAAAAGGCTGGTTTGGGTAAGCGCAACACTCCATTCAATGAAATTAGTGACGACGATATTGATCGGCTCTTTAGTGACGATGGTCTCTAGGCAGTCAACTGAATATTAGTTCAGGGGCGCGGGGTAATTCCCGTTAATAAAAAGCTTGAACCCCCAATTTTAGAGAGGACGGCAACGTGACGTTCATTAATTACGCATCGCGTGAGATTAATTGCAAAATAGTTTATTACGGTCCAGGTTTGGGCGGCAAAACGACTAATCTCCAATATATTTACGATACATCAGCCGCACAACAAAAAGGCAAGTTGATTAGCCTGGCAACGGAAACGGAGCGCACACTGTTTTTCGATTTTTTGCCGCTGGAACTGGGTACTGTGCGCGGCTTTAAGGCCAGGTTTCACCTTTATACCGTCCCCGGCCAGGTTTTTTATGATGCCAGTCGTAAACTGATTTTAAAGGGTGTGGACGGGGTGGTTTTTGTCGCCGATTCACAGCGCGAGCGGATGGACGCAAACGTTGAGGCACTGTGGAATCTGGAGGACAACCTCAAAGGTCATGGCTATGATTTTGCGAAAATCCCCTACGTGCTTCAGCTTAATAAACGAGACTTACCTGATATTTTATCCGTGGATGAATTAAAGCGAGAGTTGGGGCGCAAAGATGAACCGATCATTGAAGCTGTCGCTCCGAAAGGGGTAGGAGTTTTTGAGACTTTAAAAGGCGTCGCCAAACAAGTCTTAACTGATCTGCGAAAAAGTGCCGGGGCGAGTTGAGTTTTAAGTCTCTGGTTTCGAGCTTCAAGAAAGAATCATCACGCGTGTTCTTTCTCGAAACTCGAAACCCAAAACCCGAAACTAAACTTAAAATCCCCAATTCACTCCACTGATTGCCTTCACCATCAAATACCCGTCGTCTCCAGTCGAGTAATATCGTCTCATCCGTTGCGTAATCGCATAACCAATTTGTTCGTAAAGCTGTTGTGCGCCATCGTTGTCAGTTCGGACCTCAAGCCGCATTGTGGACACGCCTTTGAGCGCGAAACCCTGTTCGATAGACAACAACATGATTCTGGCTAAGTTACGACGCCGATGTTGAGGATCAACGCCGATGGTTGTAATGTGACCAACGCCATCGTCTTCAATCACTCCAATGGCAAAAGCAATCATTCGCCCATCGGCGCTGCGAACTTGTCGCGCCACGCAGGTTGGATTTGCCAGCAGGTGCCGAAAAGTTTCGCGCTCATACGCCTCACCATCCGTAAAAACACGCAAATCAAGCAGCCACAACTCATTCAAATCCATCAATGCTAATGGACAGAGCGTACATTTGAATGCTTCATCTGAATCGGTTGTGAGGGGGTGATAAGCTTGCATCTGTAATTACGAAATAAGCATGCAGTCACCGTAGCTGTAAAAACGATAGCCTTGTTTTACGGCATGCTGATAGGCGTCAAGCGTCAAATCACGTCCGGCGAAAGCCGCAACTAAAATTAACAGCGACGATTGGGGTAAATGAAAGTTCGTGAGCAAAGCAGCTATCACCCGAAAACGATAACCGGGATGAATAAATAATTCAGCGCTTTGCGGCCCGGCCTGTACAAGGCCATTTTCATCCGCCGCACTTTCCAAAGCTCGCGTAGTGGTTGTGCCAACCGCTATAATTCTTTTTCCTGCCTGCTTTGCCGCATTAATTATGTTTGCCGCAGTTGCGCTGATTTCAAAGCTTTCCGCTTCAATTTTGTGTTCCTCAATATTTTCAACGCGCACTGGTTGAAAAGTCGCAGCGCCAACATGATGAGTGATTTCGACTACTGCAATGCCACGCGCATTCAGCTCTGCAAAGACGCGCTCGGTGAAATGTAAGCCAGCCGTCGGAGCCGCAATCGCACCGCGCTGCGTCGCATAAATTGTTTGGTAGCGCGGTTCATCAAGTCGCACTTTTTCCGCATAATCACGTTTGATATAAGGCGGCAGCGGCGTGTTCCCAATCTGGTCTATCAACTCGGCTAAATCTTCGTCAGGTTGAAATCGTATCGCACGTCGTCCATCAGCAAAAATTGCGGTCACTTCGCCGCGCAATTTTCCTCCAAATTCAAGCTGCGCTCCAATCGGCAAAGCGCGTCCGGGCTTCGCCATCGCTTCCCATTCATTTTCTGCCAGCGCCCGAACAAGTAAGGCCTCGATTTTTGCCCCGCGCTGACCATGCAAAATTCGATGCCCGATGAGCCGAGCAGGGAAGACACGAGTATTGTTGATGACCAGCACATCGTTGGACGAAAGCAGGGTTGGCAATTCGGCAAAAGAACTGTCACACCAGGTTTTACCCTGGCGATTGATCCTGAGCAGCCGCGCCTGATCGCGTGGCTCAAGCGGTTGTTGCGCGATCAATTCGGGCGGCAATTCAAAATTGAATTCTGAGATATGCATTATCGTTTTTCGCGGTCAAGCCATTTCTCAATGTGCTGCGGCTGATATTTTGCGAATAATTCCAGTAACGTTTCAGGTTCAGTTGCTTCAATTACCATGGCGCGATGTGTGTCGCGTAAAAATCCTTCGCGCATTGCGTGATCGAACATTGCCAGCAGCGGCGTGAAATAATTTTCGATGTTCAGAATGCCACAGGGTTTTTGATGAATGCCGAGTTGTGCCCAGGTGAGAATTTCGCAAAATTCATCGAACGTTCCCATGCCGCCGGGCAGCGCCATAAAACCATCGGACAAATCAGCCATCAACGCTTTGCGCTCATGCATTGAATTAACAATGTGCATCTGCGTCACGTTTTGATGTGCGACTTCGCGGGCAACTAATGATTGCGGAATCACGCCAATCACTTCGCCGCTACCAGCTAAAACTTCATCCGCGATCACACCCATTAATCCGACTTTGCCGCCGCCATAAACCAGGCCAATATTTTTTTCGACCAAAACTTTCCCCAATGATTTTGCCGCTTCAATGTATGCAGGCTTTGCTCCTTTGTTTGAGCCACAGAACACACAAATTCTTTTCATGAATTCTCGTCTCCCATGTCTTCGCCAAACAAATTACGGCAATGCAGAACTGCTGTTAACTGTGCGCCAAACAGCATAATCAGGCTCGACAAATATCCCCAGGTCAGCAACGCTACGACTGCGCCGATTGAACCGTACAACAAATCATAATGGAAATATGGCAGCATCCAGGCAAAGCTATATTTGGCGATTTCCCATAAAATGCCTGCAAAAATTGCGCCCGGCAAAACTTCGATCAGGCTGATTTTGGTGTTTGGCATCACGCGATAAATCAGGACAAAAAGTGAAGTAGTGAGGAGCAAACTGAACACTGCGAGAATCACCTGCCAGAGCAGTGAACCCAGCCAGGCGATTTGCGGCGGCACTTGTTTGACAGGCAAATTTACCGTCAGCGCCTGAATAGTGACGACGCCTGAAGTAATCAGGAGCGAAGCCATTAATACTAATCCAACCGAGGCAATCATTCCGATGGTCAGTAAGCGTCCGTGCAAAAATGAGCGCGGTTGTGTTCCCCACATCCGGCACATCGCACGTTCAATGACGGTGAAAATCCACGAACCAGCCCACAGCAAAATTGCAAAAGCGGTAACGAGCAGGCTTGCTGAAACCTGACTGATGGCTTCCAAATTGCGTTGCACAAATTCAGCCGATCCCGGCATAAAGGTATGCAAACGACCAAGGATTTCGCGGTGAATTGATTCGCCAAAATAACTCTGGGCAACACTGAGCGTCAGCAGCAAAGTCGGAAACAATACCAGCATTCCAAAATAAGTAATCGCAGCGGACGAAGTAATTAAATCGTTATCCAGAAAGCTGGTGATGGAGCGAAACAGAATACGCCGCTTCGTTGCGCGATTCCTGATCCGCCACCACAGTCTTCCCGGAGTCGGAAATTTGATAATGTTATCACTCATTCAAAATAATCCCGGTTGCTCGTCATTTTGCAGGCTAAACCCTAAATGCAGGTAAGCCGCCGGCGTGACCACTCTACCGCGTGGCGTGCGATTCAGGAAACCGATTTGGATCAGGTACGGTTCATAGATTTCTTCAATCGCGTCTTTCTCTTCATTAATTGCGGCGGAAATCGTGCCTACGCCAACTGGCCCGCCACCGAATTTTTCGATAATCGTGGACAGCATTTTACGATCAACTTCATCCAAACCATAGCGATCAACTTCCATGCGATTGAGCGCATCCGTCGCCACTTCCATCGTGATGTGTCCCTCATATTCGACTTCCGCAAAATCGCGGACACGCCGCAGCAAGCGATTGACAATCCTCGGAGTCCCACGCGAACGCCGGGCAATTGCATTCGCGCCGGCGTCGTCAATTTCGACTCCCAAAATATCCGCTGATCTGAGTACGATAATTTGCAGGTCTTCGATTGGATAAAAATCCAAGTGAAAATTAATTCCGAAGCGGCCCCGCAACGGAGCCGTAATCATTCCCGCTCGCGTTGTCGCTCCAACCAAAGTAAAGCGCGGCAACTCCAGTTTGACCGACCGCGCCGAAGGGCCTTGCCCGATAATCAAATCAAGCTCGAAATCCTCCATCGCCGGATAAAGAATTTCTTCAATCGCCGGATGCATGCGATGAATTTCATCAATGAATAAAACGTCACCTTCTTCAAGGTTGGTGAGCATCGCCGCGAGGTCGCCAGGTTTTTCAATCACCGGCCCCGAAGTAACATGAATTTTCGCGCCCATTTCACGGGATACAATTTGCGCCAGCGTAGTTTTTCCAAGGCCCGGCGGGCCATTCAACAAAACGTGATCCAGCGATTCACCACGCGCACAGGCAGCTTTGATGAAGATGTTGAGATTGTCTTTGACCTTTCGTTGCCCAATGTATTCGCGCAGGTATTGCGGACGGAGCGAAAGCTCAATTTGCTGCTCTTCATCTGCTGCACCGCCGCCGATCAAACGATTGTCTTCATCGTCGTTATTTGTAGGTTTATTTTTTGCCATATTCTGGCTTATAACTGCTTTAGCTATACCTTCACCGCGACAACTTTCTCATTGATAGCTTCGTCAATTGTGAGAAGTTTGCATCGGGATTTTCTTTCATCGTTGCGTTCACTGCTTTTTCCGCTGCTGC
>JANMKB010000211.1:0-2993 GCA_031371805.1 Blastocatellia bacterium | reverse complement strand
ATTTTTTTCATTGATCGTATGATCAATCCGAATCGCGTAATTCGGCCCTTCATTTTGCGTCGGCGGATTCCACGAATAGGTCGCGGTGTTCAAGCCATCGCCGGTTGAATAATCGTTCGGCTTGGGATACGAATTGAACAGTGTGGCAACCTTCGCATCTATACCAATCTTGCGCGGATCGTTGGCAAAAATATCATACGTGGCAATACAACCAGTATCCGTCGCGCTGGCGCAATTGCGGACTCCGGCAGCTAACTCGCCAGTTCGGCGATCCACTAAAGACGGAGAGTTGACGCCACCTTTCAGGTAACGAAACTTACCCGCCAACGCTGACGGCGTATACATCACAGGGAAACCAAAAGTTTGATCAATTGGTTGTGTAAACTTCACCCGCTGCCCCTGATAGCTGCCAAAGAAAAAGGTTTTGTTTTTTAAAATCGGGCCGCCAACTTCGACACCATATTGATGAAGTTTGATTTCGTTTTTTGGCGTGTTGCGCGCGTTCGAGAAAAACCCTTTGGCGTTCAATGCCGTGTTCCGCGCATACTCAAAAACTGTCCCGTGAAAAGCGTTCGTGCCGCTGCGGGTTCCGATTGAAATTGAAGCGCCGCTATTGCGTCCTTCTTCTGCCGTAGCGTTGTTGGTCGTTACTTTGTATTCCTGAATGTTGTCAGGATTAATACGGTAAAGATTTGAGACCGGATTGGGGACAGAAGATTCATTTGCTTCAATCCCATCAATCGTTACGTTAAAGGCGCGGTCACGCGAACCGTTGACGGAAATGCCAGAACCCGCACCGCCAGCCGAGCGCTGCATCACACCAGGTTCCAGCGTAATCAACGTCAACGGATTGCGTCCATTAAGCGGCAGGGCTTCAATCGCTTTTTGCTCAACGACGTTGCCAATCGTGGCGTTATTCGTCTGTAAACGTTCATAGCCGCCAGCCACTGAAACAACATCCGTCATTTGTCCGACTTCCATCGTTACATCCACACTTAACGGAGTATTAATTTCCAGCACATTGCCCGTTTTACTAGCCGTTTTGAAGCCGGCTATTTCAACTGTAATCGTGTAAATGCCGGGATTGAGTGAGGGGAATGAATAGACGCCTGCTGCGGTCGTATTTTGCGTGACAGTGACCCCAGTTGCTTCGTTTTTAGCCGTTACTTTGGCATTGGGAACGATTGCGTCTGAAGCATCTTTGACTGTGCCTGTGATACGTGAAGTGCTGGTCTGCGCCCACACACTTACAGTTAGTAAGAAGAGAAACGAAATAGTTGAGAATTTGCGGATCATAGAACACCTCGGTGATAAAAGTTCATCTCGGTCTAATGACTAAACTTTTAAATTAATTTTTGTGATGGTTCAATTATTGCCTGCCCAATTTTAAGCAACTTTTATTCCAGTCTGCAATTTTGTCTTACTCCTGTCTCCGAAAATTAGCCCTGGTAACAGAAGCACCTGAAGATTGATTGAAATGACATCAGATAAAGAAGATGTGATTATCCGAAAACTTGAAAACCATCCAAAAAAGTGGAATTTCTTTTCCCTGCATTGACTTCGCCATAAGCTGGATTTAAGCTGTTCTGGTCATACCAGTTTACAGGTAACCAAACCAATTATGTCCATCCAATTCAGTCGTGCACTCGCCCCTATTGACCGTTCTGGCATTACGGAACTTGTCGTCCAGCGAATTAAAGAATTACTTCAGCAGGGTGAGCTAAAGGCCGGGAGCCGCCTGCCACCAGAGCGTGAATTAGCCGAGATGCTCAGCATCAGCCGGCCTTCGCTGCGGACGGCGCTGAAAGCTTTATCGGTGATGGGCATCATTCGTGCCAAGCCAGGGGCCGGAACATTTATTGCTGAGTCAATGCCTGAAATCTTCGCCGAGCCAATGGCGTTCCTGACGCTGATTCACAACACAGAAACGCCGGAGTTGTTTGAGGCGCGCCGCATTATTGAAACAGGCCTCGTCGAATTAGCAGCAGAACGCGCAACCTCTGAGCATTTAAAAGCGATTGCGGCTGAAGTTGAAGGAATGCGTAAAAGTCTTAATGATCCTGAAAAATACTTGAAGCACGATGTCGCCTTTCATCAGGCGTTGGCGGCGGCGGCGGGTAATAAAGTGATGAGTGGAGTGATGAATACAGTCGCGGCTTTGCTCTTACAGGTACGCCGCGAATCCATCGCGCGTGCCAGCGATAAAGAAGACGCGATTGAATGGCACGAACAAATTTTCCATGCAGTACGCAACGGAGAAGCGCGACGCGCCAAAGAATTGCTGACGGCTCATTTGGTAGCGGCGGAAAAATCCTGGGAAAAGGATTTCAATAAAAATTCCTCAACCAGCACGAAAAAGCCGCGCGGAAAATAAGGAAAGAGTTCTCAGCCAATATTGAGAATCAGGCGCTTTACTTTTTCTCCGCCGCTTTCATTGCTGGCAAATATAATCTTTCCGTATATTCCTTCACCATTCGGCGGGCGCTGAAAGCTGGCGCTCCCTGCTTAATCGCTTCTTTCATCACCTGCACCCAGCCACGCGGCACACCGTCGGAATCGCGGTCGTAATAAAGTGACACGACTTCTTTTTCCAGCGTGGTATAAAGCGATTCGGAATCAGCGGCATCGCGCTCATCTTCGTTCATCTCAAGCAACGGATCAGAGCCGATCACCCAGCCATTCGTGCCGTGATAACCTTCGTACCACCAGCCATCAAGAATACTAAAATTCGGCACGCCGTTCAACGCCGCTTTCATGCCACTGGTTCCGCTGGCTTCGAGCGGCGGACGCGGATTATTCATCCACACATCTACGCCGTGATACAGATATTTGGCGAGCAGAATGTCGTAATCTTCGATAAACGCGATGTTGCCACCCATGCCGTGATCACGGGCGAGTTCGTAGATATTGTGAATCAGGTTGCGACCGGGAGCGTCATCAGGATGTGCTTTGCCAGCGAAAACAATTTGCACCGGACGCCACGAATCGTGCAA
>JANMKB010000686.1:0-2322 GCA_031371805.1 Blastocatellia bacterium | reverse complement strand
CATTTGGAAATTTTTGATAACAAGCCGCAGCTCACAAAATTCAATGGCACATTGCCTCCGCCTGAATTACTGAAAGGTTATCGCGCCGCTTTCATCAATCCGAATTCGACGCTATTGGGGCCGAAATTTAAGTTTACGAAGTATGGTAAATCCGGCGCGGAACTCACCGACCTTGTCCCGCATCTTGCCACCATCGCAGACGACATTTGTATCGTGAAATCAATGGTTACGGACGCGTTCAATCACGCTCCGGCGCAGTTGCTGATGAATACGGGTTCAATGATTTTCGGGCGTCCGAGTTTTGGTGCGTGGACGATTTACGGAATGGGCAGCGAATCGCAGGATTTGCCCGCCTACGTTGTGTTCAGCACCGGAGCCAAAGGCCCCAGCGGAGGTAATAGCAATTGGGGCAGCGGATTTTTGCCGACGATTTATTCCGGCGTGCAATTTCGCAACGTCGGCGATCCCGTGCTGTATCTTTCCAATCCGCGTGGCGTAGACGACAGGCTCCAACGCGATTCGCTGGATTCAATTAACAAACTCAACAAAATGCGTTTGGATGTCGTAGGCGATCCCGAAATCGCGACGCGTATCAATTCATTCGAGACGGCTTTCAAGATGCAAAAAGTTGCGCCTGAAGTGATGGATTTGACGAAAGAGCCAAAGCATATTTTAGAAATGTACGGCGCAGAACCGGGCAAACCTTCGTATGCGAATTCAGTGTTGATGGCGCGGCGACTGGTCGAAAAAGGTGTGCGCTTTGTGCAAATTTTCCACGAAGCCTGGGATCAGCACGGCAACCTTACGCGTGACATCACGAAAAATTGTAAGGATACAGATCAGGCTTCGGCGGCGCTCGTCAAAGATTTAAAACAACGCGGAATGCTCGACGAGACGCTGGTAATTTGGGGCGGAGAATTCGGACGAACGCCGATGGTGCAGGGCGGAGACGACGGACGCGATCATCATCCGAACGCCTTCACGATGTGGTTTGCGGGTGGTGGAATGAAGCCCGGTGTCACGATTGGCGCGACGGATGAGTTAGGTTTCAATGTCGTCGAAGATAAAGTTCACGTCCACGATTTGCACGCGACACTGCTGCATCAATTAGGCTTCGATCACGAGAAATTAACTTATCGTTTTCAGGGTCGAGATTTCCGGCTGACGGATGTAAGCGGCACTGTGCAAAAGAAATTACTGGTCTAAGATACCGCCTTCCCCCAGCAAATAAGTTCTTAAATACTATGTGTAGAAGTCCGCACGCAGTAAGGGCACAGACGCCCACTTACTGCGTGCGTGTTTCTGCATTTAGAAAAAACTGTCCATCTCTGGTGACTCTTTGTTTGAGCGAATATACCCAGGCAAACCGACTTATTCAGGTCTTTACGCCGCTCGGCGAAGACGCGTTACTGCTCCAAAGTTTTCATGGCACTGAGAGCATCTCGCAACTCTTTCAGTTCGAGTTAAAGATGTATTCCGAGAATCGCAACCTCAGCTTTGACAGTATTGTCGGGAAAAATACTACGATCAAAGTTGTCCTGCCTGACCTCAGCGAACGCTACATCAATGGCATCGTCAGCGCCTTCTCACAGGGTGGTTCTGCGCTTCTCGAAGGCGGTTCATCACCGAAATTTTTTGCCAGCTATCGCGCTACGCTTGTGCCCTGGCTCTGGTTTTTGACGCAGACGACTGACTGTCGCATTTTTCAAAATCAAAGTGTGCCGGAAATTCTGGAAGCGGCGCTTTACACACGCACGAACCGGAATACGAATGTTTGTAGCCAGAACATCAGGCTGAGGTAAGTACACAGGCTGCAATAAATATTGAAGCCATACTTTTCTGCCTGTTGCCTGCCGGTGCTGATTACCTCGTTGATGACAGCTTCGCCGAGTCGTTTGCATGGTCGCGGAAAACAGGTGCTGAGATGTTGCCGGGCATATTGCTCATACTCCTGCAACGCGGATTTTTGGAAGACTTCTATTTGGGCGGGACGAATGATTAGCATCTCTTGTTCTCTCCGAGAATTGGGGCCTGGCGAATGAAGGTGTAGTGCCGCAACCGAGGGCAATGACAGCACCAGTAATCTGTGTCAGAGGGAGTGGGCGAAGTGTTATTCAGGCTTCGCTTTCCTGTCAAGAGCAAGCGCCGAAGAGTGCTCAAAACATTGTCAAGGGACGACCTGAGCGCCAGCAGGATAATTGACAAATGCTCCTGCATATCACAAAATCCGCTCGTCTTTTTAAAATCACATCAATCGGCAAACCGGCAAGTTTACGCTCCCTTTAAGGAAGGATTCTGCATGAAATTAACACGTAATTTTCT
>JANMKB010000684.1:0-1617 GCA_031371805.1 Blastocatellia bacterium | reverse complement strand
ACGCACCAAAAACGAATTCCGCTTTCCCGGATAACAAACTGGCGAAACAGTTACAGATGATCGCCAAATTAATTTCCGTGCGGAATGAACTGGGTTTACGCCGCCAGATATTTTTCTGTTCGCTCGACGGTTTTGATACGCACGGTGAACAGCTCACAACGCAAAGCACGCTGCTCCGCCAGATCAGTCAGGCAATGGATGCGTTTTATAAAACAACGGTGGACTTGGGCGTCGCAAATAACGTTACGACGTTCACCGCTTCAGATTTTGGACGCACTTACAAGAGCAATGGCAAAGGCTCTGATCACGGTTGGGGCAATCATCATTTCGTGCTGGGTGGAGCGGTCAAAGGCGGCGATATTTATGGCAAAGTTCCGGTGCTGCAAATCAACGGCCCGGATGATTCCAGCGAAGGTCGTTGGATTCCGACCATTGCGACGGATGAATATGCCGCGACGCTGGCAACGTGGTTTGGCGCTGGCAATCTGGCCACCATCTTTCCGAACATAGGCAGATTTGCGCGTCCGAATTTAGGATTTATGGGTTAACCAACCGTGTAAAAAAAGGCGCTGAAATGTCTGAGCATTGCAGCGCCTTTTTTTTATTGGAGTGCACAAATTATTTTTTTACAGGCTTGCCTTCAGTATCAAGTATCACGATCTCGCCAAGATTTAATTCACGAATGCCTGCTTCGATTTTTGCCAGATCACCGACGAGCAATAATGTCGCGCCGCCGGGTTTCGCGTATTTTTGTGCAATGGCATTGACTGACGCGAGCGAAGTTTTGGTGAGTTGCTCCGGCTCGCCCTGCAAGCGTGACAAGGGCAATTCATCCAACCATAAACCAACAATTTTGCCCGTGATGCCGTTCAGCGTTTCAAAGGATTGCGCGTAGCCACGCACACGATTGGCTTTGGCGTTTTCCAACTCTTTATCCGTGAGTGGTTTTTCTCCCGCCAGGCCTTTTAATTCTTTGACGAATTCGACGACGGATTCTTTGGTTTTGTTGGTTTGGACGCCGCCGCCAGCGCGCCACGCACCCGCCTTGGAATACAAATCAGGGGATGAAAACACGCCGTAGGAATAGCCTTTGTCTTCGCGTAAATTTAAGTTTAAGCGCGTGCCGAAGCCACCACCCCAAATCGCATCGGCTAATTTCAACGCGTAATATTCGTCCGATTTACTGCCTGGAGCTGGCAGAATTTGCGCGACAGTTGTTTGCGCCGCATCCTGCCGATCAATCAAATAAATTTTGCCAGCACCAACCGGAGCGGGTGCGGGAATGGTTTTCAGCGGCGCGGCTCCACCTGTCCAACTGCCGAAATTTAGTCTGGCTAACGCGACCGCTTCGTCGAGCGAAATTTGTCCGGCGAACACGAGCACCGAGCTACCGGGTTTCCAAAACTGGCTGTGATAGTTGGCAAAATCTTCGTGCGTGAGTTTTTCAATCGTTGCTTTGCGCCCACGCAAAGGCCGTCCATACGGATGATCGAAGCCAAAGGCCAGACCTTGCCCGACTACATTAGCGATGGAATTTGGTTCCTGCGCTTCCTGTGCTAAAGCATCAATCCGGCGTTTTTTATCGCGGTCAATTTCCTCAGCCGGAAACGAAGGATT
>JANMKB010000090.1:0-2311 GCA_031371805.1 Blastocatellia bacterium | reverse complement strand
ATGAAATCGAAGTCATCGCCAGTTACGCCTCGCAATCCATCAACAGCAAAATACAATTTCAAACAGTCATCAATGGCGCAGATGTAAAATGGCGCATCAAATCCAACCAAAAAAATTATCCAGGTTTTATCAAGGCTCTTTTCAAAGCGGCGAACCCGCACTTGCTTGATCCGCTCTCAACGGAATTATTGCTTTACTGGCAGGAAATGGAGCCGATTTTCAAGCTGGTCAACGATACGAAAATCAACGCGCACCGGATTGAACGCTGGCGCAAAAAAGCGATCACCCTCAGCTTCAACGGAGAATTTCAACCTGCTGCTTCTTACTTCAAACTGGCGCATGAAAATTCTCCCCACGATCCGCAAATCGCCTATGACATCGGGCGCTTTTTACGTCGTCGCGCCATGATGATGGGCGTCAAGTCAGACCAGGGCGGTTCCGATTTAATGCGCGCCGAAACCTATTTTCGGATGGCGGGCAGACTGGCCTGGGAAAAGAAAAACTCGCGCATCCTGGAAAGAGTCGGGGAAGCCTTCTTTGAATTTCATCAGTTGGACACAGCGCGAAAATATTTTGAAATGGCGACGAGACTTGATCCTGTGCGGCTTCGTGCAAATTTAGGGTTAGCCGGGATTGCCTTGCAGGATGGTCAGGCCGCACGGGCGGTTTATGCTTACAATCAAATCGTGCGCGGCGCCGAAAATGCAGGTGCGAAAGGCCTGGAAAATTACGCAATGCGCAAGGCTGAATACTTTGAGCGCCTGTTGCGCGACGATGATTTCCTCAGTAAAGAATCAAGCTGGAACGCCGTCCTGACGCAGTTAAAATGGGCGCGACGCTTTGCCTTCACGTTATTTTTGTGCAGTTGGATTTTACAAATTACTTCATTCGCAGTGACCGCCCCCATCCGCGCTATGAGCCAGGAAATCAGCGCGACTTCATTGATAATTTGGGTGTGCGCCCTAACCGCCAGTCAGATTATTTTAACGTTGCGGAGAAGCTGACGAAGCTAACAAATTTTCAATCCACCCGCCGCCCCCAAAGCTCACGATGGCGCGTGTAAACGCGAACGCTGCGATCCTGCTCGCCGGAAATTAACCGCCCGCCATCCGGCGTAAACGCTACGGCAGCAACCGGCGCAGCGTGCGTGCCAATGTCTCGCAGCCACTTCCGTGCGTTCACATCCCACAGCTTGATTGTCTTGTCACTGCCCGCAGAAGCAGCGAGTCTCCCATCAGAAGAAAAGCTGACCGAACCAAGTCGCCCCGCATGCCTGCCGAGGAGTCCAATTTTCCTGAGCGGCTTTGTGTCCCATAACAGCAGCGTTCCGTCCGTGCTTCCGGTCACCAGCTTTGCGTTGTCGGGTGAAAAATGAATGGCAATTAACGGGGCATTACCGTCCTGCTGCCGTTCAAGGACGCGCCAGTTTTGTGTCTCAATCAAAGTTACAGCGCTCCCCCAAATACTGGCGAGGACTTTTCCATCCGAAGAAAAGGCAGCCACTTCATTAGCTTCCAATTCGTTCGGCGGTTTTCCAAAGCGGAAGAGTTCGCGCCCGTCATTGCTATCGGTAACGACCTGGTGCGTCACCAGCAGTTTCCCATCCGGCGAAATCGCCAGGCAATCAGTTCCCACAATGACACGGCTTTCCCACTGTAGCTGCTTTCGTTCGATGTCCCAGCGAATCAACTTCCCCTGCTGATCCAACGACGCCAGCCATTTGGTTGTCCTGCGCCGTTGCAGTATTTTCAGTTCATCCAGCATTTGCTGAGCCTGATTGGACGCCCGGCGAACGAATGTATCTTCATTGACGATTCACTCATGAATTACAATGCAGCAGTGCAACTCGGTTTTCAGGCCATCCGCTTCCAATCTCCTGAACAATTGCGAGCAGCGCTTATCACCAACAAAATTCGACTCAGGGAATAAACCAACCAGTTAATGCTACTGCGGTTGATTAGACGCCTTCTATTGTCAGTATAATTCTGAAGCGCCACTCCATACTGCTCAGAAACCCAATTTTAGTGAGAGAATAATATTACGTGGCCCCCCCACTTGATAGAGCGGATTAACGCCATTCCCCGCTGCTCCGCGACCGAGTTCTCTGTTCATCATTTGCTGTGAAACACCGAATGCCTTGCTTTCGACAAGATAAAATCCTCTTTCTTCTTTAGAGGGTGTAACAAAAAGAGAAGAGAAAGCGTGACAAAATAGTGCTAAACAGGAAGATGCCCTTGAGAGAAAGGAAACCTGTGATGGCCAAACCAATCGTATCAGATGAATTATGGGAAATCGTGCAACCGTTATTACC
>JANMKB010000657.1:0-5001 GCA_031371805.1 Blastocatellia bacterium | reverse complement strand
GAAAGCGGAATGATGACCGCGACAATCAACGAGGCGCGAATATTCCACAGGAACAAAAATAGCACCACAATGACCAGCAATCCTCCTTCGACTAAATTCGTAGCAACCGTGCGAATGGTGCGATTGATAAGGTCTGTCTGTTCGTAG
Organism: Blastocatellia bacterium; assembly: GCA_031371805.1. Taxonomy (GTDB): domain Bacteria; phylum Acidobacteriota; class Blastocatellia; order RBC074; family RBC074; genus JAFDVL01. The sequence continues at coordinate 4,854 of JANMKB010000657.1, read as the reverse complement.
AAAGGTAAGATTTTGACGCCGCCTGGTAATGATTTTTCAATTTGCTGGTAACGCTCATGGACTTTTTCAATGACATTTTTTGAACTTTCGCCGCGCGTCATAATCACCATTCCTGACATGATTTCGCCCTTGCCATCTTTGCTGACTGCACCTTGTCGTACCGCAGCACCAATCTCTACGGTGGCTACATCTTTGACCAGAATCGGAACGCCTGAAGTCGCTTTGACGACAACATTGCGGATGTCTTCTTCCGCATGGGCTGCTTCAAAGCGTCCGAGTCCACGCACGGTGAAACCTTCTGAACCACGTTCGATGTAACTACCGCCAAAATTTTCGTTGCTGGTTGCCAACGCTTTATATAAATCGCGTAAGGTTAGATTGTAAGCCAGCATTCGTTCAGGATTGACCAGCACTTGATATTGCTGCGTGAATCCACCCCAGGAACTGACATCGTTCACACCTGCCACTGTGCGCAGTTGCGGTCTGACCACATATTCCTGCAAGGTTCGCAATTCCATCGGGCTTTTATTTTTGCCTTCAATCACGTAATGGCTGATTTCATTAAATGGAGTAGCGGGTGGACCCAGCGCAGTGTCAGCACCTTGCGGCAACCGATTACGTGCTTCCTGCAAACGCTCGGTTACTTGCTGGCGAGCGAAATAATAGTCTACATTGTCATTGAAGACGATGGTGACGACTGACAGCCCGAATTTAGAAATTGAGCGCACTTCAATCGTTTTCGGTAAGCCCATCATTGAGCTTTCAATAGGGTAGGTGACAAGTTGTTCAACTTCTGCTGCTGCCATACCTGATACGACAGTGAAGACACTGACCTGATTATTGGTGAGGTCAGGAAAAGCGTCTATGGCGAGAGTTGAGAGGGCATACAATCCGCCTCCCGCCAGAATCAAGGTGAGCGCGAAAACGAGGAGCCGTTGCTTGAGTGAAAATTCGATGAGGGCTTTAATCATGAGCTAATATCAAAGGTGCGTTTCATGCGCGGCGCAGCCTTGTTTTTCTACTTGAATCGTTGAGTGAGCGATTTTGAAATTATGCTCAGCGCATTCCCGAACTGCGGTTAAGACATCATCATGTAATGCGCCCTCAGCTAAGACGGCATGTACGCTCATCGCATTTACACCAGATGTCAAAGTCCAGACATGCAGATCGTGAATGCCAGCGACACCTGTAACCTTATTCATTGCTTCGCGTAACGAGACAAGATTCACATCAGACGGAGTACCTTCCAGCAAAATGCCAACCGCTTCACGCAGTAAAAGCCAGGTGCGTGGAAAAATGAATAGACCAATGCCTGCCGAAATTAACGGATCGGCGTAATACCAACCCGTTGTCAACATAATGACAGCTGCGATGATGACTCCTACCGAAGTCAGCATATCTGATAAAACTTCAAAATATGCCCCTTTCATATTCAGGCTTTCGTCGGCTCCTTCGCGCAAAATGAAAACGCCCGCAATGTTGATAATTAACCCAATAACTGCAATGACCAACATCTCTTTACTTGATACTTCGGGAGGTTGACGAAAGCGTTGAAAAGCTTCATAAAGAATGTAGAGCGAAATCCCGATCAAAATGACAGCATTAGTCAGGGCGGCTAAAATCTCTACACGATAATAGCCATACGTTTTTTCCGGTGTGGCGGGACGTTCGGCAAATTTGATAGCCAATAAAGCTAATCCCAGCCCTGCAACATCAGTCAGCATGTGTCCGGCGTCTGCTAACAATGCCAAACTGTTAGTGACGAAACCACCTACCACTTCAGCCAGCATGTAAAAAGAAGTCAGCCCAAAAACAAGCATTAGTTTTTTCTTGTTTGCGCTCCCACCAGATTGTGCATGTACATGTGCCATTTTTAATGGTTACTCCTCTTGTAAGCTTCCTTTTAAGAGTTCCGTTTTAAGAAAAAATCCACCTTTGGTCACGACGCGTTGGCCGGATTGCAAGCCGTTGAGGATTTCAATTCTCTCGCCTTGTTCGCGCCCGATTTCGACTACTTTTTTCTCAAAGGAATTGTCTGCTTGCGCGACGAAAACTACTTTTTCACCGTTGATGTCCTGCACGGCTTCACGCGGAACGGCCAATGTTGATGGAGTTGCAGCGCCTCTGATTTCCATTGTCGCATACATCTCCGCACGCAGATTTCCGCGTGGATTGTTGACCAGGCATCGCACCTGCATCGTGCGGGTTTCGGGATTTAATGCTGAGCCGATATGAATAATTTTGCCGCTGATCGTGGCATCTCCCAGCGAGGGAACTTTGATAGCGACGGATTGTCCGATGCGAACAATCCCGGCATTTGCTTCCGGCACCTCGGCAATGGCCCACAGCGTAGAAGCGTTCGAAATCTCCATTAAATCATTTGCATCGCTGACCACGGAACCTTCTGTGACGAGACGTTTCGTGACGACACCGGAGAGCGTCGAACGAATTGCTACTTCGTCAGGCGCGTCCTGATCTACGGCTAAATGTTCCAGAAATTCCGAGGCGCGTTCCAGTTCAGCTTTGACTAATTCAATTTCAGCTTTGATGGCAACGACGTGTGCGTTCGCTTGCTCGACATCACGTTTGGCAAGGGCTTTGGCATCAAATAATCGTGTCGCACGGTCGGCTTCTGCCTGCGCAAAAGCAAGAGCTTTTTCTTTCTCGACAATGGAAGCTTTGGCTTTGGCGACATTTGCTCGCGCATCGGTTAATTCGTGGCTATGAATGTGAACGAGAGTTTTTCCTTTGCGAACAAAATCGCCAACTTTGGCGAAGATATGCACGACACGCCCGTCAACGAAAGTTCCCACGCGGACGGTTGCATCATCGTTCATGGCTAAATGCCCGGTCGCTGTGAGTACTTGTCTAAGTGATTGCGAAATGACTTCAATGATTTCGAGATTAGCGCGTTTGAGAGCTTCTGGTGAAAGTTCGACGCGATTGATTGCTTCTTCTTTTATCTTATCGGCTTTTTCTTCTGATTTGGGCGTCGCCGTATTTTCAGCCGTGCGGCGCGGCATCAGCCACCAGAATAATAATCCCGCCGTAATGAGCGCGAGGATAACCAGCGAAATTATTGTTTTTCGAGTATTAGTTGCGGGCGTAGTTTCGACTAAGGCTTCGCTTTCTTCTTCCTTCATTTTGGATCGCCTTTGACAATTTCGCGGGCAGGCAATCGTTCGATGCCAGCGGCGCGTTCCAGTTCATGAATTGATAATTGATAATCAGCGAGAGCCTGAAAATAAAGTTCCTGCGCTGCTGCGCGCGTCCGTTGCGCGTCAATCAAATGCAGCAAATCAGTCGCGCCTTCACGATACGCCGCCAGCGAAACCTGTTGCGATTCATCCGCATTTTTTAGAAATTCTGATCGCAAGGCTTCAATCTGTTTTTCGTTGGCTTCGACAGTTCGCCGCGCCGCAGTCAATTCTGCTAACACAATGGTGCGTTCAAAGCGAAGCTCAGATTCGATCATTACAACCTCAGAATTGGCGCGTGCGATGTTGCCCTGATTTTTATTGTAAAGTGGCAACGGAATGCTGAGCGCGCCATACAGCGCATTGTCTACGCCGTTGCGTTTATAGCCGAAAGAAGCCGTGATGTCCGGCTTTGCCTGTGCTTGTTGCAAGCGCAAGCCAGCCTGAGCTTTTTCCAAACGCGCTTCGATAATTTTGATATTTGATTTGCGCAGCGCGGCTTCCTGCAAGGCTACCGCATTCATCGAAACGGTTTTGAATTCCAACCGTTCCGCCAAATCGAAATCAGTTTCAAATGAAGATTCGCCCATCGCTTTCAATAAAGAAATTTTGGCGCGGTCATATTCGATCATCGTCTTGCGTGCGGCGTATTCAATGCGCTGTGCTTCGAGGCGCGTTTTGATGAGGTCGCCTTCGGCAGTGTAGCCAGCATTGACGCGCACTTCATTAAGCTTCACCAGTTGTGAAAGTTGATTGATATTTTCGCGCAGGAATTCAATTTTTTCTCTGGCGACAGCAGCATGTTGATAGGCAATTTTGACTTCGTAAACCAGTTGACGTTCGAGAGCTTCGGCTTCGACTTTGGCAATGTCAACGGCGCGTTCCGCATTCGCACGACGGAGCGCACGTTTGTTGCCGCGCTCTAAAGTCTGCGAAAAATAGGCAAACCAATCAATTGTCCGCCTGAAGCCAAAACTGCCTTCGGGTGGGTCAAGTGGAAAATTTTCTCCACTAATTGTTAGCGTCGGATTCGGACGCAAATCCGCTTCGATCAATTCGCCTTCAAACATTGCAGTGCGCTGTTTAGCGACGATGAGCAACGGATGATTTTGTCGGATGCGCTGGACGGCTTCGTTAAGGGTGAGCGATGACGGGATAGGAGATTGTGCCCACGCTGAAGGAGCAAGAAAAAAAATACAACTGACCAGAATAGTACGAATTGAAAGCGAGTAATTCGACATTGTCGGGTATTATAATCATGCAAGATGAACGAGCGATTAACATCTGCCTCTTAATTTTCAACTATCAAAAAAAACAGAAATCCGCACGAAAATGACTTGTTAAGCACGGTGCTTTCTTGAGACTAAGAGTGCGAATGGGAAGATAAGCCATCATGTGCATGTTCGACCATGTGATGTTCCTTACCTGATTCGTTAGCAGGGTCAATATGAATGATCACACTTGAGAGAAATGAGAGTTTGTGGAGAAGCTCGTGTTGCACTTTGAGCGCGAGTTGGTGTCCGTCGGTAATAGAAAGTTCCGGTCTAACCGCGATATTCAACTCGGCGTGAAGCCGATGACCTAACCAACGCGCTCGCCCATCGGTAACATCTTCGATGCCTGACGTTTGCTGGGCAGTTTCTTTTATTTCATTTAC
>JANMKB010000621.1:0-2866 GCA_031371805.1 Blastocatellia bacterium | reverse complement strand
CTGCCGATAACAAAACGCAAGGTTGCAGCATTCTTTTCACCTCGCGCGATTACGGCAAACCAATGCCGTTCACGCCACCGAAATGGGCACGCAAGATCACCGAGAAAGATTTGAAATCGCGTCCCGTCAATTCGTGGGAATACGGCTATTGGTGGATTGAATGGGGCGGACATCTCAACACCATCCGCGACAACGAACGCATTCGCTTTGAATTGCTCGGCATCGTGATGGGCGTATGGGATTACATCAAAAATTCGGGCAAATACCCGGCGGCAGCAAATTGGGCGATGGATTGGGTTGGGATGCTGCCCGGCAAACGCGAAGCACGTCGTCTGGTCGGTGATCACATGCTGACGCAAATGGATTTGATGGGCTTGAATCCTGAGTTTGAAGATGCGGTTTGCATAGGCGGCTGGAACCTTGACGAACATCCGCCGACAGGCTTTGAAAATCCTGAACTGCCGCCGTTCGTTTCAATCAAGCTCAAAGACGTTTACAACATCCCATTCCGCAGCCTGTACAGCAAAAACATTCGCAACCTGTTGATGGCCGGACGCAACATCAGCGCGACGCATACGGCGTTTAGCTCTACGCGGGTGATGGGGACGTGCGCGGTCGAAGGGCAGGCGATTGGTACGGCGGCGGCATTGTGTATTCAGCATAAATTATTGCCGCGCGGGCTGTATGAAAACAAAGCCAGGCTCAAAGAATTGCAGGAAACTTTGTTGCGCGACGATCAATCCATCAAAGGCTTGAAGAACGAAGATCCGCTTGATTTGGCGCGTTCAGCAAAAATCTCAGCCTCAGCCGAAGAGCCAAATTGCGAAGCCGCCAGTGTCATCAACGGCTGGACGCGTGCGATCCCGAACAGCTTTGAAAATCGCTGGGTCGCGCCGCTCGGAGAAAACGGCGCGTGGCTCGAATTGGCGTGGGATAAACCGCAGCCTCTCAAAAACGTGCAGCTCACCTTTGATTCCGGCTTCCAGCGCGAATTGACGTTGTCGTCTTCAGGGGAAGCAAACAAAGGCATCATTCGTGCGCAGCAGCCCGAAACTGTCAAAAAATATTCGCTGCTTTATCAAGCCGATGATGGCAAAGATTGGGTCGAACTCGCCGACGTAGACAACAATCACCAACGCATCTGCCGCCACAATTTTCAATCCGTAAATGCCAAACGAATTCGTGTTCACGTCAAAGAAACCAACGGCGAAAAGCTGGCGCGAATTTTTGAGGTGCGCTGTTACGCTTGATGAAAAAGCCAGTTCCTAATTTGCGCTGGTGGATTGCCGGACTCGTTTTTTTGAGCACGGTCATCAACTACATGGATCGCCAAACGCTGTCGGTTTTAGCGCCGCGTTTGACGAAAGAATTGCACTTGACGAATACGGAGTACGGCTGGATTTCACAGGCGTTTCTGATTCCGTACACCGTGATGTATATCGTCGCAGGTATCCTGATTGATCGTTATGGTACGAAGCTGATTTATGGCGTAGCTGCCGTTTGGTGGTCAATCGCCGCAATATTGCACGCGGCGACAAGTTCGTTTTTTGGTTTCAGCGCAGTACGTTTTTTGCTCGGCACTGCTGAGTCCGCAAATTTTGTAGCCGCGCAAAAAGTCGCTGCCGAATGGTTCCCGCCGAAAGATCGTGGGACGTTAAATGGACTCGTACAAGCGGGAACAGTGACAGGCGCGGTCATTACACCGCCATTGGTCATTTGGATGGCAGACCGTTGGGGTTGGAGCTCAGCATTTTTAGTAACTGGCGCACTGGGATTGCTCTGGGCGATTGCGTGGTTCTGGTTTTATCAACTGCCGGAAAATCATCCGAACATCACGACTGAAGAATTAGAGTTACTGCAAACTGACGAAGTAATCACCCCATCGCCCCAGCTCGCCGCCTCCCCGTCGTGGCTTTCTTTTTTCCGCTATCCGCAAACGTGGGGATTATTATTGGCGCGAATTATTTCCGATCCGGTGTGGTGGTTTTATTTATTTTGGTTGCCGAAATATTTGACCGAACAACAAGGCTTGAGCGAAAAGCGCATGAGCTTTGTTGTATGGATTCCTTATTTAATTTCCGACATCGGCTCCGTGTTAGGCGGCTGGTATTCAGGAAAATTGATTGCACAAAAATTCAGCACCGTCGCTTCGCGCAAGCTGGTCATGCTGGTTTCAGCGTTGTTGATGCCGCTTGGATTATTTTTGTTGCTCAAGCCTTCGACTCCAATTTCATTGATGCTGATTAGTTTAGTACTTGGCGCACATTCCGCGTGGAAAACAAATCTTGTGACACTCACTGTAGACATTTTTCCGCGTCACGTGGTCGCTACTGTTCACGGCATCGTTGCGACAGGCGGCGGCATCGGCGGGGCAATTTTTCAATCGTTTGCTGGTCAGGTGATTGATAAATATTCCTATACGCCATTGCTGGTGCTGATGGGGATTCTGCATCCGCTGGCGTATTTATGTATGCGCGGTTTGGTGAATGGTGAGGCGATTTCAATAGATTCAAAGGACAGAAAAATGTGAGACAGAAAAATAAAATCTCTTGCACCGAATTACTATTTTTCAGACTGTCATCTTTCTGTACAAAACGATATGAAAATCACGAACATCACAGCCTCCGCCATCAAAATACCGCGCGATGTCATTGTAGCGCGTGGCACTGCTGGTTCGCCTGCGCCGTTGCAATCGAGCAATTTGGACTATCGTTTTGCTGCGACGTATCAAACGCTGTACTCATCCAAAATTGAAACGGCGCTTATCAAAATCGAAACCGATTCTGGCATTATTGGTTGGGGCGAAGCGCAGTCGCCCGTTGCGCCTGAAGTTGTTTGCATGATCATCAAGACAATTCTCGCCCCG
>JANMKB010000551.1:0-3727 GCA_031371805.1 Blastocatellia bacterium | reverse complement strand
CGAATTTGATTACCTGAACAACGCGCGGCAAATTCCGAAATTGCCGGATTATGCGGTGGTGGATACGACTACGCCGCCGGATGCGCGCTATCCGGGGAAAATTGTGTTGGCGGGATTTTTTAATGAGAGTTGGGGGCTGCAAAAATGATTACCGCAAAGGGTCAAAGCAGCAAAGGGTCAAGGGGGAACCCAATCAGGCAAGTTCTTTGATCCTTTGCCCCGTTGATCCCTTGCGTTGAAATTTTTATCGCGGTTTCGCAAGTCCTGTCCAAAGAAAAACATAATGAATAAAAAAATTACATCCTCCGTTTCGCGCCGTGAATTTCTTGTCAGTTCTGCGCTCACTACTGCTGCCGCAGCAATGCCTGTAAATCTTATTGCTGAGCCGCCGCCAAATGTTGACGAATGGTTTGATCGTCCGATGCGATGGGCACAACTGACGTTAGTCGAAAACGATCCGGGAAACTACGATCCACAATTCTGGCTGGATTATTTCAAACGCATTCACGCGGACGCTGCGTGTTTGAGCGCGGGCGGAGCGGTCGCTTATTACCCAACAAAAATTCCCATGCATTATCGCAGCGCGTGGATGAAAGACACTGATCCGTTTGGCGAGTTGTTTGCCGGATGCCGTAAACAAAATATGACCGTGCTCGCGCGCACTGATCCGCACGCCGTGCATCAGGAGATTTATGACGCGCATCCAGATTGGATTGCGGTTGACGCCGAAGGAAAAAAGCGGCGGCATTGGGCTGCGCCAGAATTGTGGGTGACGTGTGCGCTCGGACCGTACAATTTCGAGTATATGACCGAAGTCCACAAAGAAATCATGACGATGTACAAACCGGATGGCATTTTCAGCAATCGCTGGGCGGGTTCGGGCATGTGTTATTGCGAACATTGTCAGCAAACTTTCAAAGCGGCTTACAACCTGGATTTGCCGCGCACGAACGATCCGCAAAATCCTGTGCAACGCAATTATATTTTGTGGAAGCAACAGCGATTATTTGAAGTTTGGAAATTGTGGGACGCCGAAATTCGCAAGATCAATCCGCAGGCACGTTACATTGCAAACTCTGGCGGCGGCGCATTGAGTTCATTGGATATGAAAACGATTGGCGAAATTTCGGCGACGTTATTTTCGGATAAGCAGGCGCGGCGCGGGTTAACGACGCCGCTTGCGAATGGCAGGAACGGCAAGGAATACCGCGCTACGATGGGGCGCAAAGCGATTGGCGGCATTTTCAGCGTGGGCGTAGAGGAACCCTACCGCTGGAAAGATTCGGTGCAAAGCGAAGCTGAAATTCGGATGTGGGTGGCCGAAGGAACCGCGAACGGATTGCGTCCGTGGTTTACAAAATTTTCCGGCACGCTCTATGACAAACGCTGGCTGCAAGTTGTCGAAGATATTTACAACTGGCATTACAAAGCCGAAAAATATTTGCGCAACGAAACGCCCGTCGCCCGTGTAGCAATGGTCTATTCGCAACAAACCGCTACGTTTTACGGCGGCTCACGCGCACAAGCCAAAGTCGAAGATCACACCGAAGGTTTTTATCACGCCCTCGTCGAAGCGCGGATTCCGTTTGAAATGGTGCATGACAAATTGCTGGACGCCGCGCACATTGATCAATTCAAAGTTTTGATCTTGCCAAATATTGCGGCGCTGTCAGAGGCGCAATGCAATCAACTGCGCGAATTTGTGAAGCGTGGCGGCAGCATCGTGGCTACGCACGAAACTTCGCTGTATGACGAATGGGGCGTACGAAGAAAAGATTTTGGCTTAGCCGATTTGTTCGGCGCAACTTTCAAAGGTCGCCTCGAAAGCCCAATGCAGAATTCATATTTGCAATTGGAAAAAGATGCTGCAGGTAAGTTTCACCCAATATTGGCAGGCATCGAAGACGCCGGACGCATCATCAACGGCGTCTCCCGCGTTGACGCCGAAGCCACAGAAAAATCCGCCATGCCGCTCACCGTAATTCCTTCGTATCCAGATTTGCCGATGGAGTTGGTCTACCCACGCGTCAAAAATTCCGGCATCGCAGGCGTTCACCTCCGTGAAATCTGTAACGCTCGCGTAGTCTATTTCCCGTGGGACATTGATCGCACATATTGGGAAGTGATGTCGCCCGATCACGGTAAACTGCTCATCAATGCGGTGCGCTGGGCCTTAAATGAAGAACCATTCGTGACGGTGACTGGCGCAGGAATGATTGATGTGACGGTGTGGCGACAACAAGCATCAATGACCGTGCATCTGGTCAACCTGACGAACCCGATGTTGATGAAAGGGCCGATTCGTGAATTGATTCCGATTAGTGAACAAAAGGTGCGCATCCGCTTGCCAGACAACAAAAAAGCGAAGAAAATTCAATTGCTGGTCAGCGATACATCCATTCGCGCACAAGAATCAGGCGGGTATTTGTCGTTCACTGTTCCAATGATTCTTGCGCACGAAGTAATCGCAATTGATTTATAGTTACAAAATAATTTTTTAGTTTACGAGCTTGTAATATTTTAATTCGTAGCTAATGGAAGCAAAAAAATCTCACAATATTGATGTCATGATGCAGCGCATCCGCCGCGCCGTAGAGCCGTTTGCGAAAGCTGCACTTTTTGAGTTGGCGCAGGAGGGATTCACTTCACCTTTTGAACAACTGATCGCCTGCATGATTTCTATTCGCACTTATGACGAAGTCACTTTGCCTACGGCGCGTAATCTGTTTGCACATGCCCGCACACCACTTGAAATTAGTTGGTTGACACCTCAACAAATTGATGAATTCATCCGCGCCTCCACCTTTCACGAACGTAAAGCAGAGCAGATTCATACTATCGCCCGTCGTGTGGTGGAGGAGTTTAACGGCGCTCTTCCCTGTGAGGCTGAAGTGTTACTTTCTTTCAATGGCGTTGGGCCTAAATGCGCGAATCTCGTGCTGGGCATTGCTTGCGACCAGCCTTTTATCAGCGTTGATATTCACGTCCATCGGGTGACGAATCGCTGGGGATATGTGCAAACGCGTATGCCGGAACAAACGATGACCAAGCTTGAGGAAAAACTTCCGCCACGTTACTGGATTGAAATTAATGAATTACTCGTCCCCTTTGGCAAGCATATCTGCACAGGTAGCCTGCCCCACTGCTCAACCTGTCCCATCCTGGAATATTGTGAGCAGATCGGCGTCACTGCACAGAAATAATAAGGACATTGGCAGCGCAATCCTGCTGAGGTTGCGCTGCCAGAGCATTTACTGCGATGCGGCGGCTGCATTTATTTCCGCCACAGTCCCGGCAAAAATTTCGCGTACATCAAATGTCGCCAGGTACCCCAATCGTGTGCGCCGTCGCCGCCGACATAATATTCGTGGTTGATTTTGTGCTTTGTGAGAATGTCGTGAAATACATTGGTTCTGGTTCCGGGTTTGTCTTCAAAGGTTCCCTGCCCGACGAATAAATAATCTACTTGTTTATTCGTGGTCGGACTATTCAGAAATTCCGTACTGCTTTTTTCGGTGTCAGGATCGCCCGCGCTGAGCACGCCAAACGAAGCAAATAAATCAAGCGCTTTGAATCCGGTCAATTGTGCGTGGCGTCCGCCCATCGAAAGCCCTGCCAATGCGCGTCCTTTGCGATTGGCTTGCACGCTGTAATTTTGCTCAATGAACGGCACGATGTGTTTGCGCAATTCTTCGCCGAATAAATTAAAGGTCAGCTCCGCATGTTT
>JANMKB010000503.1:0-13738 GCA_031371805.1 Blastocatellia bacterium | reverse complement strand
CCCGCTACTAAGTTGAAGAATTAAACAACTTTGCGAACTTTCACGCCGTCTGTGATGCAGCCTTTTCAAGTGCGGTTGCTTTATTTGTCACAATTATTTGTCGTGACACCATTTTTTCCAGCCTAATCATAGCCCAGTCCGGCAAAAAGCCGCAATGCAGAGCCACCCTATTGACCGTTAAGCCCTTCATTAGTTTTAGCCTGTGAGTAATATTTAGCTCATTGTTTCTGTTCAATTGCAATTATTGCATTTTCAACCTCAGAGCAGGCTTGTCCAACCTCCTGATATTTAGTGGCAGACATTGCAGCGGCTTCATTAAGGCGCTGCTCAAGGGTTGTCATCAGCTCTGGTGAGAGCTTAGGGTTTTGCCGAAGAGCTTCGAGGCGGGAGCGTAAATTAGTAATCAACTCCTGATTTTCCTGCTGCCTGCGTTGCTGTAACATAGCGCGCTGACTGACAAAATGAATATTCCAATACACCGCACTGAGGCTTGCCAGTAAAACTACCGCAATAAAAACCAGGACAAACTTGCGACCATTAATTCCCTGCGGCTCCCGCAAATCTTTTTTTTCCATCATTGAACTATCTTCATTTTTTATGTCTTTAATATTTGGGATATTTGCTGGCGGAGTTTCAAGTGGGGGGGCGGGCAGATCTTCTAACGTCTCAATTGGACTGAGATTTTCAGCAGTATCTTCCGTCGGTGGTGACAAACCAGCCTCTTCCAGCAATAACTCGGTGGGCGAGTCAGCCGCACGGGCAATAATTTCCGACCTGATCAGTTTGTCAGCCTCAGGGACAACTAAGTTCTCCCCCATAATCTGTACCAGCAGAATAGTAATGTTATCTTCGCCTCCGCGGTCATTCGCTAACTTGATGAGTTGTTCACAGGCCGAGGGCAAATCTGCTGACTGCATAACAATCTGACTCATCTCGGCTTCTGCGACTTTACCCGATAGCCCATCGCTGCACAAAAGTAAAAAGTCATTGGCGCAAAGCTCCACCGCATTAACGACCACCTCAACTTCGTGCGCAGCCCCCAGCGCCTGTAAAATATAATTGCGGCGCGGATGAATCAGTGCTTCTTCTTCCGTGATTTGTCCGAGGTCAATTAATTGCTGGACCACGGATTGATCTTTGGTGATGCGGGTAATTTTATCTTGCCGGATGAGATGGGCACGGCTGTCACCCACCTGCGCAAAATATGCCTGCTCACCGGAAATGGCAACCGCCGTAAAAGTAGCGCCCATTCCCTTGCATTCAGGATTGACGATGCTTTCGAGGTGAATAGCAGAATTGGCTTGTTCAATGGCGACGCGTAACTGCTCATAAAATTTGAGCTGGCTGTACTTTTCGTGCGCTTGCAACTGATGCAAAAAATCGCTCACAACTTCGACGGCCATCTGCGAGGCCACTTCGCCGGCCAACGCCCCACCCATACCATCCGAGACAGCCAAAACCACACCCTTTTCGCCGACTTGAATAATTTGCGAGGCGATGGTTTCGACTTCAATCCCGGACCAAGAGGATTCGCTGTCCAGATCAAGGGCGAGAAAATTATCTTCGTTCCCTTTACGGACTTTGCCAATATCAGTCTGTGCGCAAAAGGTAAGTTTAATAAGTGAAGGCATTGCTATTTGATTTTCCGGCGTTAATTTTCAGGCTTTTTGTAATGCCTGATCTAAATCATCAATAATGTCTTCGATGTCTTCAACCCCCACTGAAACTCTGACCAATCCATCGGTAATCCCTAATTGATTGCGTTTTTCCAGCGGTACGGAGGCATGGGTCATCGAAGCCGGATGTGAAATTAAGCTTTCCACTCCGCCCAGGCTTTCCGCCAGCGCACAAAGCCTGACGTTTTCAAGGACGGATTTTGCTCCGGCTAATAATCCCATATCGAAAGCAATCATTCCACCAAAGCCGGACATTAATTTTTTGGCGCGCTCATATTGCGGATGATCGCCCAATCCGGGGTAATAAACTTTTTTCACTTTCGGATGCTCAGCCAAAAATCCCGCGACAACGCGCCCGTTCGCGTCGTGTTGCCTCATACGCAAGGCCAGGGTTTTTGTTCCGCGCAAAATCAGGAACGAATCAAAGGGCGAGAGAATCGCTCCGACCGCATTTTGTAAAAACCCGATGCGCTCCGCATCTTCCTCGTTTGTAGTCACCACCACGCCGCCCACACTATCGCTGTGACCATTCAAATACTTTGTTGTCGAATGCACCACGATGTCTGCGCCCCACTCAATGGGACGCAGGAAGTACGGACTCATAAAAGTGTTGTCCATTGCCAGGCGAATCCCGCGTTCTTTCGTAAGTTGCCCAATGGCTTCGAGGTCGGCGATTTCCATAATCGGATTCGTCGGCGTTTCGAGAAAAACAAGTTTTGTATTAGGACGAATTGCCGCTTCGACATTGGCAACATCAGCGGTACTGACATAGCTGAAATCAATGCCAAATCCTCGCATTACTCTTTCGCACAAACGATATGTTCCGCCGTAAGTGTTGTCTGAAACAATCACGTGATCGCCCGCCTGAAGCAACATCATCACGGCGTGAATCGCGGACATCCCGGAAGCAAAGCAATGCCCGGTTGTTCCGCCTTCCAGCGCCGCCAGATTTTTTTCGAGTGCCAGGCGCGTTGGATTTTGCGTCCGTGCATACTCGAAGCCTTTATGTTGACCGAGCGCGTCCTGCACATAAGTTGACGTTTGATAAATTGGCACGATGACTGCGCCAGTAGCGCTATCAGGCTGCTGTCCGGCGTGAATAGCTGTGGTGGAGAAACCCATAAAAGTGATCGGTGGTCGGTGGCTGGTGGTCGGTGATTAAGAGTACGACGCACCAGCTACTGATTACTACTTCCCGAAATATATTTTATAAAATTTGCCGGCAACTTGCGCGGCTTCAGTTCCGGTTCCTTCTTTCAAAAAGACAACCAGTCCAATTTGCGGTTTATCGGAGGGGGCAAAAGAAACAAACAACGCATTTTCATCATTGCTGCCGACTTTCCCCGCGACGTTTTCATTGAACACACCAGCCGCCATGGAGGTGCCTTCCTGAACTGATTTGACTAAACCCTGTCTGATTATTTCCAGCGCCTGTTTATTGATCGGAATCGTCGGCGGAGCCATTGCCTGCGAGGTCGTTGTAATGATCGTTGACATTCTTTCGCTGGTTGTGGTGTTGCTCGCCAGCGAAATCGCCAGTTGCGCAAAATGTAAATCGTTCGCTTTCATGCCTGTCCCGTGCGTCGCCAAAGCTTCGTAATCCGCCCCGGAAACATTGACCGGAATAAGCGCGGAAATTGGCTTCATGGTCGTAGTATAAGAATTCAGCGACTCGGTTCCATAATAAGTAAAACCGATGACCTGTGCCGCTCGTTTGAAAGCAGTCGGCGGAATTCGTTTACTCAATTCGGCAAAGAACATCGGACAATTATGCGACAAGGCTTCCGCTACATTCACCTGATCACCTGCAATGTTGCAGGCAAACTTTGTCTGCGCATTGATAACTCCCGCGTCAAGCGCCGCATAGGCTGTCACAATTTGTACGACTTCAAAGGGCGAGGAGGTAAACTGAACATCCATCCCCCGCGCCACACGTTTCAGTACGCGCCCATATTGCGGGTCGAGCACCACCACGGCTCCGGTATGATCACCAAGCGCTTCATAACCCATCTGACCGTAATCCAGCACTGGCGCGAGTGAACGTTGCGCAATTGGCGCCCGATAACAAGCTGTTCCCAGGACAAGGCTCAGAAATAACCCGCAGACGAGCAGCGTTTTTAATGGACTCTGATAATTCATGGCACCTGAAATGATTGGGGCTAACCGCTTTTTCGTGATTGTTTGGGCAGGGAGATACTACAATAGGCCTTGACTGAGTGTCTAGCAATTCGGGGACGAAAAGGTGGTATTAAAATTCAGTTCCAATTTTTAAATTTAGCAGTTCACAATCTTATCTGAACATTTTCTGACAATGAACATCACAGCTTTAATTCCCGCTCGTTACGATTCCTCGCGCCTGCCCGGAAAACCTTTGCTTGACATCGCTGGCAAGCCGATGATTTTGCACGTTGTCGAGCGTACCAAAATGGTCGCCGCTATCAATCGTGTCATCGTTGCCACCGATGATGAAAGAATTTTTGCCGCCGTGAAACAAGCCGGGGAAGAAGTCATCCTGACTTCGCCCCATCATCAAACCGGCACGGATCGTTTAGCCGAAGTCGCCGCACAACTTGACGCGGAAATTATCGTTAATGTGCAGGGCGACGAACCAATGATTGAAGTCGCCACCATCAAAGCCGCGCTGCAGCCGTTGTTGGACGATACTGCAATTTTAATGGCGACGACCAGCGAACCAATTGATTCTGCCGCCGATGTAGTAAATCCAAATATCGTAAAAGTTGTCACCGACCGCGCAGGCTTTGCGCTTTATTTTTCGCGTCATCCGATTCCCTACCCGCGCGCCGAAGTTATCGCTTACGGTTCCCTCGCAGCGGCCTTGCAAACACAGCCCGAATTGCTGAAACGTTTTGCCAAACACACCGGGATGTACGTTTATCGCCGCGATTTTTTATTGAAGTATGCGAAGTTAGCAGCAACGCCACTGGAAAAATTGGAAGCGTTAGAACAATTGCGCGCTTTGGAAAATGGCTACCGCATTAAAGTCGTCAAAGCTGCGTATCGCTCAATTGGCGTTGATACACCGGAAGATTTAGACAAAGTGAGAAAGCTGTTTGAAGCTTGAGATAAAGCAGGTTTCGGAACAGTACTACAAGCGGTCAGCACTGTTCCGATTCACGCTCCACTTTACTTTAATATCGCTTCACGCCTGGCTTTGAATTCTGTGCCGAGGTTCCATTCCGGCCATTTATCGCCCATTGCAACGTTGTAGCCGACCCTGAACAAAAGTTGCAAATCGTCAATCGCGCCGGATAAATCCCAATCAGGTTTTATCTGGTCGCTGACGCCGTGATAATCATTATTTGTATATTCATCACGTTTCTTTTTGCCATAATCTGCCGGCTTGCCGATGAAATCAATCCCGGATTCAGTGTAAAGCGCAGGCACTCCCTGTTTGGCAAATTCAAAGTGATCGGAGCGATAGAAAAACCCTTTTTCCGGCTCAGCATCCGGTCGCAAGGTTCGGCCCTGCGTTTTTGCCACTTCGGTCAGCACCTCATCCAGATTGGAATTACCCAGCCCAATCACGGTGATGTCTTTCGTCTTACCCCATTGATTGACACCGTCCATATTGATATTCGCCAGCGTTTTATTGAGCGGATAGAGCGGATGCTCGGCATAATATTTTGCGCCGAGCAAGCCTTTTTCCTCCGCCGTAACCGACAAAAACAAGACGGAGCGTTTTGGCACAGCTTTGAGTTTTGAAAAAGCATTCGCCAGTTCCAGCAATGAAGCCGTGCCCGAAGCGTTATCAATCGCGCCATTAAAAATCTGATCGCCTTGTAATTTTGGATCGCGTCCCATGTGATCCCAATGCGCACTATAAATCACGTATTCGTCTTTGAGCTTTGGATCAGTGCCTTCAAGTTTTGCGACGACGTTCTGCGAAGCGATTTCGCGGATCGTAGATTTCACCTGAATGTTAGCTTTCGCATTCAGCTTCACAGGTTTGAAATCTTTCGTGAGCGCAGCTTTTTTCAGCGCCTCCAAATCCTGTCCGCTCGCCGCAAATAATTCTTTGGCTTTATCGAAAGTGATCCAGCCTTCAACCGCCACGCGGCCTTTTTCTGAGCCTTTGAGTCCGAAATTTTCCTGCCGCCAGCTATTCAACGCTTTGATCGGATAACCAGCGGTCGCCGTTTCATGCACGATGATGGCTGCCGCCGCGCCTTTTTCCGAAGCGATTTCGTATTTGTACGTCCAGCGTCCATAATACGTCATCGCCTTGCCCTTGAAAATTTTGTCGTCGAGTTTTGACGGATCGCTCGCATCGGGAATTTGCGGGTCGTTGACCAGCATTACAATCGTTTTGCCTTTGACATCCACGCCCTTGAAATCGTCCCAGCCATATTCCGGCGCGACGATGCCATAACCAACAAAGACCACCTCAGAGTTGGCAACTTTTACATCCGGCTTGAAAGTGGCAGAGCGCGCCAAAAAATCATCCGCCGCCAAATTCATTTTCTTCCCACCAGCATCGAACGAAACTGTCGGGGTTGGCGTGTAACCGATGAGCGGAACTTTTTGGACGAACGTGCCATCAGGGTTTCCCGGCTTAAGTCCAAGTTTTTTAAATTGCTCCGTCAAATAATTGACCGTGAGTTCCTCGCCTTTTGTTCCTGGCGCACGACCTTCGTACTCATCGGATGAAAGCGTTTTGATGTGCTGCAACAAATCGTTGGCGCTGAGGCTGTCAAGCGCCGGCTTAATTTCTGCGGGGACAGACGCCGCAACGGGCGGAACCGTTGTTGGCGCAGTCGTTGCCGTTTGTGGTGGCGCGGAATTGCAGGCGAGCAACGCCGCCGTAAAGATAAAAACTGTCAGGCTCAGAAAATATTTTCTCATCAAAAACTCCTTTTGTAATTGTCAAAAAATTTGATCTCGGTACAGTACCGCGAGCCGTAGCGAGCTGGGTTTCATATATTGAACCATCTCAATCGTGACACCATAATAAATAACAGACAACCCAACTTGAGAAAAAATACAGACATTTGTGCAAATTGCTACTTTGTGGTGAAATCTCGCTTTTGCAATTCTGAGACGAATCAATCCGAAGCTGCGAATTGACACGAATTCACACGAAGAAAACATCGCTCAACAATTCGCGGTAATTCGCGGCTCAACTTTTACAATCGAACGAAAGGTAGCTTGAAAACTCATGGCAAACGTACCCATTACTGTCGCGCACGGCGACGGCATCGGCCCCGAAATTATGGCGGCAACGCTCCACATCATTCAGGCAGCGGGCGCACGCATTGACCTCGAAACCATCGAAATCGGCGAGAAAGTTTACTTGTCAGGCAACGCCGCTGGCATCGCGCCCGAAGCCTACGAATCGCTGCGCCGCACGAAAGTATTTTTGAAAGCGCCGATCACTACGCCGCAAGGTGGTGGTTACAAATCGCTGAATGTGACAGTGCGCAAAACGTTTGGGCAGTTCGCCAATATTCGCCCCTGTGTCGCGTATCATCCATTTGTTGACACCAAACATCCCGGCATGGATGTCGTCATCGTCCGCGAAAATGAAGAAGATACTTACGCTGGAATTGAATATCGCCAGACGCAACAAGTTGAAGCATGCTTAAAGCTGATTTCGCGTCCTGGCTCTGAGAAAATTGTGCGCTATGCGTTTGAATATGCGCGCAATTACAACCGCAAAAAAGTTACCTGTTTCATGAAAGACAACATCATGAAACAAACCGATGGATTGTTTCATCGCGTGTTTGATGAGATCGCGCCCGAATATCCCGACATCGAAGCCGAACACTGGATTGTAGACATCGGCGCGGCAAAACTTGCTGACACGCCCGAAGCGTTTGATGTGATCGTGATGCCGAATTTGTACGGCGACATTCTTTCTGACGTAGCCGCGCAAATCGCGGGTTCTGTTGGCCTCGCGGGTTCCGCCAACATCGGCGAAAATGTAGCGATGTTTGAAGCTATTCACGGTTCCGCTCCACGTCGCGCCGGACAAAATTTAGCGAATCCATCAGGCTTGTTCCTCGGCGCAATCCTGATGCTCGTCCACATCGGACAGCCCGACATAGCCGCGCTCGCGCACAACGCGTGGATGAAAACTCTCGAAGACGGCATTCACACCTACGATATTTTTGCCGAAGGCGTCAGCAAGGAAAAAGTCGGCACGAAAGAATTCGCGCAGGCAGTCGTCGCACGGCTCGGACAAAAACCGAGTACGCTGAAACCAGCCGAATACAAAGCCGCAGATTTATCCAAGCTCGGTCAAATCAGTACACCTGCGCATCAGAAAAAAGATTTAGTCGGCGTAGACGTTTACCTCGACTGGACAGCAGGTTCTGTCAGCGATTTGGCAGCGATTTTGGAAAAGACCAACGGCGAAGAAATCAAACTCGCTTCGCTCAATAATCGCGGCACCAAAGTATGGCCTGATGGATCGCCGGAAACATTTTGCTCCGATCACTGGCGCTGCCGCTTCGTAGGCACAGATGGCATTCATCATCGCCAGATTACCAACTTGCTGAATCGAGTTTCCGAAGCAGGTCTTGATTTCATCAAGACAGAAAATCTGTACAACTTTGATGGCAAAGCTGGATACTCGGCATAAAATCAAATGGCAAAAAGCAAATATCAAAAGTAAAAAGGGTGGAACCAATTTTTTCTTTCCCCTCTCTGAAGAAAGAAAGCTCCGCCCCTTTGCTTTTTGATATTTGATATTCGCCTTTTGATTTGTCTTTTATATGGAAACCCCGCTCGTAGCAATCATCATGGGCAGCAAGTCCGATTGGGACACGATGAAGCTCGCGTCAGAAATGCTGACGAAATTCGATGTGCCACACGAATGCAAAATCGTGTCTGCACATCGCACGCCATTGTTATTAGCAGAATTCGCAGCGAACGCCGAAGTGCGCAACCTCGAAGTCATCATCGCCGGAGCTGGCGGCGCAGCGCATTTACCCGGAATGGTGGCCGCGCAAACTCCCGTCCCCGTCCTCGGCGTCCCCGTCCAAAGCAAAGCCTTGAGCGGGATGGATTCGCTGCTGTCCATCGTGCAAATGCCTGCCGGAATCCCGGTCGGCACGTTGGCGATTGGAAATGCAGGTGCGACGAACGCGGCGTTGTTGGCAGTAGCAATTTTAGCGAATACGCGACCGGAGTTGCGCGAAAAATTAAATCATTTTAGAGCGCAACAAACCCAAACAGTCCTTGGCACTTCGCTTGATTAAGGTTCTTATGCGAATTCGTAACCTCAACTTAAAAAATATCGGACCTTTTGAGGATGCCGAAATTGAATTCAAGCCCTCTGACAGTACGCAAGAAATTCATATTTTCACGGGACCAAATGGGAGTGGGAAAACAACTCTCTTGCAGGCACTAGCAATTTTCTTCGGTAGCCCACCTCAAAATGTAGAAGCATTATTGAAAAGACTAAGACCAGATAATTCAAGCAATATCAAAGTAACTGTTGAAGATGCCGAATGGAAAGTGCCTCCTGAGTTTAGCGTAAACCGATCTGCCTTGATCCGCACAATAGAGCGATACAACCAATCGTTTTATGGAGCCGTTGAGTTTTTCAAGTTACCGTATCTACCTGAATACGTTTCAAAAAACAAGAATGAGAACTGGCTTCCTTTCGCATACAATAGCTTTCGTGTGGCTCGCTCAATTCCAATCAATGCAATTCAAGAGTTCGAGGCGGGGTCATGGTATACGGCTCTTAGCGAGGCATTGATATTCGACAAGCAAGTACTTGAAAAAAGTAACTCCTTTACTCTTAATCAATGGATCGCCAACAACATTTCTAAGCGTGCTCTTTCTAAAGAAAAAGGGAATACAAAAGAAGCAAGTAAATATGCGTCAGCAATCAACACCCTTGATAAGATTATCTCTAAAATTGTCGGATATAAAATCGAACTTGATCTAAAAACCTCCCCCCTTTCTCTTGTTGTCAAGGCTCATAATACAGAGCTTGAGTTTGATGTTTTACCAGATGGGCTTCGCTCCACTATCAGTTGGATTGGCGACTTGTTAATGCGACTTGAGTATATCGATTCATTTCGTCTTGACTCGCCAGATGAGAGCCAAACCTTACCCATCAACGAGCATAGAATCTTTCTTTTTCTTGATGAGATAGAAGTCCACCTGCATCCTGTGTGGCAAAGAAATATTCTTCCCGTAGTGAAAGAGTTTTTTCCAAATGCAACAATTTTTCTAACAACACATTCGCCATTTGTAGTGAATTCTGTAGACGGTGCTTGGGTATACGAACTAAAGGTAAAAGACGGCAAAGCGTCTCTGTCTCCAGGTGATGTATCAGAATCAAAATCTTCTGCAAGTTATCGTTCCGTACTACGTGAAGTGTTTGATATTGAAAAACCTTTTGGTGGTGAGACGCAAGATGAATTGGATAAGTTCCAACAACAGCGAGACCAACTCTTGCGAGGCGAAAAAGTTAATGAAAAACAATTTATACAACGAGGCAGGAAGTTAGCCAAACAGAGCGAAGAGTTACTCAGCATCATTTCGCTTGAGATTCAGCAAATCAATCACAGAAAAGGCAAGAACTACGAGTTATGATAAAACTTCATCGTTCTGATGCCCCAACGTGGCTTACTCAAAATTGGGAGCAGTGGGGACTGGAATATAGGCAAAAAAAGCAGGCTGACCCAATGGCTCTTAGCCACGAAGGTAAACAAGTGCGTTCTCATTTAATTAAGCCACTGGTAGCGATGACTAAGAAGCACTGTTCTTTTTGTGATAGCACCCCTCTCGGTTCCCAAATCAGAGCAACTATCGAACACTTTCGCCCAAAGGAGTCCTATCCTCATTTGGCCTATCAGTGGGAAAATCTTTTTGCTTGTTGTGATATATGTCAGACTGCGAAGTTGAAAAAATTTGACGAAGCTTTATTAAAACCTGACGAAATTGAGTACGAATTTAAACGTTACTTTTTCTTTGAAGAAACAACTGGCAAATTGATACCTAATCAGGGCGCAAATACTGAAGATCAAAATAGAGCTTTGTTAACAATTAAAATTTATAAGCTAAATGAGTTTGAGAGGCCAGAAGCACGTCTTTGGGCACTTGAACTAGCGCGCCAAATCCAAACGTTACCCGTTGATAAACTTCCATATCGGTTCATGTTTTTATGATTTTACCCGGCTCAACTATTGGCGTTCTTGGCAGCGGTCAGCTCGGTCGCATGTTTGCGATTGCGGCGCGGCGGATGGGGTATCGTGTGCATACGTTTTCGCCGGATTCGGATACGCCTACCGGGCAAATTGCGGATGAAGAAATTATCGCTTCGTATGATGATCTGGATACAGTGAAAAATTTTGCGCGCAACGTTGATGTCGTCACGTTTGAATTTGAAAATGTCTCTTCGGCGGCGGTTGAAGCGGCGTCCGAATTTGCGCCCGTACATCCGGGCGGCTACGTTCTGCATACAACACAACATCGCCTGCGCGAAAAAACTTTTCTCACCAACAACGGCTTTCCTGTCGCTCCCTTCAGGCACATTAAATCTTTGGCAGATTTAGTCGCCGCGCTGGAAATCATTGGCTGTCCCGCCGTGCTGAAAACTGCGGGGTTTGGTTATGACGGCAAGGGCCAGTCGAAAATCACTTCGCTCGATCAGGCGCCTGCAGCGCTGGCAACGTTAGGCAATCAGGAAGCAATTCTTGAAGCGTTCATCAATTTCGAGCGCGAAGTTTCGGTGGTTGCCGCGCGTGGCCAGGACGGCTCGTTCGTGCATTACGGCGTCGTCGCCAATTCACATGTCAATCATATTTTGGATGTCACAACCGCGCCCGCTCCGGTTTCTGACGCGATCCAAAAAGAAGCCAGCGAAATCACGCGTGGAGTTTTAGAAACGCTGGGGGTTGTCGGTGTGATGTGCGTCGAATTTTTTCTGACGACCGACGGAAAATTGCTCATTAATGAAACGGCTCCGCGTCCGCATAATTCCGGTCATTTTACTTTTGACGCCAGCGTGACCAGTCAGTTCGAGCAGCAATTACGGGCGGTTTGTGGCTTGCCACTAGGTTCAACGGAATTGCTGAGACCGGCGGCGATGGCGAATTTGCTGGGGGATTTGTGGCAGAGCGGTCAGCCAAACTGGGCGGCGGCCTGTGCGTTCCCCGCAGTCAAAATTCATCTTTACGGAAAGCTCGAACCACGCAAAGGCCGCAAAATGGGGCATCTCACCGCCTTAGCCGTAACCGCTGAAGAAGCCGAACAAATCGTGCGCAAGGCACGCGCAGCTTTAACTCAGCAAGATTTTTCTTTTCCCCTTTCATAGTAATTTCCTTGAATTTCGTTTAGCACCACACTACTATAAGCGGCGTCAACCTTCAGTATATTTTCAGGAAGAACGAGAGTTTGCGACCACAACTATCGGAGCATGAAAAATTCTGCTACAAAAATTGTTACCTGAATTTTTGCGGCCTGCGATACAAGTAATGCGTTTTGTTCCTGCCCTCACAACATCCTCACAAAAGAGTTGTACCTGAATCCCCCGCTGTGGGCGTTTGTCTGAAAATAGGCGTTAAGCCTCAGCCACTGCTCACATAAAATTCTTGCAATTGGCGCAGGTCAACTGTGCTTGCGCTCTCTTCTCAAGAGATCATCTGGCAGTGATCTCACGTTGCAAGTGTTGATGACAATTCAATGCTTGCGCTTCCATCTTTATCCAAAGGAGCCAGTATGAAAACTGTTACTCGTTATTTACTCAGCCTTTTGCTGGTACTAATGCCAGCATCTTCTTTTCCAACCCCGCAAGGACAAAAATCTGTCCGACGCACTAACAACAATCCTCCGCAAACGGAGGCCACAGAAGAACCAGACATCAGCGAAAACGCAAAACGACAAATCGGAGCGTTGCTCGAACAGAAAAAAAATCGCACTGCCGAGCAACGAAAAATGGATCCGAACTTACTTTTGGAAATCAAACAAGCGGCAGAAAAAAAAGATACGGAACGAAACCCTGCCATTTCAACCAATACTCAGTTGGATGACCGCCGCCGTGCATTAGTAGATATTCGCGGCAACGTCTCAAATGAACTGTTGCAAAAGATTGAGCAGCTTGGCGGCGAGGTCGTGTTCAGCTCGGCGCCAGACCAATCCATTCGGGCGCGCGTGCCGTTACCGGCGTTAGAAGAATTGGCGCGTTCGTCGGATGTAAATTTCATTGAAGCGGCAGTCGAAGTCGGCACGCATCGGGAGACAAACGCCCCTTTAGCCCCCAGCTTGGTCAGCCCGCCACTGCCGTCCGGGCAACCAAACTTCGCAAGTCGCGCCGCGCAACTAAAAGAAAAACTGTCCGCCGTGCTGGCCGCACGAAACACTAAAAAACCTGTGATAGCAGACGACAGTGGCACAAACGCAATTGTGACCGGGCCGCCCTTTTCACAGGGAGTACGCGCCCATCGGGCGGATGACGTACAAAATATTTTCGGCTTTGACGGCACAGGTGTCAGAATCGGCGTCTTGTCAGATAGCGTGTTTGGCCTGGCGCAATCACAAGCTTCCAAAAATCTGCCGCCGGACGTGACCGTATTGCCTGGACAGGCGGGTTCAACCACGGGCGGAGGTGAAGGCACAGCCATGCTGGAAATCGTTAATGATATGGCTCCCGGTTCAAAATTATTTTTTGCCACCGCCTTTATTTCGGATGCAAGTTTTGCCGACAACATTCGCAAGCTGCGCTTTGATTACAAATGCGACATCATTGTGGATGACATTTTTTATTTCAATGAACATCCTTTCCAGGACGCCATCATTGCCCGCGCAGTAAATGATGTGACGGCTGATGGGGCGATGTATTTTTCTTCTGCCGGCAATGAAGGAAACATCAATGACGGTACTGGTGGTGTGTGGGAAGGCGATTTTTTGGACGGCGGAACAGTAACGACCTTACCGTTTACCGATGAATATCGTGTGCATAGTTTTGGTGAACGATTAATTTCCAATCGGATCCGTGCGCGCTCTTCATCCGGGTATTCGCTGTTCTGGTCCGATCCCTGGGGCAAATCAAACAACGATTATGATTTGTTTATTCTTGATTCAAC
>JANMKB010000059.1:0-14268 GCA_031371805.1 Blastocatellia bacterium | reverse complement strand
CCCCTCCGTACCGATAATTTCAAAGCCGCATTTCGGCTGCGTTTGCGTCGTCCACGGATCAGTAAATGTTCCCCACCGCGTTTCGATTTTTGACAAGCCTGCGTCATAACGAGCAATGGTGATGCTGTGTTCGTCAACTTCGATGCCGGGAGTTTCGTTGACTACGGTAGTGACTTCGAGGGGGATTTTGCCGTTGTGAAACCACGTCCCCAGCGTCGAACCGTAGCCCATATAATCCAGCAACGAACCGCCGCCGTGTGATTTTTTGTAGAACCAACTGTGCGGTTTTTTGGCGGCGACTTCGGCTTTGGTGACTTCGACTTTGTCCGCGAGATGATAGAGCGGCCCGCGATTTCCGCCGTAATGTCTGACTTCTATCACCTGTCCGATGATGCCTTCATCAATCAATCGCTTCGCCGTGCAATGTGCGGGAACCCACACCAGCGGCCAATTGATGACCAGCGTTTTTCCCGTAGCCTGCATCGCCGCAATCATCCGATCAGCTTCGGCGAGTGTTGCCGCAAACGGTTTTTCCATCAGAATGTGAACATTGTACGGCGCGACTTTTTCGACCCATTCCGCATGCTGCGCCGTCGCCGGACACAGAATCACAATGTCTGGTTTTGTCTCTTCCAAACATTTTTGATAATCGGTGTAGACACGATTGGCAGGGATGCCAAAATTGCTTGCGGCAGATTGCATCCGCTCTGGCTGTTCGTCGCTGATGCCTGCGATTTCCGCCGTCGGATGATTGAAGGCGTAACGCAGTAAATCGCCCATGTGAAAGTGATCGAAATTAATGCCAACAATTTTCATAGTTTATACGCCAAAAAATGCAGTTAGATAGTAAGTTGAATCACACCTCGCCTATTCTTTCCCAACTTGTCACGTATTTATCTTGTTACATATCTGCTTTTTCTTTTTCCACGGTATCGGTTAATTGCTGCGCTAATTCTGGGGGTAACGTGAGCTTTCAGTCAATGCAATGTAGTTTTTGTTATTACGATACGTTTCTGCTTCGTAAGGAGCAACGGCTTTGCAACGCTCGCCGCTCGCAGGCATGATGCCTGCGTACTCGGGAAATGATATTATCGGCACATCAAACTTAATCAGGGAGAACTCGCATGAAAAATTATAACAACAATTCACGCCGCAGCTTTTTGAAAAAGGCGACGGCAGCGACTTCGGCGGCGATTATCACCAGCAAAACGCGCATCGAAGCCAAACCTATTGACATCACGCCAGAACCAGAACCCGTCAAACAAGTTTCCGCGAATGATCGCATTCGTATTGCTTTGATTGGCGCAGGCGGACAAGGCACTGCCGATACCGCAGCAGCGTTGCGCGTCCCTGGCGTAGAATTGGTCGCCGTCGCAGACATTTACGATGGTCGTCATACCGCCGCCAAAGAACGCTTCGGCAATCATCTTTTTACCACCCGAGATCACCGCGAAATTCTGGCACGCAAAGATATTGACGCCGTGATTGTCGGTACACCAGATCACTGGCACGCGCCGATTGCGATGGAAGCGATGAAGGCGGGCAAAGATGTCTACTGCGAAAAACCGATGGTGCAGCAATTGTGGGAAGGCGCGGACGTGATTAAGACCTACAAGGAAACCGGACGCATCATGCAGGTCGGCAGCCAGTACACCTCCGGCATCATTTATCACAAAGCGAAAGAATTGATTGAAAAAGGTGTCATCGGGAAATTGAATTTAGTGGAATCTGCCATCATTCGCCGGAGCGCTGAATCCGCGTGGCAATACACGATTCCAACTGACGCTTCTCCACAAACAATTGATTGGGATCGTTATTTAGGACGCGCTCCCAAACGTCCGTTTGAACCGATTCGGTTGTTCCGATGGCGCAATTATCAGGATTACGGCACAGGCATCGGCGGAGATTTATTTGTCCATTTATTTAGCGGAACGCATTTAATTACGGGTGCAGTCGGCCCTTCAAAAGTTTTCTCAACTGGCGGCATCAGATTTTGGAATGACGGACGCGATGTGCCGGATCAATTGCTTGGATTATTTGAGTACGCGGCAACGGACAAACATCCTGATTTCACAGTGAATTTCAAAGTGAACTTCGCCGATGGCAGCGTCAACGGCTACGGCCCGACAACATTCCGTTTTGTTGGTGACGGCGGCGTTATTGAATTAGATGAAGGTGTCCGCGTCATTCGTCGTGAACAAACTACGAACCCGACCTTCCCGAACGGAGCCTTTGCCAAAGATATGCTGGACGGTCTGCGCAAAGAACACACGGCGAAATATCCACGCAATAACAATCCATTGCGCGAAGCTCCGGCAGACCTGAATTTTGTCACGACCCGCGATTACAATATGCACGACGAACATCTCAAGAATTTCATCAACAGTGTTCGTACCCGCAAACCTGCCTTCCAGGACCCGACTTACGGATTCCGCGCAGCAGCTCCGGCATTGCTGAGCAATATCAGTTATTTTGAAAAACGGATCGCGGAATGGGACCCGGTAAATTTAATGGAAAAAGGAAAAGTGGCGAAGAAGTAGTATTTTAGGGGATTTTAACCGTCTGACCAGTTAGGGAATTAAAATCCCCTTTAAAAATATGATAACAAGGAGTTCCTCTCCCGATCATCGCTTGCGCCAGGTCATTAAATTTGGTGGGACTGAGACCGTTCCCGGCAACAGATGTTGCTGGTAGCGAACAAAAAGCTGCGCCTGGCCGCAGCACTTCACAGGCTGCGCCAGCCTGAACTCTGACCTGAAATCTGGCCTGAACTCTGGTTGGTTACGCACCGATAACAACCGCTGGATGAGAGTTGGATAGTTCCCGTACTACCTGCTGCCAAAATTCCCAAAATATTCAGTGATTGAAAATCACGCCCTCACGGGTTATCCTTCATGTTTATTCACTCAGTGCTGATGTTGTCTGTAGCTCTTATGTCAAAACATATTCGTAATTTTTCGATAATCGCTCATATTGATCACGGGAAAACCACTCTTTCAGATCGCCTCCTCGAAGCCACCGGTGCGCTCGAAGCCCGCGAAATGTCGGAACAGGTTTTGGATGCCATGGATTTGGAACGTGAACGCGGCATCACAATCAAAGCCCATGCCGTGCGCCTGAATTACAAAGCCAAAGACGGCAAAGATTACATCCTGAATTTAATTGATACACCGGGTCACGTGGATTTTTCTTACGAAGTCTCGCGCTCCCTTTCGGCCTGTGAAGGCGCGTTACTGGTCGTAGACGCGTCGCAGGGCGTCGAAGCGCAAACGCTCGCCAACACGTATCTGGCGATTGATAACAACCTGGAAATAATTCCTGTCATCAACAAAATTGATTTGCCCGGTGCTGAACCTGAACGAGTGATGGAACAGATCGAATCGCTGGTTGGACTCAATACGCACAACGCGGTGCTGGCTTCGGCGAAAAACGGGATTGGTATTGAGGACATTCTGGAAGCTATTGTCCGCGATGTTCCGCCGCCGCGTGGTTCGATTGATGCGCCGCTGATGGCATTGATTTTTGATTCGTGGTTTGATTCGTATCGCGGCGTTATCGTGATGGTGCGTATGGTGGATGGCGAGTTGAAGCGCGGGATGAAAATTCGCTTATGGGCGAAAGGTACGGAACATAATATTGAGGATATTGGCGTCCTGACTCCCAAGCCGCGCCCGATTGATAAACTGGAAGCCGGTGAAGTTGGATTTTTTGTCGCCAACATCAAAACTGTCGCCGATGTCAGCATCGGCGATACTGTGACCGATGCCGCTCGACCAACGGTTGAGCCGTTCCCCGGCTTTCAGGAAATTAAGCCGATGGTGTTTGCGGGCTTATATCCGACCGAATCGAATGCTTATGAAGAGTTGCGCGATGCCCTGGAAAAATTGCGCCTCAACGATTCGTCATTTTTCTTTGAGCCGGAAGTTTCGCTCGCGCTGGGCTTTGGTTTTCGCTGTGGATTTTTAGGCCTGCTGCATATGGAAATTGTGCAGGAAAGATTGGAGCGCGAATTCAATGTGGAGTTGATTACGACGGCTCCGGGTGTGCGTTATCGCGTGACGGACATCAAAGGCCAGATCATGGAAATTGATAATCCGTCGAAGTTCCCGGAACCCAGCATGATTTCCAAAATCGAAGAGCCGATTATTCAGGCGATGATTATGACGAGCGATGAATTCGTCGGCAATATTTTGACGTTGCTCGACGAAAAACGCGGGATTCAGAAAGGCTTCGATTACATCACACCGACGCGCATTCTGTTAACTTATCAGGTTCCGCTCAACGAAATCGTGCTGGATTTTTATGATCGCTTGAAATCAATCTCGAAGGGCTACGCTTCGCTGGATTATCATCTGGATGGGTATCAGGCGGCCAATCTGGTGAAGCTGGATATGCTGGTTGGCGGTGAACCGGTTGATGCTTTGTCGTTGATTGTCCATAAGGATTTTGCTTACGCTCGTGGTCGTTCTTTGGTCGAGAAAATGCGCACGCTGATTCCACGCCAGCTTTTTGAAGTACCGATTCAGGCGGCGATTGGCAATCACGTCATCGCCCGCGAAACCGTCAAGGCAATGGGCAAAAACGTTCTGGCAAAATGTTATGGGGGCGACATTTCGCGCAAACGGAAATTGCTGGAAAAACAAAAAGAAGGTAAAAAGCGCATGAAGCGCGTGGGCAAAGTTGAAATCCCGCAGGAGGCGTTTCTCGCCGTCTTGAAAGTATGAGTAGAAATAATTAGGCATATGCAATCTACCAGTATCATCCCGATTTTCCCGCTTTCCATCATCCAATTTCCCGGCGTAGTCACGCCGCTGCATATTTTTGAACCACGCTATCGCCAGATGCTCAAAGACATCGCGCTGACTGATAAAACTTTTGGCATTATTTATTTGGGCGAAGCTGGCGACGAAATTCCTGCGATTGGGAATGTCGGTTGTACGGTCGAAATTATTACGCAACAGGAAATGGAAGATGGGCGGTCGAATATTTTAGGGGCAGGAAAAGACAGGTTTTCGATTCAACGAATCATCGAAGGTGAGTCTTATTACAAAGCCGAAGTTGAGTATTTTGAAGATGAAATAACCTTCGATGATTTAACCGAACAGACCGTGCGAGCTAAAGATTTATTTCTGCGCATCATTGCTGCCGGAAAAAAATTACGCGATTCATCCAGGGCAAATTTAGAAGATATTCCCGATCTGCCGGATGATTCTGTCACGCTCTCTTTCATCATCGCTGCCAGTCTGGATGTTACATTGGAAGAAAAGCAAACCTGGCTGGAACTCACCAATACCGCACGGCGCTTAAGCATTCTCAGTAATCGCCTGGTTGATTTGGCAGACAAGTACGAACTCCGCGCCGAGGTTCATAAAATCGCCAAAACAAATGGACACAGCGGGACACCACCCAACTTAACCTGACTTTAAATTAGTAAGGCCAGTTTCAGCAATAAAAATAAGCCCGCTACAAGAATCTGTAGCGGGCTTATTTAGCAGGCGCTAAACGCGTTCCTTAATTTGTACAGGAAATACGGAAGCGGCATTCATCAAAGCCCCGATTGATGGCATCAACCGCGCCATTGATGTCAGACAGACTAGCGTAGGTTGCTGTATAGCTACCCAGCATATCATTTGCCAATTTCAGGATGTTATTGACTGTATAGAACCTGTTTGCAATAAGTTGATTAGGCGATTCTGCGTAAGATCAAGCGAAGGGCACAACTTCTGATCTTCGTTTCACTCGTGACCAACAGACCTTCGCCCTTCTTCCACAGCACCCGACATTGATTGAGCTACGCCTTTGTTCGTTCCACGATCCACTGCTTCGCGAGCACCACAAACCCAGGTTTCGCTGGCTTTTCTTGTTTCGCTGTCGCCTTTTGCTCCGGCGTGATTTTGGCGGCTCGTGCGATTTTTATTTTGTTTCTTAAGGTCGGCTCAAGCTGCTCTATTTCGGCTTCCAAATACTCTTGGTTGATTGTTACGACGCAATTTTGCGCATCATGCCCGTGTCATCAGGGTCAGGCGAATTTTTTACGGAAGGTGGCAGAACGCGGCAGGCGATTACGCCGATTAGTCGTTTTGCGGTGCAACGCAAAATTGCAGGCTGGCGAAAAAGCCCGCTCGGCCTGCTTTATTACCCGAATTACTTTCACGGCGGCATAGCGATTCACGGCAATCCGGCAGTCCCGGTTTATCCTGCCAGCCATGGTTGCATTCGCATTCCGATGTTTGCCGCCAAAGAATTTAGTGTAATGGCAAAAGTGGGAATGGTTATTTTAGTCCACGACGGCAATCCGTTACCACCTCCGGAAAACCTCGCCGATTCGGAAAAGCACAAACCAGGAGAAATAAAATGATTGGCTTTACCCAACAACTCAGAGCGCATCCCACCAAAACACAATTAGTTTTGACTCCTAAGGCTGAGGCCAGTCTGAAGGCCGAAAAACAGAAATTACAAACGATGCTCAGCGCAACGACTGGAAGTTTGGCGGAAGGCTGGGAAGAGCGCGACTCGCCATCAGAAGATAAAATCCGCGAGGTTGAATTCAGTCAGCACAAGTTCGTTATTTTCAGGTTGCAACAGGTTGAGGAAGCGCTGCAACGAATTCATTTGGGGGCTTACGGGCGCTGTCTCGCCTGCGGAGTCCAGATCAAAATGAAAAGGCTCGCGGCGGATTATGCTGCGCCGTTGTGTCTGGCCTGCCAAATCGAAAATGAGGGATAAACATTTGGTGCGCCTGCATCCTGCTGGCAAGGTCATCTGACATTTTTATCCGGCTGGGGTATTTTGTGACCTCATTACTTTGTGCTAAAGTTACAAATTATTATCATTCGATAAACATCGTTACGTTTGCAACACAGAGTAATTCAGTTATGGGCATTCCAATTCTTCAGGCAGTCAAAATTGGCAGCTACATCTTCAAGCAAAAAATTAAAGGGAATAAACGTTATCCGCTGGTCTTAATGCTGGAACCTCTATTCAGGTGCAATCTGGCCTGTGTCGGTTGCGGCAAGATTCAATATCCGGGCGAGATTCTGAAAAAAAATATGACGCCGGAGCAGGCTTTCAAGGCCATCGAAGAATGCGGTGCGCCTGCCGTCAGCATTGCGGGGGGCGAGCCGCTGATGCACCCGGAAATTGATGTCATCGTTAACGGGATGATTGCGCGCAAGAAATTCGTCATCTTTTGCACGAATGCAATTCTGCTCGAAAAGCACATTGATAAGTTCACACCTTCGCCCTACCTGACTTTTAATATTCACCTTGACGGATTACAGGAAAAACATGATCACGCCGTTGACCGCAAGGGAATTTTTGACATTGCCATCAAAGCGATCAAAGCAGTGAAAGCACGCGGCTTTCGCATTAATACAAACACGACCGTTTTTGAAGGTGAGAAACCGGAAGACCTGCACGAACTCTTTGACTTTATTTCTGACCTCGGCACAGATGGCATGACAATTTCGCCTGGTTACAGTTATGCCTGGGCGCCCGATCAGGAACATTTTCTCAAGCGCGAGCAGACCAGAGAGTTGTTCCGTGCCGCGCTGGCGCCGATGAAAACCAAACGCGGCAGCAAGTGGAATTTCACCAACTCACCATTCTTCCTGAAATTTCTGACCGGCGAAGTCGAATACGATTGCACGCCGTGGGGCAACCCAAATTACAATATTTTCGGCTGGCAAAAACCGTGTTATCTGCTCAATGAAGGCTACACAGAAACTTTCAGGGAATACATGGAAACTACCGAATGGGAAAAATATGGTCACAAGAGCGGTAATGCAAAATGCCAGGATTGCATGGTGCATTGCGGCTTTGAGCCAACGGCAGTGATTGATGCCACGCGCAACTTAAAAAACATGCTCGTGTCAATTCGCGGCTTGAATTAAAGCAATATTACGAGTGATAGCGCGTGATACACCGCCTTGAGTGGCTCGCTACGGCTCGCAGTACTGTACCTGAGAATCCTCGTCTATCCACTTTACTAACGCGGTAATTTTTGCGTACAATCAATCTTGCAAACTGATTCGTTAATTTCTAAACTTTACGGTAACTCGAAAAATAACCACTCCAAATCGAAGGGACGATTATGAAAAAGAAAAACCTTTCTCGCAGAGATTTCGTTAAGAGCACGGCTGCGCTCACCGCTACGTCAATCGCCGGGACAGCTTTTACTATTGTCAAAGCTGAATCTGTGCGCGGAACCAAAGCCAACTCGACGGTGCAAATCGGCTGGGTTGGGCAGGGCGGACAAGGCACCCGCGATGCGCAATTGTTAGAGCAAACTGGTAAAGCCAAAATTGTGGCGCTGGCAGATTATTTCCAATATCGCCTGGACAAGGCCAAAGGCCCGTTCAAGGTTGAGGATAAGCGTTGTTTCAGGGGCATTGACGCTTATAAGGAAGTGATGAATTTGAGCGACGTTGATGCTGTGCTTTTGACCACGCCGCCAGGTTTCCGGCCTGATCATTTTAAGGCTGCAGTCGCCGCGAAAAAACATGTCTATGCGGAAAAGCCGTTAGGCGTTGACGCGCCCGGTTTGCACCTGGTATCGGAAGCCGGCGAGAAAGCACTGGCGCAAAAACTGACGGTTGTGGTTGGTTTGCAACGTCATTACAGCAAAGCCTACCGCGCCTGCAAAAAATTGATTGATGAAGGCGCTTTAGGGGATGTAGGCCTGACACATTCGGCTTGGGATCAGGGCGATCTGTGGCAGGATCGTCGCGCCAAGCCAGACAAAGGTAAATGGGCGACGCAACTTGATTACGAAGTCGAGCACTGGTATTTCTTCAAATGGCTCTGCGGCGATCATATTGTTGAGCAAAACATCCACAATATTGATGTCATCAACTGGATGCTCAATGCGCATCCGCTCCGCGCTTCCGGTTTTGGCGGACGCTCAGTGCGCAAAGAAATCGGCGATATCAACGATCATTTTGCCATCACGTATGAATATCCAAATGGCGTCGTTTCCAGCAATACCTGCATCCAGATTGACGGTACACGCGGCGATGTTTCCGAAACAATGCGTGGCTCAAAAGCGACGTTCACTTCAAGCAACGCTAAAGGTGGAACTGGCACAGCAACGATTATCGGGACACGGAAAAAAGGTATGACGGAAGACCCAATTATTTATAAGTATGAAGGCGGGCCAGGCACTGACAAGCATTACGATCAGGAAGCCGAAACGTTCGTCGGCAGCGTTCTGGGAACAGGCGAAGGTGAAGATAAATATCGCAACGATACCAAGTACGGCGTCGAAAGCACTCTGACCGCGATTCTGGGACGCGATGCCGCCTACAAGGGACGCGTGATCACCTGGAATGAAATGTGGAACTCAAAAGAAAAGCTGGCTTTCAATGGCAGAGCTTAATTGAGCGGAAGAGAAACCCGGTCGCTACGGCTCGGTACAGTACCAGGAGCAGTAGCGACGGGGTTTGTAAACAAAAAGGCGCAGAGGAATTATTTCCTTTGCGCCTTTTTTATTCATTGCGACAATTAATACCGAAAACTGTATCGCACACTAATTCCCCGCCCCGGTGCATCCAGTCCCCAGCTAATCCCGCGATAGTTGTGATCCAGCAAATTTTCAAGATCAAAAATTATTTCATGCCGCTCTTTGAAGCGCACACCACCACGAAAATTGACGGTTACAAAACCAGAAATTTCGGTGAATAAAGGTAGCGCCGTAACGCCTGCGCCTAACACTCGATCCTGCACCTGCGCCAGCGTTTCATTCGTGGGTTTCAGAATGTCGTCCGCTGTCCCGAATTTTCCATCTGCTCCTGCCGTCACCAGACCGCGCACTGTCGCTCCATTCCGAAAGAAATTTTGAATGTTCGTGCGTGAGCGTGTCGCACCTGTCCGCCGATCATCCAGATCAAGGGACGAAAGCCGTTTGTTACGTGCGGCTCCATAAACATAAGGCTCCAGCCAAAAGCTTCTGCCAATTGGTTGATAACGAAGACTGGCCCAACCCTGTGGTGCAGGTGTGCCGCCTTCGATATTTGGCGCGAGCGTTGTTCGGCGGTCTGCCGCATGAATGTAAGTAAAATTATTGCCAATGCTCAGGCTCCTGGTGAGCTTGAGATCAAAGGTTTGTTCAAAACCTCGAATGCGGGCGTCGTCATAATTTGCCCGCACCAGCACGGGGTTGGTGGAAGCGGCGACAAACACTGCGCCGCTGGCAAGTTGCGACGTAATTACCTGGTCGCCAAGCGTTTTACCAATCGCTCCCTGGGGCAACAGCAAAGTCTGTTTCGTGATGTTGTTACTGATGTCATTGATGAAAAAAACCAGTCCGGCATTGAGTCGTTGATGCCGATAGTGCGCACCAAAATCATAACTCAAACTGCTTTCCGGCTTGAGCTGGATCACCGCGAGGCCGGTTGCGACAGCATTGCGATCAGCGCTTGACCCAAGCGTTCCGCCTAATCCGGCGATGTCTGGCGCAGCAACTTCAAACCCGCTGCCAGTAATTCCCAGCGTGCCTAAATCGGTAATGTGCGGGGCGCGAAAACCGCGTCCGACATTGACTGAAAAATTCAAACCCGGCGCAGCAGTAAAAACCATCCCACCCCGTCCGGTCACATCGTTCACGCGCAATGAATCATCCGGCCAGAGCGGTTTGCCAGCGACGAGCGGGCTGTCAGAAGCATGTGAAGAGTAAGCATAGCCGCTGTAACGTACGCTGCCGACCACGCGCAAACGGGCAGGGATGACGGTAAAAATATTCTGCGCAAAAAGACCGCCGTTGCGATAGCTGGATTTACCTGGAATACGTGGACGGGAAATCGTCGCCACCTGCGTCACAGGATTGAGCGTATAAGCCGGAGCGTTGACGAAATCACGGTAAAATTCTCCGCCCACCACGAGGACATTTCGATTCGTCCAGTTCTTTGTGGCCAGAGCCTGCAGTCCCTGGGTAGTTGTCCGTTCGTACTGATGCGTGATTGCGCCATTCACATTGCCGTTGCCGCCCTGATTGACCCGCTCTTCGCGTTGCGAATTGTAAGAATAGGTGACCGCAACATTATCAAACCAGCGAACCGCTTGTTTTTCATACCGCACGTAAAAGAAATCCAGCATCAGATTCCGCAAATCTGCGATTAAATTTCCATCGCCGCCCAGCGTTTGATCGTAACGTTTGCCGCCATCCTGCTGCGCCCGCTGATAATGCACGCTGAGTTGTTGCGTGGGCGCAAATTGATAGCTCATCCGATACCTGCCGCCATAATTTGTGAACGCAGTATCCGGCAAGCGTGCGCCAAAAATATTTGACGGTAAACCGAGAAAGCGCGTCACCGCCACATGCGTGTCAATGCCGCCACCGGAACGCAGCGTATTGCTCCGATGCCCATTAATATTGAACATCACGGCGAAATCAGGTCTGCCATACGTGACAACCGCGTTGCTGTCGTAGCCAATATCCGCGCTATTAAACCCGCTGCTGAATCGTCCGTGCCATTCGTTCCGACTCGCAGTAAATAGCGCCAGACTGGAGTTAAGCTGGACACTGCCGCCTAACGCATCGCTGCCAAATTGTGCGCTGTTAGGGCCGCGTAAGATTTCCACGGAGCGTAAATTCGCCGCGTCGTTCAGGTTGAAAAAAGTATTGATGCCGCCGCGCATCGCACTCGTTGAGAAGCGCACGCCATCAACAAACACGTTAACTTTATTACCCGTCAGTCCGCGTACAAAAATTCCGCCAATCGTGGGACTGGTGCGTTGTAAGGCAAGCCCCGGTTCTTCGTTGGCGACTTGTGCCAGCACTGCTTTGGCGCGTTGTTCAAGCGCAGCTTCGTTAATAATATTGACCGCTTGTGATGTTTCATTGCGTTCCGACACAAAGCCAAAATCAGCCGTGACGGTTACTTCATCCGTTAACTCAGCGGGGGAAAGAGTAATTTCGAGGCTGGCATTTTCGGTGGCAGGCAAATGAACAGCTACATGGTGCGGCGCAAATCCAGTACTGGAAATCACCAGTTCATAGCTGCCCAAAGCGATAGATTTTAATTCAAATCTACCCTGTGCATCCGTTTGTCCAGTGGCAACAACCGACTGTCTGGCGGTCAATAAATTGATTGTGGCTCCAGCAATAACTCTCCCTTTCGAGTCTTTCACAATGCCTGCGACCTGACTGGTTTTGGGGGGCTGAGCGATGGCAAACAAAGCAGGAAAAAGAATAAAAGTGATCAGTAAAATTCGGTGAGAAAATGTAAGCATTGACTACTCCTTTTGTCCTGGTGGCTGAGGTAAACGTTGGGTTTCCTCTTCGGTCACACTGCCGCGCATGACCGGACTGTCAGCCAGAGGATTTGTATACTGGTTTGGAATTGGCGGTTGATATGTGGTGTTCGGTGAAAATTGTTGCGGGGTAATGATCGGCTGCGCCAGGGGCGGCATTGCCTGTCGCTGCGCCATTTTTCTCTCCTGATTTTTATAGCGCATCACGGCATAAATAATGCCCGGCACAAGTAAGACACCCGCAATTGCCGGCATTGCTTCGCCCAGAAATCTGCTGCCCAGCGCTTCACCGAGAACGGCGAAAATAGCCGGTGAAAACACTAGTGCGATAATCGTCATAACCATCCTTTGTTTGGGCGTAAAGTCACCAAATACATTGGTCAGCGGATTGCGGGAAGGCGGCGCTTCAACCATTCCTGGCGTGAGTGGCATCGTCCCTCCGCTTGAGACGAAATTATTTACCGGCAAGAGCGGCAGTCCGCAGCTCCGGCAAAACTTTGTCGTTTCAGTTACCTGAGTTCCACATCTTGGACAAAACATATTTACTCCTGCGTGATTCGTTTTCCAGTCTTCCTAACGACCAGTCTCTTCAATCGGTTCCGCATTTACAATAAATCCGCGTTTAACTTTGCTGCGCCAATAGTTAATGGAAATCGCCCACGAACAGATCAGATAATAAATTGGAAAGGCGAGCGAACCGATAATTACCCAGTGCGGAGTCGCACGCCATTGCCAGAATATCCACAGTAAAAATATCGCCCAGACACTGCCAAGCAGATTCGTCGTCAAACTCAGCTTCCCGCCGCGTGTCGTATACAAATAACGCGAAGGAACAAAGGTCAGCACCGCCAGCACAATAATTAACAGGAGCGCAGGCCAGCCAGGCAGCGCAAGAATATAAAGGTAAAACGCCACGATATTCCAATACGAAGGAAACCCCAGAAAATAATTATCTTCAGTTTTAGCCTGCGTCTGACAAAACCCATACGCGCTGGCCAGCAGCGGCAACAACAGCCACCACGATTGTCCCGCCGGTAAAACTTCAATCCGCCAGATCAGCAATAAAGGCAGTGTCGTATAAGTATGAAAATCGGTTAAATCGTCCAGCCTCCGTCCATCAAAGCCCGGCGCATATTTTTTGACATCGGCCTTACGCGCCAGCCAGCCATCCGTCGTGTCAATTACGGTCGCAATGAACATGAGGATAAACGCCTGCTGGATCGCCGCTTCACCGCCACGCACCAGCAAAACGGCAATCCCTGCCGCCGCCAGCAATCCAGTTGCCGTATAAAAGTGGACGCACCAGGCGAGAAATTTTCTGAGTGTCATAACCAGCAGTTTACCGCGAATCGCTTTTTACTTGAATACAGCGGGAAAGAAATCAGTCGTGGTCTGTACAGCCAGCGTTGATTCAGCTATCGTTTTTCCTCACACGCTTCACTATTTTTTCAGGAGTCCCAAAATGTCTATCATCCGTGCAATGCAACGCATCTTTCTTGCGGCGTTCCTGCTTGTGGTTTTTGCTGTCATTACAATTCCGCTGGTATTTTCTTCCGCCCACGTTGCGCCTGCTGCGCCTCTGTCTCCCGCCGAAAAAGGGCTTTATAACCTGACGCATAATCAGTACGGGATGTTTATGCTGACGGACAAGATGCTGGAAAAGCTGCCATCGGTTTGGGAGCAGGAGTGGAAAGCGAAAATAAATTCCACTGATCCTGATTCAATTCGCAAAGTCGCGTTTGAACGATATGGTTTTACGGAAGCGACCTGGGACAATCGCGGTGGCCCCATGCAGATGGTCGTCAACGAGCGTGGTAACTGGGTGCAAAATTGTATGCTGTGCCACGGCGGACGCGTCCCTGTCTCCGGGAACAGCATGATTGGGATGCCGAATACGGAACTTGATATGCAAACGCTGTATGATGATTTGACGAAGCTGACACGTTACAAAACTCCGTTTCAGTTGAGCTTTGGCATGTCGCGTGGACGCACGAACGCCTTTATTTTCAGCCTGGAATT
>JANMKB010000424.1:0-5514 GCA_031371805.1 Blastocatellia bacterium | reverse complement strand
CATCGAAGTTTTCCAGCGCAAAACCTGCCGGGTCAATTTTGACGTGGCAAACATTGCAACTCGGATTATTGCGATGTTTTTCAAGTTGTTGGCGCATGGTCGTCGCGCCGCGCACGTCCGGTTCAACGGCGGAGACTCCGGCGGGCGGAGGCGGAACCGGTTTGCCCAGTATGCGTTCCATCATCCACGCGCCGCGCACTACGGGCGAAGTCGTAGTGCCGTTCGCAGTGACTTTGAGTACACTCGCTTGCGTGAGCAATCCACCACGCACAGAGTCGGGCGGCAGCGCTACGCGGCGAATTTGTGAACCTTGCACGCCGGACAAACCATAAAGGTTGGCGAGCCTTTCGTTAATCATCACGAAATCCGAAGCGATTACATTTCGTGCGGGCAAATCTCCGCGCACGAGTTCAGCAAAAAACTGGCGCGTTTCAGCGGCGGAAGATTCCACTAAATAATCATCAAGGTAGTAATCGCAATACAGCAACTCATCCGGCGAAGTGATATTCACTTTGCGCAGGTCGAGCCAGTAATCAAGAAACGAATTTATAAACCGCTGCGATTTTTTATCGCTGAGCATGCGCTCCATTTGCGCACGCAAGACGGCGGGCTTGCGAAATGCACCTTGCTGCGCGAGGTCGCGTAAAGTCGCGTCAGGTTCGGAATTCCAAAGGAAATACGACAGACGCGCAGCCAATGCCTGATCGTCCAAACGTCCAGGCTTTTCTTCCAGCGTAGTGAACGCAGGCGAACAGAGCACGGCAGAATACGCCGTAATCATTGCTTCGGTAAAGCTGCCGCTGGTTTTGTGTGCGGCGTCAAAGATTTTCAGGAAACGCTGCGTGTCTTCTTCGATGGCTGGCGGCGTAGCGTGACGATAAGCGCGTTGCAGGAAGTTGCGCAACAATTTTTCGGCATCAGCATGTGGCTGTGACGATTTGACGCCGCAAAGTTTCGTCAGTTTTTGATTCGGATTTTTCGCCCGTTTGGCGGCTTGCGTATCGGCAGTTTCTTCATCTTCCACGTCAAGCAATGTCTGTCCGGCAAGAACGTCTTTGCAATGAATCGGTAAGTCGCCGAAAAGCAAACGATGCCCTTTCGTAGGCCATTCGTCTCCAGAAGATTTATCAAAGACCGGGCCGGTGACTTCGAGCCAGCGAAACGCTACGCCGGGCTGTCCGTCTTTTTCTGCGAGCGGATTGCGCCAGTTCGGCGGACGCGAACGAAACAGACGCACGGCGTCAGGTCGAATCGTTTCATCCTTGAGCAAATAGACCTCGACTTCTTGCACGGATGATTCGGGCGTCACATCTATGGTAGCCAGATAACGCATCTGGCGCGGCGGAATTTCAGCATACAACGTGATGGGTTCGCGCGTGCGTCCGGCGGAAGCTTCGGTGCGGCTGGGGTGCCACCATTTCTCGCCTTCCTGTGGCCCAGCCCAAAAAGAATGCGCGTTGAGGCGCAACTTGTAACGTCCTGGTGCAGGCGCTTTGAATTGATTGAAACGGATTTCAAGCGGTTCGTAGGAACTCGCTACGACACCCATGCTTTCTAATTCACGTTTGGCAGGATCAGTTGTGCCCACTGTCATTGGCGCTTCTTTTTTGAGTACTGCGACATCGGCGGCATTGCCCAGCAACGGGAATGTCGCACGTTCCGATGCAGTGTTAAATTGCGAGAATTCGATGTGCGCGGTAAATCCTCTTTGTTCACGTGCGTAAAAACGTTTCGTCGTCGTTTCGGGCTTTTGCTCATTACGCGCAATCACTTCGCGCAAGGCGTATTCCGCCGCCGCCAGATAACGACTGATTTGCACGTGCGATACGCCGAGCGCTTCGCCGGATTTATTGAAGCGATACCGTTCGCCGTCTTCGGGCAATAATTCTTTGATTTGCAACCACGGTGCGCCGAGCAAATCGCGCAACGTGTTTTCGTATTCGTACCGATTCATTCGTCGCAACACGGCGCGGCCTTCCTGCCGAATCCGTGCGGCATCGGCGGCAATCATTGGTTGCGAGAGATTTTTGAGAAAGGCCGCACGTGCTGCCGCGTCAGGTTGTGGCGCACTCTTCGGCGGCATCTCGTTAGCTTGCACGCGGTCAAGCACTTTCACCCACGTAGCGAAAGCCGCTTGATCGTTGTAATCGTCCTTGAGTGCGGTCAGGTCTAATCCGCCTTTTTTGCTTGCGGTGTTGTGACAGGTAACACAGTGCGCTTCCAAAAAT
Organism: Blastocatellia bacterium; assembly: GCA_031371805.1. Taxonomy (GTDB): domain Bacteria; phylum Acidobacteriota; class Blastocatellia; order RBC074; family RBC074; genus JAFDVL01. The sequence continues at coordinate 3,286 of JANMKB010000424.1, read as the reverse complement.
GCACGTGGAGTAATTGCGCTGGCTGGCTTCGCTACGTTGGCATCCACGTTGTACGGATGCGGCTGCATTAACCACCAACCGCTCAACACAACCGTCAACACTACAATAAATTTGAATCTAGTTTTCATGACGTTGATCCGTTTGAAGAAATTCTTACGAATGAAAGGCAATTACATTTTACGATTTACAATTCTGAATGGCGAGACTTAACTGTTGATTTGGCTGGCTAACGATCAGATTTTCAAGAAATGTTGGGTTGAACTAAAAGTCCGTATTGATCAGGTTGACGATCTTTCAGGCGATTAATTTCGTGTTCGCCGGGGACTCTAATGATATGTTTTTCTCTTGCCAGCATCGGATTGATTTCGGTGAGAATTATTTGTTCGGTGTCACTCGCCGAAGCCAATATCTTTCCGAATGGATCAACAATTGAGGAGCGCCCGATAAATTTTACGCCGCGTTCCGTACCGACACGATTAACGGCGGCGTAATATAATTTATTTTCCAACGCTCGCGTCGGCACAACAAAATCAGGCACCGCACAACCACCGCTTTCAGGCCAGTTCGTAGGTAACGTAATCAGGTCTGCTCCATCCAGCATCATCACGCGTGCGCTTTCAGGAAACGAACAGTCATAACAAATATTCACGCCAATGCGCGCAAGCGGAGTGTCGTACACGCGAAAGCCAGCTTGCCCGTGTGCAGTGAAGCGATCTACGCCAAGGAAGGGCAGATGAACTTTGCGATAGCTGCCGATCAATCCATTGGGGCTGATGAAAACGGCTACGTTGAAAAGTTGATCGTCTGCGCGTTCGAGCATTCCCACGACTAAATGTAAGTTGAACTGGTTGGCAATTTCGTCCAGCCTTGCCGTCGCGGGACCAGGAACCGATTCCGCAAATTCCAATGCTTCTTCGGCGGAATCAAAGCAATAGCCCTGCACCGCGCATTCGGGAAAAATGGCAAGCGCAGCACCAGCTTGACTGGCATTTGCTGCACCTTCCCTGATCATTTTTAGATTGAAATCAGTGCGACCAATTTGCGGATCGCACTGAATGCCAGCTACAACAAATGGAATTGGCTGTGACATCAATTGTCCTTGTTATTTTGCGTTCTTGATTTTGATAGTTTTCAAATTCGGATCGCTCTTGATCTCCGCTTCCGTGAACAAAATTTTTCTCCATTTTTTCTCAGAGTACAATTGCGTCTGATCGTAAAATTGCGGTGAAGTCGGATCGCCGGATTCGGAATAGGTTAAGAATGCTTGTGCACGCGGCCCTTTGTCGGTGAATTCCAACGCCATAATAAAACTAGAGCCAACGTTGATCAGATAACCGTCTTTCCCCAAATTGCGACTGCCTTGAATTTTCGTTGGACTGGAAGTTGGTTCCAGCGTTGTGCGTGCCCCCGAATAACCAACGACATTGGTAATTCCTTCGTATGGGCCGTCGCCACCGTGAATCGGAATGCGTCCGCCGTTCTTGTCGCTGAATTGCACTTTGCCAAGCGGCACATCTACAGCGAATCCGGCTTGCTGCAACGTTCGTATTGCACGAGCAAGCTTCAATAATGATTCATTATTTTTGTCCGGCGTCATCGTGTTCGGAGTGTTGACGGAATCGGCTGGATTAAAATCCGTCGCAAATAAATTTCCTTTTTTCGCGGTGTCACCCACTTCGTATTGCGTGATGAATTCGCGCCACAACGGCGCGCCTACGCTGTCGGTGTTGTAACGTCCATCCCAATTGGCGAGTACCTGCGCGGCTTTACTGAGATCAATATTTTGCCCATCAAGCGTGACGGATGAATTCGCCTGACAACGTTTGACCAATTCCGCCCGCAACATTTCTGCGGACATGCTACGATTGCTAAGCGCCGCCGCCGCCAATTCATCCAGCGTGAATTTTCCATCTTTGCCGGCGGGGCCGTTCGGACTCGTGTCATCAAGAATGACAGAATTCATGCGTGTGCGGAGTGAGCGCGGCGTGCCTTCCAATCCCTGCAACGGAGAATAGCCCGTCAACAACTGATGCGGATTCGCCAGCCAGAAACTGTCATTCGCATTGAAGACAAAATCTTTGCGTTCGAGCTGCGGCATTTTTGCATAAGGAATTACGCCGGCTCGCGTCGAAGGATCATTCACCCATTCATAAAGTGAATCGCTGCCGTCCAGCAAAATGATGCCGCGATCCCATGCAGTTTTCGTCATCATATCGCTGTCTTTGCGCTTCATTAACGCGGCGATGGCTTCGGGGTTTAAATTCGGCGTCGCGGATGTGTCGGCGTACCACGCACGTCCATCAGGACTGGTCGCAATCGTATTGATCCACGGAATGGAATTGTATTTCGCGTGTGCCGCCTTGAATTCGTCCAGGGTACGCGCCGCATTCATCGCTGTGCGCTGGGCATAAAATTGCGTATTGTTCGCATTCGCGTCACGCACCGTAGCGACGCGTTTTGCGTTCCAACCGACACCGGGAAAATTAATAATCGGCCCATAATGACTGAAGAAAACGCGTTGCTCAACCTGTTTCGTAGTCCCGTCTGCCTGACGCACAGACACGCTCACGACCTTGCTGGTCATCTCGCGTTCTTTGCCGTCATACATATATTTCGTCGGATTGCCCGGCGCAAGATTCAGTGAATACATCGTGAAGCGTTTGCCTGCTGACACCGTATGCGTCCACGCGACGGCGTTGTTAAATCCAATCGAAACGCCTGGTGAGCCAAGCAGTCCGACCCCGTAAACATTGAGCTTGCCGGGAATGACCAAATGTTTTTCCCAAAATCTGTTGGAGCCTGTCCACGGATAATGTGGGTTCGCAATCAGCATTCCATGACCGCTGGCAGAACGTTCAGAGCCAATCGCCCAGCCGTTACTCGCCATATCGAATTCAGGAAAATCTACTTTCACATTCTGCGCGGATTCATTTTTCGGAGGATTTGCCGTCGCAATCATATCGGCAAAATTTGTAGTCGTGACCACTACGCTTTGATTGTACGCCAGCACGTCTACGGGCTTAATTTCAAAGACCCATTCCTTGCTGCGGCACCATCCGCCGACGCCGTTCGCGGTGACTTCGCGCAGATATTGATTGTAACCAGCGGTGTAGCCTTCAAGCTGTTCGCGCTGTTCTTTCGGCATCGCCTGCAACATGGAGTTTGCCTGTTCATACAGCCCTAACGCCTTCATTGTGATGTCGCTGTTGAGGTTTTTATTGTTGTCACCCGCGCCAAAAAATCGCGCCCGTTCGCCGCGCACTTTGATGACCTGATCGGCGAGCGT
>JANMKB010000051.1:0-25070 GCA_031371805.1 Blastocatellia bacterium | reverse complement strand
CACCGACAAGCTGGCAGCCTTGTCGGATATTTGGGACAGCTGCAAGGCAGAAAAATATTTCTGCCTTGCAGCTGTCCCTTTTTCTTTCAGCAAAATTTAGGTAGTTTGAAGCCTAGACATAAAGCGCTGAGAGCGCAGACTTGCATCAAGATGACTTCTTCTTCCTCAAACGACGTTACTCAATTGCTCCTGAAATGGAGTAGCGGCGAACAATCGGCGGTCAACGAATTGTTGCCCCTCGTCTATGACGAATTGCGGCGGCTGGCAAAATCTTACCTGCGTCACGAACGCGCCAATCATTCCCTGCAACCAACCTCGTTAGTCCACGAAGCTTACCTGCGCATGATTAATCAGCCCAAAGTCAGTTGGGAAAATCGGGCGCAATTTTTTGGGCTGGCCTCAACTCTGATGCGCAATATTCTGGTAGATCATGCCCGCCGTCGTCAGGCCAACAAACGCGGCGGCGATGAAATTATGCTTTCACTCGGTCACGCTGATCGCCTCGGCAAACAATCTGATGTAAATTTGCTGGCGCTTGATGATGCGCTGCAAAGCCTGACGACCAATTCCCCGGAACACGCCAGAGTGATCGAACTGCGCTATTTTGGCGGACTCACCATTGAAGAAACGGCACTGGTCATGCACGTTTCCCATGCAACAGTTGAGCGGAACTGGGCGTTTGCCAGAGCCTGGCTGAAAAAGGAGCTGACGAAGAGATGAACAGCCCTGACCACTGGAAAAAGATTGAGGAAATTTTTCACGCAGCACTTACGGCCAATGATCGTCCGTCATTTTTGTCGCACGCCTGTGGCAATGAGCCTGAAATACGCGCTGAGGTTGAGGCGCTGCTGGTTGCTCACGAACAGAGTGCAAGCTTCCTTGATTCTCCGGCCTGGGAAGAAGCCACGGCCTTACACGACGAACCAACCATCGCCACGCAAATCCAACTACCGCTTAAATCATTCAGCCACTATCAGGTGATTTCGCTGCTGGGCAAAGGCGGGATGGGCGAAGTTTATCTGGCGTCGGACACCAGGCTGGGGCGCAAGGCAGCAATCAAAATCTTGCCGACCAGATACACATCTGAAGCGGATTTAGTGCATCGCTTTGAGCGTGAAGCCAAAGCCGCGTCCGCTCTCAATCATCCCAATATTCTGACGGTGTACGAAATCGGTGAAACAGATGATGCACATTTCATGGCGACCGAATTTATCGAAGGGCAAACCCTTCGCCAGCGACTCCGGCAGGGAAATTTCCAATTGAAAGAAGCGCTGGAAATCTGCCTCCAGATTGCCGCCGCCTTAACTGCCGCGCACGAAGCCGGAATTATTCACCGCGATATTAAGCCCGAAAACATTATGCTGCGGCCTGATGGTTATGTGAAAGTTTTAGATTTCGGTTTGGCAAAATTAACGGAAGCAGCCTTCAACCCTGATGATTCGACAACGCAAACCGGAGTCATTATGGGAACCCCAAGTTATATGTCACCGGAACAGGCACGCGGGCAAAAAGTAGATCATCGCACGGACGTTTGGAGCCTTGGCATAATCCTGCACGAAATGGTTTCTGGCGTGCGCCCTTTTGCCGGTAACACGCGCGCCGATTTGATGGTGGCAATTTTAGATCGGGAACCCGCGCCACTACCTGATGATCTTCCGCTTGAACTCAAACAGATTGTGACGAAATTATTGGCCAAAGACCCGACGCAGCGTTACGCAACAATAAAAGAATTCGGGCAGGAATTAAAAGAGTTACGGCACAAGCTGGAATTTGCCTCAGAGCTAAAACACATGGCACGGCAGGCAGAAGAAACTACGCTCTATCAGGCGGCTGAAACTGACACCGCAAAAATCGTGCAGCAAACGCAGGCTGAACTAAGAATTCATGACACGCGCAAAGATACGCTCGAACAAGCCTCACCACTTCCAGCATCAATCGCGCCGCAGCTAAAACTTCCCAGGCGCGTCGTCATCACGGGCTTGTTACTCGCCAGCGGTTTGGGAACCGGAGTCTGGTATTTCTTTGGTGCAAAACCTGCGGCTTTAAATTCAGCCAGGCCAGCGATCACGACGCCAGGCAAATCAGGCCGCGAATTAACCTGGTCATTAACCGCCCAACGGATGCAGGGTAATAAATTAGAACGAGAACCTTTTCAATCCGCTGGTAATGACTGGTTTCCCAACGGCTCGAAATTCAAATTTAATTTAATCAGCCCACAACCTGGTTATCTCTACCTGCTCAACGAAGGCTTAACCAAAGGCGGCGAGCAAAGCCTCAACCTGCTTTACCCAACACCCAAAAATAATAATCTCAACGCCGAAGTTGTAGCCAACCTGCCGATTCAAACGGACAATTATATTTTTGACGAACACGAGGGCATAGAAAAATTCTGGATCGTTTGGGCTGCCAGGCCTGTAGCTGAAATCGAAGCTGCCAAAGCCAGCGCGAATCCTGCCATTAAAAACGTCACGCAAAGCGCCGCGATTCTGGCCCTGCTGAATCAGCACGCGTCCAAACCCACTGCCAAAACTGACGAAGCCAAAGAACTTCTGACCGTGACCGCCGAAAGTGAAATTTTAGTAAACCTGGTTAGATTGAAGCATAGATAATCCCCTGGGTACGCAGGGTCTTGTCTTCTCTTACAAACAGGCGTAATTTACGACTCGGCGTTCATAAAAATAAAACATAGCGTAACTACTTCACTCCCCCCTGATATTTTTTATAAGTTGTAATTATTTTTCTTTTTTTCTGAGGGAAATTCCGTTTCGATTCCGCTTGGCATGAATGTAGCGAAAAATAATCGCAACTGAGATGGCGGGATTTTACACGAAATTTCGCATGTCCAAGTAGAAGGAGGACTATTCAGCAGCCCCTTTTTCTGCACAACCATAGCGATATCGTGTTGTGTTTTTAATAAGTGCCCGAAACTAACAAGGAGAAGAGTATGCCTCAAAGTTACAATACCAGTGATGGTAGTTTTACCGATTTGAACGGTTCAATGACAGCCACAGGAAATAATATCAACACTTACAATAGCACTAACTTAGGTGTTGCCACTTCCGTCGTCAATCGTCAGGCGCCTCCGCCAGTTAGCGTTGTGCTGACGTTTAGTAATGGGACCCAGTACACCATTTGTGGGCGACCTGGTGGTGGGGGATTCGTAGGACAGGCTCAAAGTGGTAATCAGTCTTGCCCTCAGCGTTCGCCACGAAATGATGATTGGACAGCTGATATTGTACTGCCTGATACCAGTCCCAAACCGAAGACAAAACCTGGTAAGAAACCCGCTAAGAAAGCGAAATAATCTTATATTTTTTCGCAACTGAAGCTTACGGATATTTGGATGCGTTGACAAAAAGCGGTGAAGTCCTCCCTTTAGTAGTCTTGTAGTAGTCTTGCAAAACATACTAAAGGGGGAAACTAAATGCTTCGCCGCTTTTTATTATTATCTGGAATGAAGCGGAACTAATCAGGGAAGACACGAGAAAGATTCGTACAAGCCGACAACCTTGATTATTGACGAGCGAGAAAATATTGTTGCCAGGGGAAGGCCTTTATGATTCGATTAACCTGTTATTTCTCATTACCACTAAAATTGCTTCAACTATTAACATTAATTGCTGTCATAGTGCAGAACGGAAGAGCACAGGAAACTTCCCCTCTGCTAATGAGTGAATCCTCGCTTGAACGGGAATTGAAGGGCGGCGAAACGCACGTCTTTCAGTTACATTTAAACTCAGGCCAGTTTCTGCATGTAGCTATCGAACAAAAAGGCATTAATGTGACAATAATGCTGTTGGGACCGGATGGACAACAGCTTGCATTTATAGATGGTCCCAACTCACTTTATGGACCAAAGCCGATTGTGGCAATTGCAGCGATTGAGGGTACTTATAGTCTAAAAATAAGTTCGCTGGATAAGAAAGGGTCTATTGGGCGTTACGGCGTCAAAGTACTGGCTTTGCGCGAAGCAACACCAACGGATCATCAACATGTTATCGCCGAACGAGCTTTTGAGGAAGCTCGGAAACTTCGGCTACAGCGAACGGCAACCGCATGGCGGACGGCGATTGAGAAATATCAGCAGGCGCTCCAATTTTTTCAAGGTTCAGATGATCAATATCGCTGTGGGTTGACCCTTTATTCAATTGGTTTATGCCATGCCAATCTCGGCGATTTTCACAAGGCGCTGGAATTCGCCACTCAATCCCTGACATTATTTCAAGCGGCTAAAGATCATAATCAGGAGGCCTCAGCGCTCAACCTTATGGGAGGTGCTAATGACACCCTGGGTGAGTTAATAGTAGCACTCACGTACTATAAACAGGCCCTCACGTTGACTCAATCCGTTAGAAACAAAAATACAGAAGCCTCTATCCTGAATAATATTGGAAAAATCTATTACGAGCTGGCAGACTGGCAACAGACGCTAGAGTATAACAATCAGGCCCTTTCGCTGAATCGAGAACTGGGGGATCGGCAAAAAGAGGGAGGCGGACAACACAATATTGGGATGGCTTATTTACTCTTGGGAGAGTTTGAAAAAGCGCTTGATCATTTTCGACAAGCGCTTCAATTGCGACAAGCGATTGGTGATAAGAATGGCGAAGCTGAAACGCTGAACAGCACAGGTAACGTATACTCCGAGTTGGGTGAGAATCAAAAAGCTTTGGAACTTTATAACCAGGCATTACAGATTCGACGGATAGTCGGCGATAAACGCGGTGAGGGCGTCACGCTTAATGTTATCGGTGTGGTCTACGCTATGTTAGGCGAGCGCGAAAAGGCATTAGATTGCCTTCAGCAGGCGAGGCAACTCTCGCAAGCTGTGGGAGATCGTCGGTTAGAAGCGCAGGCACTCGACAATATTGGTCGCACTTTCACGTTATTACGGCAACCCATAAAGGCGCTTGAGTATCACAATCAGGCACTTGTAACTTTCCAAACCATCGGGGATCAGCAAAACGAAGCCAAATCGTTGCAAAGCATCGCACGCGCTGAACGTGATCGTGGCAATCTGGATGTAGCGCGGCAACAAATTGAATCTGCTCTGACGTTGTATGAAAAAGTTCGCACGAAGGTAGGCGCTCAACAATCACGCGCTTCGTATTTTTCTGTGCAACAAACGGCGTATCAGTTTTACACGGATTTGCTGATGCAAATGCACAAACAGAATCCGTCCGCCGGACACGATATTGCTGCGTTGCAAATCAGCGAACGCGCCCGCGCTCGCAGCCTGCTCGAAATTCTCGCCGAATCCAAAGTAGATTTTCGGGAAGGTGTGGACGCCAAATTGTTAGTGCGTGAACACGACCTGATGCAGCAGATTAATGCGAAGGCTACACGGTTGATGCAACGCAATACGGCAGACAAAATCGTTGCCTTGAAAAAAGAACTCAGCGAACTCGAAGACGAATATCAACAAACCCAAAACGCCATTCGCAAAAGCAATTCGCAATACGCCAACGTCACACAACCGCAACCGCTTAGAGTACCAGCGATTCAAAAAGAGTTGGACGAAAACACGTTGCTGCTGGAATACGCTTTGGGTGAAGAGCGCAGTTTTGTGTGGGCAGTGACCAATAATTCTGTGACCAGTTACGAATTGCCCAAACAGGAAGAAATCAAAATCGTAGCCAACCAGGTTTATGAGGCATTGACCGCACGAACATTGGTTATCAACCTGGAAACCCCACCAGCAAAACGCGAACGCATCATGCAAGCCGATGCCCAATTTTCTGAAGCTTCTGTAAAATTAAGCGAAATGATACTTGCTCCGCTTGCTGGACAATTAGGCAATAAACGCCTGGTCATCGTCGCGGATGGGGCGTTGCAATATGTACCCTTCGCCGCCTTGCCTTCGCCTGACGGCGAAGGGTTTCGCGTTTCGGGTTTCGAGTCTCGAGAACAATCTAATAACGTGACTTCTCGTACCGCGAAACCCGAAACACAAAACGCGAAACCCTTGATCGTTGCTCATGAAATCATCACCCTCCCTTCTGCCTCAACGATTGCGGTGCTGCGGAAGGAATTGGTGGGACGCCCGATTGCTCCGAAAATGCTGGCAGTCATTGCCGATCCTGTTTTTAGCAACGAGGATGAACGCGCTAAAATTAGCAAAGTGAAATTAGCGCGGACGGCAACAGTAACAACCGAAGCTCGTAGTATCGTTCATACTGAAGAAAAACCTGCTGATTCACAAAAAATGACTGGTGGTATGAAAATCCCGCGCCTGCCATACACGCATCAGGAAGCCGATCAAATTTTTGCTGTTGCGCCCAAAGCTACCAGTTTCAAAGCCACCGATTTTAAAGCCAGTCGTGCCACAGCATTTAGCCCTGACTTAAAACAATATCGGTTTATTCATTTCGCTACACATGGTTTTCTGGACAGCGAACGACCGGGACTTTCAGCGCTGGCGCTTTCGATGGTGGATGAGCAGGGCAATCCGCAGGAAGGATTTTTGCGGGCGCATGAACTCTACAATTTTAAATTGCCTGCGGAATTGGTAGTGTTGAGCGCGTGCCAAACAGGCTTGGGCAAAGAGGTCAAAGGCGAAGGACTGATGGGACTGACACGCGGCTTTATGTATGCCGGAGCCGCCCGCGTGATCGTCAGTCTGTGGAGTGTGAATGACAAGGCGACGGCAGAATTAATGACGAAGCTGTATCAGAATATGCTGCAAAAAGGGGAACGTCCGGCGGCAGCATTGCGGATAGCACAAGTGGCGATGTGGCAACAAAAACAATGGCAAGCGCCGTATTATTGGGCGGCATTTGTGTTGCAGGGCGAATGGAAATGATAGAACCGAAGATCTGAATCCAATGGGATTAATTGCGGCTATGCCGCAACAAGCACTTATGAATGTGAAGACAGAAAACTTATCTACCTTACAAACCGGATCGTTCCGCGTTGCCTCTGCCAATCTGTTATCAGATAAATTACTGGGACTGGAAACGCTCGATCTGTCTGTAGCTGAGCCAGCCCCGACGGCTCACTTCAAACCAGGTCGCAGCAACGGAGCCTGGTTTCAAAAGAAGTCCAAAGAATTGCCGTACGGAAATGCCTGGCAACTGAGCGAGCAGGAAAATAGCCTAAAGCTGGAATTACGTTTGCCCAAAAAACACGGGGTTGTCCTGATTCTGGAAATGTGCCGCACGGCTTATGACAGCCAATCGAATGAACCCGTTATTATCAATGTCAACGGTGAGGAATGGCCATTAAAACTGGATGCGCGCTATCTGAAATATTACAAACAATCCTGGTACCTGCCACATAATTATCTGCACGAAGGCAAAAACAATATCAGCCTGCGGCGGGCGTCCGAGGTTGCGACCGAAGTGCTGGTGAAATCAGTTGCGGTAATGCGCTTTGAAGTGGAAAAGCAAAGGCGTGGCAACTGGTGCTGGGCCGCTGTGACCAACAGCCTGCTGAGTTTTTTCAAGCCCGACCACGAAATGACGCAATGCGATATTGTGCGGGAATGTTTCAGTGCTACGAAAGGTTTTGAAACCGCAGAGGATTGTTGCCAGCATTCCAAACACGAAGAATGCAATCGCACGTTCAAACTGGTGGACGCGCTGGATTTGATGGGCGTGCTTTCATCGCGTTGTAATTATCCGTTATCGCTCGACGAAATTCGTGAACAACTCAATGAGGGCGTCCCCATCGGAGTCCGCATCGGATGGCGCGGCGGCGGCGGTCATTTTGTCGTCATCACAGCGATTGGGCCGCCTGACCCGAAAGGCGATAGCCATACGTGGCTTCGCGTGGCTGATCCCAAAGACCCGGCAGCAGCTTATATCACGTATCGCACACTCAAAAATCGCTACAAAGGCGAAGGAAAATGGACGCATTCCTACTTATTTGAGAGGGAAAGAAAGCGCCATTCATAAAGGGTTGCTAAAAATTTGACGTAGCACGGGCTGCCAGCCCGTAAGCTGAGGCGAAAGGTTATGAGGTTTTCCGAAAAAACTCATGTTGCAATTCTCGAACGTGGGCTGGCAGCCCGCTGTACGCGCCATTCAGAAACCCTCCATAGGAGTCAGCGATGCCCATTCGACCTTATGAACCACCAGCGGAATCAATCGCAGCGTTGCGTGAAGCAATGAAGGTGACCCCGAAAGCGTATCGGCACAATGCTGAAATGATGAAGGATGTGCTGGCGGATGTATCCAAACATTGGCCGCATCCTGTTTATCGTACCGGGTTGAAGGACATGATCACTACGAATGGTTTGCGTAAAGCTGAAATCATTGGTTGGCGCTATCTGGCGCGTTCGGGCAGTGATCGCAATTATGCTATCGAAGTGCAAATAGAAGACGACGGCATGGAACATTGTTTTGCTGAGCTGGATAAGGGACCATACATTGATGGATTTTATCGTGTGTTGAATGACGAGGGCATCGCAAAAACAGCGGGGGCAACGGTCTTCAAACCCGCTGTCTTACGCATTAACGCGCTGGGAATTTTTGCTGTGTGGTTACGAACCAATGACCCGGAAAAAGAAATCATTATTCCCTTGCCACCAGCCCCGAGCTATCTGGTGACCTGGCGACAATATTCCATCAAACATTTTCAGGATGCCCTGCGAGACCGAGCGCGAGTCAAACTCGCCAATGATTTTTTCGACGCCTGAGCTTTCACCAACGAATACACAATTGTGTGTATTCCAATCAAACGGCGAGCCAACCGCCCGCCTTACCTGTTTACTCTTAACGAAGGAGAATTATTATGCCCACGAAACCGAGTACTAAAAAAACCGCGCAAGCCAAAAAATCAGAAGCCCCTGCAAAAGGAAAAAAGACCCCGGCCAAGCGACATAAAACAGCAGAGGATGGCGGCGGTGAAAGTCAGAATGCCAGCGCAACTGGCAGCTAAAATTATTTTTCATTCGATAGCGAGTTTCTAAAAAGCGCAGGCAGTCCGCTGTCGGGCATCCTTTTCAGAAACTCGCTATCCTGTCAGCGAAGTTGTGATCATCATGTCCAGACAGAGTGAATATTATTATCCCCGATTCCCGTCCTTGCTAGTCCTTCTCTTCTCTGCTTCATTCATTATTTTGCTACCGTCAGCGGCTATCTGCACGGGCAGACAAGAACAACTTCCAACGTTGCAATCAGGCCAGACAATCGAACGGCAACTGCGTGGTGGTGAAACACACATCATTCAGGTTGCAGTAGCGAAAGGCCAATATCTCTGCGTTGCCGTCGAACAGCGCGGGATTGACATTGAGCTAAAACTTGCCAGCCCCAATAAACAAATATTGATTGAGACAGATGCGCTCAATAGCACACAAGGCCCGGAAATCGCAGCCCTCATCGCAACCCAAACCGGACTTCATCGCATTGAAATTGTTTCGCCCAACAAAAGTTCTCCGACTGGAATGTATGAAGTAAAAATTCTGGCACAGCGCCTGCCCACCGAACAGGATCGCCTGTGGCTTGCAGCGCAACGCTTTTATGTCGAAGGCAAACAATTGAGCGATCAACCAACCGCCGCAGCACAGGAACAATCGGTGCAGAAATTTGCCGATGCGCTCAGAATCTGGCAGGTGCTGGAAGATCGCCTGATGGTTACGCACACGCTCTATTACCTGGTTTCGGTGTATCGGAACATCGGGCAGACACAGCATGCGCTGGTGTATTCCGGTTACGCGCTGGAATTACTACGCGCCATCAAACAACCACGCGAAGAAGCAGAGGCGCTCACCACGCTGGCCAATGTGTTCAGTGAATTGGGTGAGTTGCGCAAGGCACTTGAATATTACGAGCAATCGCTGGCGCAATGGCGCTCTTTCAAAGACACAAATGGCGAGGCGCGAACACTCATCAACTTAGGCTTAGTCAATTCGCAACTTGGTGAAATGCACGTAGCGTTAGATAACTATGATCAGGCGCTCGCGGTTTGGACAAAGCTGAGGAATCATTTTCAGGCGGCGGAAACGCTGACGCGGATTGGCCTCGCGTATGACAATCTGGGCGAATGGCAAAAATCGCTGGAATACACCACGCAGGCGCTGGCGCAATACCGAACGATTGGCAACAAGCGAGGCGAAGCAGCAGCAGTCAACAATACTGGGTTGGTATATGTGAAACTTGGTGAAGCGCAGAAGGCGCTCGACTATTACAACCAATCTCTCACGCTGTGGCGCACACTCGGCAACCGCCGCGAGGAAGCTAACACTTTAAGCAACATCGGTCTGGCCGAAGCGCAGCAAAATAATTCGACCAAAGCTTTGGCGTCTTATCAGCTCTCGCTCAAGCTCTGGCGCGAAGCAGGAGATCGGCGCGGTGAAGCGCTTGTGCTGCAACGACTGGGCGACCTCCAAGCCGCCGCCTCTGACCACGCAACGGCGTTAGAGTTTTACAACCAGGCCTTACCACTCTTCCAAACCGCCGGAGATATTTTCAGAGAATCCAGCGTGTTGATGGGCATCGGCAATCTTCAGCTTGCACAAGGTGATCCAAACCAGGCAAAGGAAAACTTCAATCGGGCGTTGACGATCCTGCAAGCCATTGGCCATCGCGCCAACGAAGCGCAGGCGCTGTATGGTCTCGCCCGCACCGAACGGGCGCAGGGGAATTTGAACAAGGCGCACCAGCAAATTGAATTAGCCTTGACCAAAGCCGAAGCGGTTCGCACTGAGGTTGGCAGTCAACAATTACGCGCCTCTTATCTCGCTTCGATCCACAAATATTACGAACTCAATCTGGAGATTTTGATGCAACTTCATCAGGCGCACCCAGATGAGGGATATGACGCCCGTGCGATCCAGGCCAGTGAACATGCCCGCGCCCGTGGCCTGGTGGAACTTCTGGCTGAGGCCCATGCAAACATTCGAGCAGGTGTAGAAACAGCGTTGCTGGAAAGTTCAGAAAAGCTGCAACAACAATTGAATGTCAAAGCACAGCGCCAGTTACAATTGACAGCAAAGCGTGGCAACGAAGCGCAGTTGAAAGAACTCAGGCAGGAAATCAGTGGGCTTGAAGATGAGTACAATCAAGTCGAAGCAACAATTCGGAAAACCAGTCCGCGCTATGCTGCTCTGACGCAACCGCAACCGCTCAACTTAAAAGAAATTCAGCAGCAATTGGATGAAAACTCGCTGCTGTTGGAATACTCGCTCGGCGAAGAACGCAGTTGGTTATGGGCGATTACAAAAAATTCCAGCGCCAGTTTTGCCCTGCCAAAACGTGGGGAGATTGAGCAGGCAGCGCTGCAGGTGCGTGATTTGCTGATTGTTCGCAGCCAGAATCAGCGCGGCGAAACCGCCCGACAGCGTGAAGCTCGCATTGCCCAGGCAGACACACAATTCCCGGAAATTGCCGGAGCCTTGAGCCAGATGATTCTCAGTCCCGTGGCATCAATGTTAGGGAACCACCAACTGATCGTGGTGGCGGATGGCGCGTTGCAGTATGTGCCATTTGCCGTTTTGCCGGAACCATGGTCTTTGGGCTTGGGGCTTAGGTCTTTGCTTAAAACTGACGACTTATCGGCAAAGATCAAAGCCCAAAAACCAAAGCCCAAAGACCAGCCGCTGATTGTAGCGCATGAAATCATCAGTCTTCCTTCCGCCTCTACGCTGACTGTGTTGCGCAGGGAAATTGCAGGTCGGCAACCAGCGCCAAAAATGCTGGCAGTTTTTGCTGATCCGGTTTTCACGCTTGAGGACGCACGTCTCAGGAGCAGCACAATTAAAACCAAATCCAAAGCGGTTGCCACCAACGAAATTGTAAGAGCGCGCAGCATCGTCCACGAAGAGGAAAAGACTGCCGCCAATCTCGCTGCGACAAGTTTGACGATTCAACCGCTCCCCTTCACGCGCCAGGAGGCGAACCAGATTCTGGCGTTCGTGCCCGAAGCTGACAGTTTCAAAGCAACAGGTTTCGCAGCGACGCGGGCAGCAGCGCTTAATCCGGCGCTAAGCCAGTATCGGTATTTGCACTTTGCGACGCACGGGCTGATTGATAATGAACGACCGGGCTTGTCTTCGCTCGTGCTGTCGCTGGTGGATGAAGCCGGCAAGCCGCAGCATGGTTTTTTACGTGCGCACGAAATCTATAATTTAAAATTCCCGGCGGAATTGGTAGTGTTGAGCGCGTGCCAAACGGGCTTGGGCAAAGAGGTCAAAGGCGAAGGACTGATGGGACTGACACGCGGATTTATGTACACCGGAGCCGCGCGTGTCGTCGTCAGTTTGTGGAGCGTTAACGATAAAGCTACCTCGGAGCTGATGACAATTTTTTATCGCCAGATGCTGAAAGAAAATCAGCGCCCCGCCGCTGCCCTGCGCACCGCCCAGATTGAGATGTGGAAGCAGAAGCAATGGCAAGCGCCCTATTACTGGGCCGCGTTTGTGTTGCAAGGGGAATGGCGATAGCGGAAGGGGGAAGAGCGATGGTGCGACAGGGCGAAACGGCGACGGGGCGATTAGGTTCTTTCTTCGCCCTATCTCCCTTTCGCCTCTTCCCCCATCTCCCTTCTTCTTCATTTCCCATGAGGGATTTCGCTGGTCAATTCCGCTTGATCAGGCAGGAGAGAGAATTTATGAAACAACTTATTATTTTTGTCATCATTTGCTCCACGTTTTGTTTGCCTGCTTGGGCGCAGGATGAAGCTTCGCGCCAAATCATCCCGGAAGAATTTGTCAAAGCCCGTCCATCGAAAACAACAGCGTCTCCGGCCAAACGCGCCAGTTATCGCAGCGCTACTTCAGCCAAAACTGCGGTGCTTAAAAACGGCAATTACAAACAGCTTGGATTAACAATCTGGCGTTTGCGTCCGGCGCAAAAAACTGACAATGGCGCGAGAATTATTGTGCAGGAAGGTGAAGAATCAAACGAATGGACGCCGGAAAGAGTGGCGGCAAACACACCGCTAAAAATAGGCGAACGCATTCGCTTTAGTTTTGAGTCACCCGGCGCTGGCTATCTTTACGTCATTGATCGTGAGCAATATGCCGATGGCTCAACCGGTGAACCATACTTAATTTTTCCGACGACGCGCACTCGCAATGGCGATAATCAGGTCGCGCCGGGACACATCGTAGAAATTCCGGCCCAGGATGATCGCCCGAATTATTTCCGCCTGAAACAAACGCGCCCGGATCAAACCGGGGAATTATTAACGGTGATTGTAGCGG
The DNA here is from genome assembly GCA_031371805.1 of Blastocatellia bacterium. Lineage (GTDB taxonomy): Bacteria > Acidobacteriota > Blastocatellia > RBC074 > RBC074 > JAFDVL01. The sequence goes on along the minus strand of JANMKB010000051.1, from coordinate 11,926 downwards.
CGCAACCATTGCCCGAAATCACAATTAGCGCAAACGCGTTGAAGCTCGCACCGGAACTGGTCGCGCAATGGGAAAAGCAGTGGGGCGCACAGAGCGAACGATTTGAAATGACTGCCGGAGCCGGAAAACTCTGGACGAAAGCAGAACAGGAAGCAGGCGCGAATGCGACCCGCCAGCTCTCGCAGGAAGACCCCGGCCCACAAACAATTTATCGTGTCGCGGTCAAAGCAGGTGCGCCAATGCTGGTCAAAGTCAAAATGCGGTATCGTTAAATTACTGCTGAGGTCCTGGGTCTTTGGCTTTCGGTCCTGGATTCTGAGTACGAATTATTGCCTTTGGCGGCAGTCACACACGAGTCCATCTGTTGGTCAAAGTGAAGATTTGCAAAACCTTGACCAAAACCCAAGCCCAAAAGCCGGGGACCTGATTACTTACATTAAATTTACTGACCAGGATTTTGATAATCCGTAATAATGAATTCCGTCAGTTTTTTTCCAGCTTGTAACTGTTGCCCATAGCTAATGGCTGCTGCGCATTCGTTAAAGTTTCCCATTTGCACACGATACCAAACCCCTTTATCAGTGATTTCCGCTTTGATGATACGTGCCTTTTCGCCTTTTCTTTTGATTTGTGCGACCCGTGCTTCGGCCTCTGCTCGTCGCTGAAAGGCACCAATTTGCAGGGCAAAAGGGCTATGTGCGCCTTCCGTGATTTCTGGTATCGGTAAATTACTGGCAGATAAATTCTGTAGTGCTGGCGACATTGCGGGCGTAGGGGTTGGGAGGGGTAACTCTGACTTAGGCGATAGTGCGGGGACACTTTCAAGCTTAGAATTCAGCGATGCTATTAATGGTTCAACCGAGACAAGTGCGAGCTGTGCTTCCTGCCTCGGCGCGGGTGGCGCTACTGCGGCTTGATGAATCAGCGGGATTTGACAAAAAGTACTGGCAGGATTTTGTGTGCAAAAATTCCGATATTGTGCGGGTAAAAAAAACGCCCCGGTTAACAAACAGAGTAAACTGACTGTGACTGTTTTTATGAAAAAATGTTTTCCTGAAAGGAGTTTGGCGCGAAATGACAGGGAGCGTGGTTTTCGTATCGCAATCAAAAAAGGAGTCTCCGTCAGTTGTAATTGCGCCAGGCATCCGGCAGGCTGATTTGTATTGTTCATAAGGAATTTCTCTACGTTTAGGTGGGCTAACAAAGGTCTTGCCAGCTGCATTATTACGGTACAAATAAAGCAATTAGTTAGGCAAAAGAGGCAGGTAAAGACCTGCGATTAGTAATGAACTCCCAGCCAGCCAAAGACCTGGGGGATTGGCGGACAGGGTAAGATGAGACGAGAGGAAAAGAAGAAAAAGTACTATTACGCAATGTATCAGGTTCTACTTTAATTGATTGAATACAGTGGTTGTCAGATTTGCAAACTTCCGAGGTGAGGTGAGAATAACAAAAATAGCATAAAAAAATCAATCATTGTTTTTACCCATACGAAAGAAAAAAATCATTCGCGATTAATTTTCTCGCCCAACAACCAACTGACAGCGAGCCGGCTGAAAAATATTTTGAGCCTGACTTTGGTGAACTTACCTGACACCAGACCGCCCGTAAAAAATGAGGAAGAGCGAGCAGAGTGTTATCCCCCTTCCAGACCACGTAGTGAGGGATTATAATGATAGCTCTTCACCACATTTGACTTTCAAACATGAGGTTAGTTATGAAAAACATGAATTTTTTGCTCAGCCTGTCGCTGGTGGCTGGCTTAAGTTTTCTTACACCTGCGCAAACAGCAGAAAAATCCCAACCCAAACCTGTTAAATCTCCGACCTCCCAGGCTGTCGGGCTGCCGCCACTGATTGACCGCGAATTATTGTTTGGCAATCCTGAAATTGGCGGTGCGCAGCTTTCGCCTGATGGAAAATTCATCACCTTTCTTAAGCCCTACAAAGACACGCGCAACGTCTGGATCAAAAAAGCGGGCGAGCCGTTCAGCGCGGCGAAATTATTAACGGCGGAAACCAAACGCCCGATTGCGCAATACTTTTGGAGCCACGATAGCAAGTTTGTTTTGTTCGTCAAAGATAATGGTGGCGACGAAAATTTCAATGTTTTTGCGGTGAACCCAAATGACGCTCCAGCTTCCGGGCAGGAAGTTCCGGCAGCGCGTAATTTAACCGATGCCAAAAATGTCCGCGCAATGTTGTACTCTGTGCCGAAAAGTGATCCTGATGTGATGTACATTGGACTGAACGACCGTGATGCCGCCTGGCACGATTTGTACAAAGTGAAAATCTCGACGGGCGAACGCACACTTTTGCGTAAAAACACGGAGAAAATTTCCGCCTGGGTTTTCGATCAAAAAGGTGTGTTGCGGATGGCAATGCGCACTGCTGACAACGGCAGTACCGAAATCCTGCGCGTTGATCCTGATGGATTCAAGCTCGTCTATTCCTGTGGCGTATTTGAATCGTGTGGCCCCGAACGATTTCACAAAGATGGCAAGCGCGTGTATATGCAAACCAACAAGGGTGACAACGTAGATTTGACGTGCCTCGTGTTGTTTGATCCGGCGACAGGTAACTCAGAATTAGTCGAAGCTGATCCGCTTAAGCGCGTAGATTTCGGTAACGCGACATTTTCAGATTTGACGGATGAACTGATTTCCACATCGTATGAAGACGACCGCATGCGTGTGTACTTCAAAGACAAATCTTACGAAGCCGATTACAAATTGCTCAAGCAAAAACTGGGCGATAAAGAAATCGGCTTTAATTCTTCGACCGAAGACGAACAGAAATTTTTAATTTCCGCCAGCAGCGATACCGATCCCGGCTCGGTGTATTTGTTTGATCGCAAAACGAAACAATTGACGTTGCAATATAAACTCCGCGAAAAAATTGATCGTGCCACGCTCGCGCCGATGCAAGCGATTCGTTACAAATCGTCTGATGGTTTGGAAATTCCCGCGTACTTAACTTTGCCCAAAGGCGTGCCTGCTAAAAATTTACCGACGCTGGTTTTTCCGCACGGTGGCCCGTGGGGACGGGATTCGTGGGGCTACAATTCCTACGCGCAATTTTTAGCGAATCGCGGTTACGCCGTGTTGCAACCGAACTTCCGTGCCTCGACCGGATACGGCAAAAAATTCCTGAATGCAGGCAATAAACAATGGGGCAATTTAATGCAGGATGACATCACCTGGGGCGTCAAGCATCTGGTGAGTCAGGGCATTACTGATGTCAAACGCGTAGCAATTATGGGTGGTTCGTATGGCGGCTACGCGACACTCGCGGGCGTCGCGTTCACTCCTGATGTATATGCCGCTGCGGTAGCAATTGTCGCACCTTCAAATTTAATTTCCCTGCTTGAAACGATTCCACCTTATTGGGAAGCGGGGCGCGTAATTTTCCATGAACGAATGGGCAATCCAAATACGCCTGAAGGCAAAGCCCAATTGGCGCGGCAATCACCGTTGAATGCGGCAGACAAAATCAAAACGCCATTAATGGTTGTGCAGGGTGCCAACGATCCGCGTGTGAACAAACGCGAGAGCGATCAAATTGTGATTGCGCTGCGGGATCGTGGCTTTCCCATTGAATATATTGTCGCTCCCGATGAAGGCCACGGTTTTCAACGGCCTGTGAACAATATGGCGATGCTGACCGCGACCGAAAAGTTTCTGGCGAAGCATCTGAATGGTCGTTATCAGGAAGGAGCCAAATCGGAAGTTGCGGAGCGCCTGAAAGAAATTACTGTTGATCCGAAGACGGTAACGCTCGCCAAAAAAATTGAAGCGAGCAGTGGCACACCAAAACCTGTCTCCACGCTCAAGCTCAACACGACGAAATATCAGGGTAAGATTGAGCTTGGCGAACAAGTAATGCTACTTGAAATTGTTTCTGATCTCAAAGAAGAAAACGGCAGTATTGTCGCGCTCGAAACTGCGAAATTGTCCGGGCAGGAAATGAGTGATCTGACGATCCTTGATAAAAATTCGCTGACCGTAAAAAAGCGCGTCATTAAACAAGGCCCGATGACGGTTACGATGACTTTCACGGACAGTAAAGCCGAAGGCAGCACAGAAATGAATGGTCAGACAAAACCCTTCACGGCTGATTTAGGCGGCGCGCTATTTGCCGACGGAGCGGGGAATTTTGATGTTATCGGAACTTTGCCTCTGGCGACAGGCTATACCACTTCATTCCGCAATTTCGACACAAACAAACAGAAAGTCACAGTAAAACAATTAAAAGTTTTGGGTGAAGAAAATGTCACTGTTCCTGGTGGCAGCTTTGACGCGTTCAAAGTGGAATTGACTTCAGATGATGACGGGCCGATCACGCTTTGGATCGCCAAAGATTCGCGCAAAATGGTGAAGGTTACGGCCATCTTGAAACAAATGGGCGGAGCGAAATTGACAACCGAACTCGCCAAATAAATTCGTAGATAGTTGGCAGAAGCCTGCACGCAGTAAGGGCGCATTTCTGTACGTCACTACGCCCTTACTTGCATGCAGGCTTCTGCCTTCGGTCACTGATTTACCCAAGTCGGAAGAATCTTTCCCACAAATTCCCTCTCATCATCTCAGTCCAAACTTAAACATTTTCTTATAGCTCTTCACTCCTAAACTATTTTTTCCACAAGTATTTCCGCCACTTAAATATAATCTCAAGTCTAACCTTAGATTAAGTAGCGGATTTTATTGCAAAAAAATACTTTACAGGCTTTCGCATTCGTGTTAATTTTTGTCCGTTTTCAAAGATAAAGATTTTCACTTCCCCAATTTTTCAACAATTTCAGGTTCTAAAACCTATGGCTATCAAATTTGGGACATCCGGCTGGCGCGCCATTATCGCCGAAGAATTTACCTTCGCCAACGTGCGTCTGGTGACACGTGCCATCGCTTCGGTTTTGGATGAAGAAAAAGGTGACAAGCGAATTATCGTTGGGTACGATACACGATTTTTGAGCGAAACTTTTGCGGCGGAATGTGCGACCGAATTCGCCCGGCGCGGCTACGAAGCGCATTTGACCACCCGCGATACGCCGACTCCGGTAATTTCTTATGCGACGCGCTTGTTGCAGGCCAAAGGCGCGATCAATTTTACGGCGAGCCATAATCCACCGCAGTACAACGGAATGAAATTTTCGACGGCGGATGGCGCTCCGGCTTTACCGGAAATTACGCAGCGGATTGAAAAGCGCATTGAAGAATTACAGACACAACCTGCTGACGAGGCGGCAAATTCAACGGCGCAGGCATTGCCACTTGATCCACGCGAAGGGTATTTAAAAGAACTCGAAGCAAAGGTTAATTTCAGTCTGATTGCCAACAGTAAATTGAAGTTTGCCTACGATCCGCTGTGGGGAACCGGACGCGGCTACCTTGATGAAGTTTTGCGCCGCCTCGGTTGCGAAGTCACGAATGTGCACGATTTCCGTGATGTGTTATTTGGTGGTCACAGCCCGGAGCCATCGGAAAAGAATTTGCGTGAATTGCGTCAGGTCGTACTGGATAAAAATTTGGCGCTGGGGCTTTCGACCGATGGCGATGCGGATCGTTTTGGTTTCATTGATCGGGATGGAACATTTTTTTCCGCGAATCACCTGCTCGTTATTTTGTTGGATTATTTATGCGCCTCGCGCCCTGACTGGACAGGTGGCGTGGCCCGTAGTGTGGCGACTACGCACCTGCTTGATCGCGTCGCGGCACGGCACGGACGTCAGGTTTTTGAAACTCCTGTCGGCTTCAAATTCATCGGCGAATTAATCAACGAAGATAAATTAATTCTGGGCGGTGAGGAAAGCGCGGGCTTAACGGTCAAAGGTCATTACCCGGAAAAAGACGGCATCATCGCCTGCCTGCTGGTCGCTGAAATGGTGGCTGCGCGAGGCGCAAGTTTAGGCGAAATGCTACAGGAAATTTTTCGTCAGGATGGCGCACTTTACAGTGAGCGCGTCAGTATCAAGTTAAACTCAGAGGTGATGGCGCGTTTGCAGGCCCGGCTCGCCGCTGAAGATCCAACGCAGATCGGAGCGCGGCGCGTCACCAGCATCAATCGGATGGATGGAGTCAAATACATCTTTGATGATGGCGCGTGGTTGCTGCTGAGATTGTCGGGCACTGAACCAGTCGTTCGGTGCTATGCTGAAACCCACACACAGAAAGAACTGGAGGTGTTACTTGAAACAGGTTCTCAATTCGTCCTCAACTAAAACATACCCGAATCAACTGGTGGTTCCGCGCGCTTCATGGGAAACACTGGTTTTGCCGAAATATGTTTGGATTACTACGATCATGATTGCGATGGCGTTGCTGGCGGTCGCAACGATTTTCCGTGAGCATGAAGGGTTGCGACTGGCGCAGTCCTCGCGTAATTATTCACAGCAGATACGCAACGAAAATCAGGTCGGTAATGAACTGATGCGCCGCGAGATCAAGTCCGTGAAACAGGACAAAGAAGCGATTACGCGTGAGGCGCAGGGAAAGTTGAATTATCTCAAGCCCAACGAAATCATGCTGGTTGTGAAATAAGCCAGGTTGAAACTAAAAAGTAGCGCAAACTTTCCAGCTTGCGCTACTTGCTTAACTCGCTCAACGATCTCATCCGTTACAATTTTCAAAGTACAGATACATTTCCCCGCCGCGCCGATCTTTCTGGCGTTGTTCCCATTCCTGCAATCCCTTTCGGTTAATCCAGTAATCCACCGGTTTGGCGAGCGGGAAAAGTGCGGTTGCCGCCAGCAGCTTGATCACCTCTTTACTACTTTTTTGCTCTTTGCTGAGTAAGGCCTGACGCGTTAATAAAGGCAGGCGCAGCAGCGTCAGGGGCAGCAGGAACGAACGCAGTTTTTTCAATTTTTCACTCGCCTGTTGATCTACTCCTGAATTGTAATCCGTTAATTTGCTGACTTCATCGCGCTGCCATTCAGTGATCCAGGCAATCGCGCTCCAATAATGCTGATGATACCATTCCTGTGCGAGCTTAAATCCGTGCTTTTCAAGAACAGAACGCAGCCGCTCAGTCGTCAGGCGGCGTAAATGTCCCGGCTCTTCAAAAAATCTGCGCTCTTCGCGCTCATAATCAATCCCCAGCTTCATTAAACGACTGATCTGGTCTTCCAGACTTCCCTCGTTTCCACAGGGACAAATATGCAGCATGCTCGCGCCAGGGCTAAGTTGTGGCTGCAATTCGGCAAAGAAATCTTCCACATTGTAAACGTGTTCTAAAACGTGATGCGAAAAAATCAAATCGAACTTTTGCGCTTTGACCTGCTGATCACTGGCGACAAAAAAACTACAGGCGGGATAACGCGTGCGAGCATGCTCGACCGCCGTGGCGCTGATTTCCGCTCCATTGACTTCCCAGTTTGGCAACGCTTGTTTGAGGACATCGGTAAAAACGCCATTGCCACAACCAATGTCTAAGGCTTTGCCTTGGGCGGGGAGTCCAAGTTGCTGGATGATTCGAAAGACGCGCTGTTTTTTTTCAAGCGGCCACTCATCCATGTAGCCTTTGGCATAGCGCTCTTCATAAAACTCTGGCGCAGCATTTTTTTCGTACAGGACATTCGCGTTAGTTGCCATAATTCACCTGACCTCAAACTGAATTTTTAGTTGGCAGCCACCAATGGCTGGGGCGACAAAGAATAATTTGTTGCCGCGACAACGTTATCTATCTGCGCTTGTTTTTGGGCTTCGCGGGCAATGATAATACAACTCACAGCGAGGGCAAAAACTGTATAAATAAGCTCAATATCTTCTTTACTGGCAAAAAAGGCCGACGCCATATAGCCCACCATTCCGACCTGCATTCCATGCGCATAGCTGATAATTTTTGAGCGCGGTGCATAAGTCGTGAGGATTTTGCGGCACTTGCCCAACCGACGATAAGTAACGACCAACAGGAAGAGAAACAAAATGAGTCCCGGAATGCCGCAATCAACTACAATTTGTAAGTAAGAATTGTGCGCCACCCGCGTGTCCAGCGGATCACCATATTTTCCATAAAGAAGGAGAATATTACGCACACCGACGCCTGTGAATGGTTTATCCGCCGCGATTTTCAGGCAAACTGCCCAGGCACGCAAACGCTGTTGCGCGGAGGAATCTTCCGTAGTGGCATTCTGAATAGTACTCACCCGATTTAGCACTTCTTTTGGGGCATAGATGAAAAAGATTGCCCCCAACACTGCCACGCCAATCAGACCACTGATTTTATAGCGCGATTTCACCGCCATAAAAATCAGCGCCAGGCATAGTCCGATAAAACCACCTCTGGAGTAAGTAAAAAGAATCGTAATCAATGAGGTAAAACTAAAAAGATAAAAAAGATACCGAAGCCACAGGCGAGACTCTTTCTGTCCGAAATAAAGCATCATGGGTAAAGCCAGATTCAACAAAATCGCGTAATCGTTGTTGTCCTCATATAACCCGCCAGGCCCGTAAACTCGCTTGCCTCCGCTGATAATAATGCCAATAAAGGAGCGCAGGCTAAGGACCCCAATCGAACCCAGCGAAACGAATAATACCCAGCGCACACGATTTTCCGAATCCGTCATACTCGCAATCAGTAAGGTGATGAGCATAATCTTCATCATCTCGGTATATTTTAATTGCGCATAATCGGGCGAATAGGCAAGCAACCAACCGGCAAAGGTATATTGCAACATCAGCAGCAGGACCAGAATATTCTCTTTTAATCGCGGCGGACGTTGCGGCAACTCGAAAAGGCAATAGCCGACAATCGTGGCCAAGGCGATAGCTAAGGAATATTGCGCAGAATTCGCATACGCCCATTCCTGGGGACGTGTGTAAGCCATCCACAAAAATGACAAAATGCCCGTGAACGGAGCAAAGAAGGCCATTGGAACCAGGATCACCATGATCCCTAACAAAAGTAATGAGCGCATAAAAATCTACATCATGATCGAAACACACCAGTCCGCTTCAGACATTCCCGGTTTAAGCCCTTAAGTCTTATTACTGCGCTGGCTAAAGCGTGCGAGATGTTCAGGCATACCGCCGCGCTGATTGACGACTCTGGCCAGCACAAACAAAAAATCCGACATGCGATTTAAATAAATCAGCGCCTGCGGATTTATTTCCTCGGCCTGCGCCAGAGACACTGTTACGCGTTCCGCCCGTCTCGCAATGGTGCGTGCCAGATGCAACATCGCCCCCGCCTGATTGCCACCAGGTAAAATAAATTCTTTCAGCGGCTCCAACTCTGCCAGTAAATTATCAATCAGCGTTTCAAATTTAAGCACCAGCGCCTCATCAATTCTTGGCACCCTGATGTCGTTGGGGCTGGCTAAATCCGCACCCAGGATAAAAAGCTCATTCTGAATAACGCCCAGAATTTCATCAATTTCAGGCTCCTGTAAAAATGTTCGTGCGACACCCAGTGCAGAATTTAATTCATCCACATCGCCAAAAGCAGCAACCCGCATATGAGCTTTGCTGACCCGCTCGCCATTCACCAGCGAGGTTTCTCCTAAATCGCCAGTCCTGGTATAAACTTTTGTAATTCTCATTGATCCTTCTTTAGAAAATGTAAACCCCGTCGCCAGAGCTCCGGGTACTGTATCGTGAGCGGTAGCGATCAGGTTTCTTTAGACAAGCGCAACCGCTCTAATACAAAACCCGCGCAGTATACCAAGCAACCGATTATTCACTGAAGTATTTTTCCTGTGAGGATAAAAGATTCAGTCTTTGGTAGTGGCGCAAAACAGAAGGGAGATGCCAATAACCTGTCCTGACATCTCCCTCGTTTGCTTCCTCATTCATCATTTATTTTAAAACGCGGCTACAACCTGAAATCTTTTCCCGATGCGCGTCGTGACAGGCCGTACAACTATTGCTTAATGTTTTCAAGGCGATGGCGGCTTTGTCGTCTTCACCTTTTTTTTCAAAGGCGACAATTTCGCGGGCGGCATCCTGCGCTTCTTTCGACCATTTCACGGCGTCATCAGTCTTGCGCCCGGCCCAGAACTTCCCGCTTTGCCTGAAAATTTTCTCCAGTTCACTGGCAGCCTTGATCGCTCCCCTGCGATTGTTGGCTTGAAAACTGCTACGGAGCGCTCGCATCTGTGCGCCCGTCTTAACCATCAAATTCTGATATTTCTGCGTTTCATTTCCGCCACCCAGCGCCAGCGTTGCGCCCATGGCAAAAACAATTATTACAATCAGCTTTTTCATATTTTCTCCTTCGGTAGTAACAAAGATGAGTTGCTCATCCTCGTGGACAACTCAATCGTTAGTTCAGTAAATAGTCAGGGGAGTCGTGAAACTCGCCATATAAGTAGCAAATATTTTTGCTTCTGTCGCTGCTGACAGCGATTTTCTGTCGAGCGAACAAGAAAAGTGAACAATCCATCAGTCACCAAACAGTTAGCGTGGGATTTTGAAATGCGGATCAAGTTTATGGGCGCGTTCAAAGGATAATTTCGCAGCCTCTTTGTTTCCTTTTTTTTGGAGCGCAAGTCCCAGATTGTAATGTGCAGGTGCAAACTCAGGATCAAGTTTGATGGCGCGCTCAAACGCTTCCAACGCCGCTGCCAAATCATTTTCCTTCATTTTTTGCAGACCGCTATTCAGCGCAAACATTGCGGCCTGATTATTCGCTTTCAATTTGTTCAGCCGCGCCGCTTCGGCAAATTCCACCCGCGCTTCGTCATTTTTTCCTTTTTGCCGGAGCGCAGTTCCCAGCGTGTTGTGAACCTGCGGACTGTTCGGGGCAATTTTTATTGCTTCTCGAAATTCGGCAATCGCTTCATCCAGTTCACCTTTTTGTTGCAGCGCCGTCCCCAGCGTGTAATGCGCCTCAGAAAAATCCGGCTTAGCCTTAAGGGCATTGCGAAAAGCTGTGATGGCTTCGGTAAGTTTGCCCAGTTGCATCAGCGTCACGCCCAACGAATAATGCGCTTCCTGTAAGGTCGGCTGCAATTCAATGCTGCGCCGAAACGCCGCCTCTGCATTGCCAAAATCATCTTTGTATTTCAGCGCCAACCCTAAATTGTAGTAAGCCTCCGCGTTGTTTGGTTCCAGCGTTATCAGCTTGCGATAAATTTCAATCGCCGCGTTGTAATCGGCTTTTTGCAACAACGCCAAACCCAGATTGTGATTCGCTGCCGCATTATTCGGATCAAGCTTCACCGCCATTTGCAATTCCGCAATTGCCCCGTCAGCGTCGCGTTTATTGATCAACGCCAGTCCCATTTGATTGTACGCATCAACTAAATTCGGGTTCAGCTTCAACGCCTTGCGAAATTCGCTGATTGCCTGATCAAACTCTTCGTCCGCCAGCCAGGCCGCGCCCAGCGCATTGTGACCATCAGCAACCTTGGGATTCGTTTTGACAGCGAGTTGTAATTCGTCAATCGCTTCCGTTAATTTGCCGGTTTTTTGCAGCGAGACACCCAGATAATAATGCGACTCAAAATGATCAGGCTTGAGCTTGACCGCCGTCCGCAAATATCTGACGGCTTCGTCGTATTGCTGCACGAACCAGCGCGTCACACCCATGCGATAATGCGCTTCGTGAAAATCCGGTTGGAGTTTGATCGCCGTATCAAATTCCGAAATCGCCGCTGGCAGATTCCCGGTTTTGCCCAGCGCAAACCCAAGCGCACTTCGTGCCTGAGCAGAGTCTGGTTCAATTTTGACAGCCTCGCGGTAAGCCTTAATCGCGTTCTCAAAATCGTTTTTACTTTCCAGCGCCAATCCAACATTCAAATGCGCTTCGGTCAGGTGCGGATCAATTTCCAGCGCCGCACGAAACGCCGCAATTGATTCATCAATTTTCCCCTGTTGCCCCAAAGCCATTCCCAGCGCGTTATGCGCGTCCGCCATCCCAGGCAATGTTTTCAAGGTCGCACGCAATTCAACCTCAGCCCGCGCCGGATTATTTTGCTTGAGCAAAGC
>JANMKB010000411.1:0-6398 GCA_031371805.1 Blastocatellia bacterium | reverse complement strand
CCTGACTCCGCAAAATCCTGATTGGGCAATGGCGGCTACGGAGTTCAGCCTCGGGCAGTATTTATACCAGACAGGACAGGGGGCGGCAGCGATTCCGCATTACAAAGAAGCGCAACGCCTGAATCCAGAGAACTGGAATTTTAAACGCCAGGCGTGGGCGTTATCGAATGCCGAGAAAGAATATGGCACTTCATTTACGAAAGAAGTCCAGAAGCTCAATGGCAAACCTTACTACGTTCCACTGCGGTTGCCTGAAAAGAAGAAGTGAAATGGCAAGCGGATTAACTAACGGACGTGGCGTAACCAACCATGGCTGGTTACGCCACCTTCTTTGCACCAGCAGGAGAATTCATCATGAAACGATCACTTTTATTTGGCTTGCTTGTTTCTACCTTAGTCCTGGCCTCCTCCGGCAACGGCAATGGTTTGCGGATGGCTAAACCAGAAGAAGCGGGGCTGGCCCCGGAACGGCTTGAGCGGATTGGCCAGGTGATGCAAAAACATATCGCTGAAAATCATATTGCAGGCGCGATTGGCTTGATTGCACGGCGCGGCAAAATTGGTTATTTCGAGTCCTGGGGAATGATGGACAAAGAAAACGGCAAGCCCATGAAGAAAGACGCGATCTTTCGGATTTACTCAATGACCAAAGCCGTTACAGGCGTGGCGATTATGATGCTTTATGAAGAGGGCAAATTTGCGCTTAACGATCCGGTTGCAAAATACCTGCCGGAAATGGGTGGCTTGAAAGTCGCCATTGACAAAAAAGACCCGGCCACAGGAACGCGCAGTTATGAAGTCGTGCCCGCACAACGCGAGATGACAATTCGTGATTTGTTGCGGCACACTTCGGGCTTGGATTATCAGGGGCCGCGTGATGAAAAAGGTGATTTGATGTATCCGAAACTCGGTGTCACCCGCCCTGATATCACTATCGAAGAAGCCGTTAAGCGCATGGGCAAAGCGCCGCTGGTGCATCAGCCCGGGACGACGTGGGATTACAGTCTTTCGATAGATGTGCTGGGGCGGTTGGTTGAAGTCGCTTCGGGGCAAACACTCGACAAGTTTTTTGCCGAGCGCATCTTCAAACCTTTGGCGATGGTGGACACCGGATTTCATGTCCCTGAAGCAAAATGGGATCGCTTCGCCACTTTGTATACCCCAAATCCTGACAAGACAATCAAACGCTCGACTGCGCCGCCCCAGGAAAGCTACAAGCAGCCTGCGACACTGTTATTGGGTGGAGCGGGATTAGTTTCGACGACGATGGATTATGCGCGCTTTGTGCAGATGATGTTGAATGGTGGGGAACTTGACGGGGCTAGAATTTTGAGCCGCAAAACTGTTGAGTTGATGAGCGCTGACCATTTGGGAGAGATGCCGCGCGAAGGCGCATTGTTGCCGATTGGCTATGGCTTTGGGCTGACCTTTGCCGTTAATCGTGGGCCGGGAAAAAATGGCAACATTGGTTCCGAAGGCGAATATTATTGGGGCGGAGCCGCCGGGACGCGCTTCTGGATTGATCCGAAAGAACAAATGATCGGCGTGTTTATGATCCAGATTTTGCCCCATACGGGCCTGACTTACGCCAGTGAATTCAGACAACTGGCTTATCAGGCAATCGCTGATTGAAGGCAGTACCGCCAGCGGTACTGCCACGCACATAAATAAAAAACAAACGAAAAACCGGAGAAATAAGCAATGGAATTAGCAGGAAAAGCCGCTGTGGTCACCGGCGGCGGAACTGGCGTAGGACGCTCCACCGCACTCGAACTCGCCAAACGTGGCTGCTCAGTTCTGATCAACTACAGCCGCTCAAAAGATGATGCTGAAAAAACTGCGGCTGACATTTCGGCGCTCGGAGTCAAAGGCCTCGCGGTCAAAGCCGACGTTGCCGACGATGCGGCGTGTCGCCAAATGATTGATGTCGCAGTCAATGAATTCGGGCGACTGGACGTTTTGGTCAATAATGCCGGAACGACCAGTTTTATCAAACACGATGATCTGGAAGCGGTACATCTGGAAGATTGGATGCGGATTTTATCGGTAAATGTGATCGGTACTTTTCAATGTTCACGCGCTGCCAGAGCCGCCTTGCAGGCTTCCGGTAATGGCGAAATCGTGAATGTTTCCAGTGTTGCCGGAGTTGCCGGAACCGGCAGTTCGATTCCGTACTGCGCCTCCAAAGCTGCGCTCAATAATATGACTGTCACCCTGGCACGCGTTTTCGCCCCAACTGTCCGTGTCAATGCCGTTGCGCCGGGATTTATTTCGACGCGCTGGTTGCTGGATGGACTCGGCGAAGCGGGGTTTCAGGAGAAATTGCAACAGGTCAGAGAAAGCTCAATCCTCGGTCAGGTTCTTGCTCCTGAAGACGTAGCGGCTTCGATCCTCGGTATCATCACAGGCTCTGATTTGCTGACCGGGCAGGTTGTCGTGCTTGACGGCGGGATGCTGATCTCGAACTTTAATCCGCGCTAATCAAATGATGCGGCACAAAAATTATTGCTGGTGATCAATTACACGGACGAAATCATAGTCGGATAATTATTGATGCTTAGTTCTCGTTACTTACTTATTCCTTTTGTCCTGCAAATGCTGTGTATGGCAGGCGATGAATTATATTTTCATCGCCTGCGCAAATTAACGCGGTGGGAAAGGATTGGGCATCCGCTGGATACGCTGACAGCGCTGCTGTGCTTTGCCTGGGTATTAATTGTTCCGCCGACTACGGTCTCGCTGTTTATTTACGCCGGCCTTTGTATCTTTTCCTGTTTTTTTATTACGAAGGATGAATTTGTTCACCAGAAATATTGTCAGGCTGGTGAACACTGGTTGCATGCTTTGCTCTTTATTTTGCATCCGTTGCTTTTTATCTGCGCCGGGTTGCTCTGGTACGCAATCAATCAGCAGGCAAATTCTTTTCTTGTGCTGGAGGGATTTGAACGTGCCTTTTTAATTGGTAATACCTGCCTGATTTTTCTCTTCGGAATGTATCAACTCCTGTATTGGAATTTTTTATGGCATCCAGCATCGGCGCAGAAGTAAACAACGAAATTTATCATGAGTTAGGCGAGCGCTGGTACACGGCAAAGGACGATCCTGTCGCGTTGCTGCGGGCTGAATCTCGCGCACGAAATCCCTGGGTAATCAGCGAGATTAGAAAAGTTTTCCCAACGTCGGCGGTGAAAGTTTTGGACATCGGTTGCGGCGCGGGATTTTTGTCGAATGAGCTGGCAAAAGAAGCATTCGACGTGACGGGGTTCGATGCTTCGGAACAAAGCTTAAGCGTCGCCAGATTGCATGACAAAACAGGCCGTGTAGCTTACAAACCTGGTGATGCTAACAAGCTGCCCTTTGCTGAAGGCTCATTTGATGTTGTGACCGCGATGGATTTTCTGGAGCATGTCGAAGACCCGGCGCACATTATTGCCGAGGCTGCGCACGTGTTGACATCCGGCGGACTATTTTTCTTTCATACGTTTAATCGCAATTTTATTTCGTGGCTGATTGGCATCAAAGGCGTTGAGTGGTTTGTCAAAAATACGCCGCCCAATCTCCATTTATACCGCTGCTTCATCAAGCCGGCTGAGTTACAAAAATATTGTGCACAAAGCGGTATACAGGTGAGTGTCATTCATGGTCTTGCTCCTGTAGTTTGGCAATCTGCTTTTTGGAAAATGGTGCTCCACGGAACGGTGGATGACAGTTTTCGCTTTGCGTTTACGCGCTCCAGGATGATCGGATATATTGGGATTGCCGTGAAAAAGTGATTGTAAATTTTGAATACTTAGAGCAGTTTGTTGAATTGAAAAATAAATAAATTGCCACGCATGTTTAGTGCGTGGCAAGAGCTGGGAAACATCAGGCTTTAGCCAAACACCGGAAAAATAAAGTAAAAAATCCTTACAGCTTCAGCTAAAGCAAATTGGAAAAAGAAGAATTTATAAGTTTGGCTCAAGCCTGCTTATCCAGTATTTACCCTGCCACGCACTAAAGATGCGTGGCAATTTATCAAAACATTTTCAGGCATTGCCTGAACCACCATCTTTACCAGAGGAATAAAACATGCCCATCAAAGAAGATTTCGCTAAATCGTTTGGTCAGGGTTGGATCAGCGGCTATTTGTCCGTATTTTTTGGCGTCGCCTCCTTTATCGCCGTCCTTTGTTTTCACTTTCCTTCGTGGCTGACGACGCCAGATTTGCGCAAGGCGTATCCAATTCCAATCCTGCGCTCAATTTTGATGGTGTTATTAATTACCTCGTTTATTTTGGGCTTGATCAGCTTTTTGCTGAACCGCCAAAAACGATTAGCGTTAACCGGAATATTATTTTCCGCGCTGGCAATTTTGCTGGGCGGATGGCAAGTCGAAGCTGGAGAGATTCACGATACCCTTTTGCCGATTGGTTTCGACTGGCTGATTCTGGATTTAGTCATGCTCGCAGTGATTTTTATTCCGATGGAGGCGCTGTTTCCCAAAATTGTCAATCAATATACTTTGCATCAGGAATGGAAAACGGATTTGATTTACTTTGCGCTGAGTCATTTATTCGTTCAGGTTTTTGGCATCATCACACAAGCCCCCGCAACAATTTTATTTGGTGGCCTGGGCTTGAGCGGCTTCCAAGCAAAAATTCGTGCGTTACCTTTTGTCGTGCAATTGTTGCTGGCCTTATTTCTGACGGATATTTTTCAGTACTGGGCACATCGCCTGTTTCACGAAGTCCCTTTTCTCTGGCGGATTCATTCAATTCATCACTCAACTGTAGCGATGGACTGGATGGCGGGATCACGCACACATTTCATTGATATTTTCGTGACGCGTTCAATTTCATTTATGCCGGTTTATTTGATTGGCATTACGCCAACAGTTTTTTTAATTTACATTGTGATTATTTCTTTTCACGCCGTGTTCATTCACGCCAATGTGAACTGGAAGTTTGGGCCACTGAAATATTTTATCTCGACGCCGCAATTTCATCACTGGCATCACGCGGATGATCCAACGGCTTATAACACTAATTACGCCGTATTTTTTTCGTTCATTGATCGAGTGTTTGGAACATTTTACTTGCCGGAAAATAAATGGCCGGAAAAATATGGCGTGGGAATGCCGGAGTACCCACGAGGTTTTTTGCCACAATTTATTTATCCGTTTCGTGGTAAGTGAATATGACGTTGGGTGATCTTATGACGGCTTTCATTTGCATCAGTCACAGGAAACAAGCGTCAAGAGTTCAAGCCTCAGCTTGCTTGCGGCCCGCTTGCCAGGCGTAAAAACCAGGCTAAAGCCTGAACTCTTGACACCTCTGACTTACTATTTCAGTCCTTTGTAAAGAACGTGTAAAAAATAAGTTGTAACAAGGTGAATTGCCACTAGCTTCAGCTAGTGGTCAGTTGGCAGCAGATGTACGGCTTTAGCCAAAGGTAAAATTTGTCGCTTTAGCACCAATGCGGCTGAAGCCAGAGGAAGCTTTATGTGCGTTATGAATTTGGCTAAAGCCTGGCTTGATTGATCTCTACCCACTAGCTAAAGCTAGTGGCAATTGAGCGTTTCTAAGCCAGCTTGACCGCTGCCTGTTTTAATTGTACAGTCTTCTTGTACAAGAGAAATGTTTATGGCAATTCAAACTACTTATAGTAATGCTCGTGAAAATTTTGCTTCGCTGCTGGAGCAGGTTGTTTCAGATCGGGAAATTGTGATTATCAATCGGCGCGGCTATGAAGATGTCGCGTTAGTGACGGCTTCGGAACTTGCCAGTTTGCTTGAGACCGCGCATTTATTGCGTTCTCCTGAAAATGCGCAACGGCTGCTCAAGGCGTTACACCGTGCGCAGGCAAAAACTTTGAAACCGCAACCATTGACAAAACTGTGCAGGGAATTAGGGCTGGATGAAACAGCCTAAAGCCAAAATAAAAACTGAACGCGAGTCGGTGTTTCATCCTGAATTTCGGGAAGACCTGCGTTATTGGGTAGCAACAGAACGCAAAATTGCGCTTCGCGCGTTTGTTTTGATTGAAGACATTATGCGCGATCCATTCAGTGGAATTGGTAAACCCGAACCTTTGAAATATCTGGCTCCAGATACATGGTCGCGGCGGTTAACTCAGGAACATCGCATTGTTTATTTGGTGAGCGAAACCCGCATAGATTTTCTTCAAGCGCGTTATCATTATTAACTGATGTTACGCAGATAAATTTTTAACCATCGAAGATGGTGACAGCATAATGCCCCGTGCGTGAGCGCGGGGAAGATGCGCCACAATATTCAAAGCCCGTGATAACCGGGCGACAGCAGTTAGATTTAGAAGGCTGCCGCTCTCTTTGAGAGCTTTATCAAATTAATCAACCCTACCCCGCGCTCACGCACGGGGCTTTATGCTGTCACCCGTTTT
>JANMKB010000390.1:0-3248 GCA_031371805.1 Blastocatellia bacterium | reverse complement strand
GACCTGCGGCAGTTCTTCAAATTTATGATAGCCATTCCATTCAGTGCCGGGATCGCTGCCATCAACTGGTTTTGACCAGTCGTATTTTTGGTCACGCTTCGGCACAGCGCCATAATAAATGTACCAGGCGTTGCCATCTTTATCGGCATACATCGTATTGAACATCGGCACATCACAACGGCTCATCGCCGCCTTGAATTCATTGATATTTTTCGCTTTGCCCATCAGGTAGCGTTGTTCCAGCGAACCGGCGCTTTCAAATTTTGCCATTCGCACCGCCAGCGGCTTGCCATCTCTGACCGCAACGATTGGCCCGTGATGCGTTTTGCGTAACTTGAAGCTACGGCTTTCCATTCCCTTGTCTGTCTTGACCTGAATTGTTTCACTCCATTCTGTCGCCGTGCGATAGCCATTGCCGTATTTGTAATTCAGCGAATTTTTTGCGTCGTCGAATTTCTCTTCCCACGCATCAATAATGTCAGGCGTGTTGACCGTATGGCTCCAGCCTAAATTTTCGTTGTGACCAAGCGTCGGAAAAGGTGAGCCGGGAAACGAAGCGCCGGACATATTCCAGCCCGAATCGCTGTGGACATGACCTTCGATCCACTGTCCGGGGCCAAAGAAAGGTTGATGCGGATTAATAAATAACATCGCATGGCCGTTGGCAGATTTTTTCGGTGTCAGCGCCCAGGTATTTGAACCAACCAGCCCAGCCGACCAAACATCATCACCCTCAGATGGCGGAAGTCGGAAGTCAGCATACGGAAATGTTTCGGCGATTTCTGAATTTTCTACCTTGAGGCTGGCAGCTTTTGCCTGCATGAAGGAAGCTCGTTTTTCGTCAGTCTTGAAACCCAGGCGATTGAAGATAAATAATTGGTACTGCGCGAAACGTCCGAACGCCAGCAGTTGCCACGGCTCGAATTTTGTGATGAGGCGCGGCTTGACCTGCGGATTTTTTTCCAGGTAATAATTCAATCCATCCGCCGTTGCCTGGCACATTTCTTTGATATTTTTGTTCGCCCTCTGAAAATCAGCCTGCGAAAGCTTAGCAATTTCAAGCTGGCGATTCAGCACATCCTGATCCACCATTTTTTCGCCGTAAACTTCTGCCGCGCGCCCAATTGCCTGAATGTAACTGTCTTCGATTTGCCAGAAATTATCTTCGGCCTGCGCATACATGAAGCCAAACATCACGCTGTAATCAGTCGGCCCGTACACGTGCGGCACGCCCCAATTGTCGCGGTAAATCGTGACCGAGTTAGCAATTTTCTCAAACCCATTTTTCGCCGCTTTGCCGGGTTTGGCGATGGCAAGCTGGAACATCAAAGCTAACGATAAAAATGTGTAAATTGTACGAGCCGTAAGTTTCATATTTTCTCCACAAGGAACGAATTACATAGTGATCTTAGTAAGAGTACTTCGAGCAGTTTTTTTATTATAAATTGCCACGCATCTTTAGTGCGTGGAACGAGCGCTTATTCATTAGTATTCTCCGCCGTTTGCTGCTTTGTCCTGTAACTTCAATTTACGAAGCTGCCCGTGCCAGGGCGGAATCACGATGGTCACATTGCCATAACATTTAACCTGGCAAGCCATCCGAATCGGCGAATCTTTTTCGCCCGTGAACCCTTCGTAACAAAAAACGTTGGCAACCTTGTCCAGTTCGCGTGAGGTTGGTGGCGAAATTTTTGCCGTGTCTGACAATACGCCGACCCAGCAAGTCCCACAAGCGCACGTCCGGCACTCAACGGGAATCGGGCCTTCGCCTTCCTTACAACGCGGATCGTTCAGATGATGCGGGCGTTTATCTTCCGCCGCCGCCATCGTGATGTCCTGCATATTTATGACTTTGAATTTGGCTTCCGGGTTTTCCTCGTTGAAATTGACAGTAAATCTTTTGTCCACACTGCGCAAAAACCCGAAAACTCCTCCCTGACTATCATTATTGCGGTCAGCGATAATTTGCGCGGGAGATTTCGCCGAATGATTAATTGTCGCACTTGCCGCCTGCTTCATTTTTTCCAATCCGACCTGCGCCAAAGTCATAAACGCGGTGGCGGTGATGCCCACCAGCAAAGATTTTTCAGCGTTCACCTGCACCGCAACTTTTCCGGCGACTTCCGAAATTTGTTCGGGCAGCGAAGCGGTGGAAGTTGAAGTTTCAGCATAAGCCGCAACCGCCATTTTGACCTGCGGCCAGTAACGATGCCCATAAAGAAAGTGGGCGGATTCGTCCACCTGCTCGGCTAATAAATATTTCCCTTTCAAAATCAAATCGCGCTCGAAAATGGCACGATCATCTGCCGCTGCAAAAGCACGTTGCAATTTGAGCGGAAAAAATGAAAACCAAATGCGCGTGGCGCGTTGATCTACCGCGTGAATTCCCGCTTCCAACGTAAATAAAATCTGTAACCAATCAGTATCGTCATGCTGATTGAGAAATGATTCGAATGAATTCGACATCAATGAATACTCCTTACCCGGATACTTAAAATTTTGACTTGCGAAGATGAATAGAAAAAATACCAGGAGGCGAGAAGGAAAGCAAAAGGTAAAAGGTCGGTGCTGTTTTTTTGCCTTATATAGCTCGGCGTTTTTTGGCAGGCAGCGCGAATATTCCCGCCTGCGCCGTCAAATGCTGTTGCAAGCTGTGACAAACAACTTCGCAAAGCTGAAAAACTGTTTCATCCGCAATGCTGTAATAAACAGTATTGCCCACCTGACGCCGCGCCAGAATCCCTGCTTCCTGTAAGGTGCGCAAATGCTTGCTCACATTCGGTTGGGAAGCCGCGACCGTTTCCGTAATCGCCGTTACACTTAATTCGCCGTTCTCTAAGGTATTGAGAATCCGCAGCCGCATCGGATCAGATAATAATTTAAATCGCAGGGCGACGAGTTCCAGCGCTTCAGGGGTCAGTTTTTCTTTTTGTTTTCCTGCCATAATTCCTCAACAAGCAACTTGACGATATAACTATAAAGGAATATAGTCATCTTACGGTGATTATACACCAAACATGATCAGAAGCAATGGAGGATTTATTCATGCCCGAAGCCATTCAACGCTGTCAGGTGGCCGCGTTACAAGCGCACCTCAGCACCAATAATAACTGCCAGGTGATTGATGTCCGTGAATATTCAGAGTATTCAGCCGAACGCCTCGCCTGTGCCAAACTCGTCCCGCTTTCCGCCCTGGAGCAAAATGCTGGAACTATTAATCGTCAGCAAACCGCTTATCTGATTTGTCG
>JANMKB010000350.1:0-2845 GCA_031371805.1 Blastocatellia bacterium | reverse complement strand
GGATAGCAAGCTTCTTCGGTCAGAAAATTCAATGGCGCGGCACAACCTTTGTGGTTATGCCCGACGGTAAAATTAAACCAATCCCGAACTCTACTTCATTTTAAATTCAGAGTTGGAGTTATAATCGCTGAACATTTTTTCCAGACTTTCCAACTCTTTCGGATCATACTTATTTTTCGTTCGAGCAGCTTTGATTCCGCCTAACAGTTTAATTGCCAGTGCGATTACTACGCCCAAAATAGCGATGAACAAAACAAATTTGAGTACACTAAAGGCAAAGCCAATCAAGCCGAGAGCGAACATGAAAAGTAAGGTCAGAGCGACAGTAGCCATAATCACTTTTACTATTTTCATCATTTCCCCCAAATAAAGTAACTGCCAGCAAGGATGTTTGCAGTACACTAAATTTAAACTAAATTAGTAGCTTGTCGAACCTGACAAGTTTATTCACCTATTACGATTTGCCTGATAAGAAAGTTCGCAGGAGTTGAATTGCGGCAGCCTGCACATAGTAAGGGCCTGCGGTACACTTACTCCGTGTGGGTTTCTGCATTAGGAAAGGATAGGGTAGAATGCCAAAGAAATTTTCACTCGGATAAGAAAAACAACTTTATCTTTTGTAATCACCTATGCCTACTATAAATACAACCAAAGGCGTCATAGACACTTCACAACTTGGAACAACCTTAATGCACGAACATATTTTTGTGCTGTCATCAGAGATCAATCAAAATTATCCCGCCACGTGGGGCGATGAAGAAAAACGCATTGCTGACGCGATTGCGCGGCTCAACGAACTGAAAGCCTCCGGCGTGGATTCTGTCGTAGACCTTACTGTCGTGGGGCTGGGCCGTTACATTCCGCGCATCAAACGCATCGCTGCGGCAACGGACATTAACATCATCGTCGCAACGGGTGTATACACATACAACGATTTACCATTTCATTTTAACTATCGCGGGCCGAATACAATTCTCGGTGGCGAAGACCCGATGATTGAAATGTTTGTGAAAGACATTCAGGAAGGCATCGCCGACACCGGAGTCAAAGCCGCAATTTTAAAATGTGCGACAGATGAACCCGGCGTGACCCCCGGCGTGGAAAGAGTCCTGCACGCTGTTGCCAAAGCGCATCGCATCACAGGTGTGCCAATTTCTACGCACACGCATGCACACACGCGGCGCGGCCTGGAACAACAAACAATTTTTGCGGCGGAAGGCGTAGACCTTTCACGTGTCGTAATCGGACATTCCGGCGACACAACTGATATTGATTATCTGGAGGAACTTATTGCCAGTGGTTCGTATCTTGGGATGGATCGGTTTGGCATTGATACGATGCTGCCGTTTGAGGATCGCGTCAATACCGTCGTCAAAATGTGTGAACGCGGACACGCTGACAAAATGGTATTGTCACACGATGCGATGTGTTACAGCGACTGGTTCCCTGAAGGAGTGTTGGAACACGTCGTTCCGAACTGGAATTACTTACACATTCAAAAAGATGTGCTGCCAGCGCTCAAACAACGCGGCGTGACGGATGAAATGATTGAGACCATGCTGGTAACAAACCCGCGCCAGATATTTGAGACAAGCGACGCGTATTAAAATAGTTCGCAGTAAAGACTGTCTGTCACGCGTTACTCCCAGAGGATAGTACCGCGCCAGATTTCCTCTAAACGGGCTTATTGATTTCCGCAATTTTCGTGTACAATCCCTGGGTGCGAGCATTCGCTGGTCACAAAATTTATCGTTCACAGTAAACAAAATCTCCCCTCGGTTGAGGAAATTTCACAACTTTATCGGAGTCAGGCACAATGCAGGCAAATCGTTTTGGAACAATCTGGTCAATCAAACTAACCCTGATATTAATTGCAATGGGGAGCGCAGTACTTTGGGGACTCCCATCCGTCGCCGGGCGAACAGGCTTACAAAATCCTACGCCTGAACAGACGGAATTTTTCGAGAAAAAGATTCGCCCCACCCTGACTGCAAATTGTCAGCAGTGCCACAATGCAAATAAGAAAACCGCCGGGCTTGATCTGTCAACAGCAGAAGGGTTTATGCACGGCGGACGCAGCGGCACAGCGCTCATTAACAAGGCAGAGCCGGAGGCAAGTTTCCTGCTCAAAGTTATCAGCTATGAAGGCGAGTTAAAGATGCCGCCAACGGGTAAGATGAAGGACGAAGATATTGCCACGCTGACCGCCTGGGTCAAACTGGGTGCGCCATATCCGGGTGCGGTGACAACCGCCGCGACAGTTGCGCCTAAACCTTCTTCGGTCAGAGAATTCACCGAGGCTGAGAAAAAATTCTGGGCTTTTCAGCCGATCCGAAAATTGACTCCGCCGCAGGTCAAAAACACAGCCTGGGTCAAATCTCCAATTGATAATTTCATCCTTGCCAAACTGGAAGAAAAAAACCTGACGCCCGCGCCTCCGGCTGACAAATTAACGTTGTTGCGCCGCGCGACATTTGATTTGACGGGGCTGCCACCGACGGAAGCGGAGATGAAAGAATTTCTCGCTGATAACTCGCCGGACAGCTTTAAAAAAGTCATTGAGCGGTTGCTGGCTTCGCCGCGCTATGGCGAAAAATGGGGGCGGAACTGGTTGGATGTCGCACGCTATGCCGATTCAACGGGTAATGACGAAGACCATCGTTATCCTTACGCTTACAAATACCGCGATTATGTGATCGAAGCCTTCAATCAGGATTTGCCTTACGATCAATTTGTCCGTGAACAGGTGGCGGGAGATTTGCTGCCAGCGCCCGACGGCAGCGAAGTAAACCGACGCGGCATTATTGCGACAGGATTTCTGGCGCTCGGTGCAAAAGCCATCGCG
>JANMKB010000292.1:0-2587 GCA_031371805.1 Blastocatellia bacterium | reverse complement strand
CACAGGTATCGTCGGCACCCTGGATCGCGTTAATGTAGACACGGATCAAATTATTCCCAAGCAATTTTTGAAGCGCATCGAACGCTCAGGCTTTGAAGATGCGCTCTTCTTCGATTGGCGTTTTAATGCAGATGGCTCTGAAAATGCCGATTTTGAATTGAATCAGCCACGCTTCAAGGGAGCTTCAATTTTAGTGACGCGGGCAAATTTCGGTTGCGGCTCTTCGCGTGAACATGCACCGTGGGCGCTGGATAATTACGGCTTTCGCGTCGTCATCGCGCCGTCCTATGCAGATATTTTTTATAATAATTGCTTCAAAAACGGGATGCTCCCGATCAAGCTTTCGGAAGATCAGGTTGAGGAATTATTCCAGCGCACAAAAGCGAACGAAGGCTATCAACTCACGATTGATTTGAATGCGCAAACCATCAGCGATCCACAAGGACTCAGCATTCCGTTTGAAGTTGATTCGTTCCGCAAAGAATGTTTGCTGAATGGCCTGGATGACATTGGCTTGACGTTGCAGCACGAAGATAAAATTTCCGCTTACGAAGCCAAACACGCGGCTTCCAATTAAGTCAAAATATTGTCATCCACAAAGGCAGGCAAAGTAACACGAAGAAAAAATCTAAATGATTCGTTTTTTTCTTCGTGCCACCTCGTATGTCTTTGTGGATGAACATCTTCTTGCCTGCTATTCAGGGTCACGTGGATTATTAAATAGCACTGTCAGCTTGATGCTCCCGTGTCCGAATTGCGGAAAATGTTCGGTGTTGCGATTGCCGGGATCAAGATTTGAAGCCGTGTCATCGGGCGGAAATACGACCAGCGAGTTCAGGAAATCAATCACCATCCGCTGTGTGATATAAGGCAATTTCGCAAAAGCATCACGCGCCCGTTTCGCTTCTCCGCCGTGCCGCAAAATCACTTCTTTGAGATTGATGCTGCGTCCATCGTGACCATACGGCATCGTCGTTCCCACTCCCCATAACGGCGTCGTCATGAATTCTGTCCGCAGCGTGCCATTATAATTCCGCTCATAAAATTCCGCCCCGACATCGTGACGTTTGAAGTCGGTAAAAATATTCCTGACCAGAAACGATTCGTGCTTTGGCTGTTTGACTGAGGGAAAACCGCTTTTGTCGGTCACTTCTTTGAAGAGCGGCAGCGCCGTAGCGAAGAGGTTATTGAAATTCCCTTTCTCAGGATCATAGACAGTCTCAAGGTCGGCAACACGACGGTCATGGTCAATTTTTAAATCCTGCACGTGACATTTCGCACAGCCAATCTCGTCAAAAAGATTGTTGCCCATTTTGGTGGCGTAATTCTGCTCATACATGGCAGGCTTAAAATAATTGAGCAGGTAAAATTCAAAGTGATCCACGAGGCTGGTCGGGATTTCATTGACCACGCCATCAGGATCAGTGCTCGGATTATCTGTGGGCGGAGCGTTGATTTGATCAAGGGCGCCATTTAATTTGCAAAGTGACATATTCAATAAGACATTGCAGTAAAAAATTACCTCTTATTACCTCTTCGTTTTCCACACGAAATGCAATGCGTGTTTCAAGAGGCGATTCGGTTGTGTTATTTGTATGGTTTACAAATACCCTGCAATAGTCATACTGTGGTATAAGCCGCACTAAGCAGAGCAAACCAAGACAATTAATTGTTATGGTATCCTCCGAAGAATCATTGCAGGAGCTACGGGAGTGGTTGTACGTCACCCCTCCCAGCATTGGCGATGCGGTCATCACCACCGACAGCGCGGACACGTTCCTGATCCCGCTAGCACAGTCTCTGACCGGCTGGACGTAAAATGAGGCGGCGCACATGGTTTTAGATTCCGCCCCCGGCGGCGGCCACACCTGTTATTATCTCGGACAAGGTATGTGATGAATACTCCATCTATCTCAATGCAAAACTTGGCCCGGCGCTTGCTCGACGCGGAAGCGGCGACCCAGAGCGCCACGGATGCGCGTGTGCCTGAAGCGGTGCGGGTCTTGGAGACGCTGCGAATTTCTTTAACGCGATTTGCTGGAGCAGACGGCTTTAGCTCGCTGCTGCGGCGTGCGCTGGCTCTGACCAGGGCGGAAGTCCCTGCGCTGCAAACGGTGAAAGTCACGACGGACGGTCGCCTGGAAGGACTTGCAGAGGTCGTCGCTGATGCGAGCAACGGTGGCGCCGACGCGGCAGTCGCGATCACCGCACATCTGCTCGGGCTGCTGATGACTTTCATCGGCGAACCGCTCACGCTGCGACTGGTGAGCGAGGCGTGGCCCGACGCATTATTAGACGAATAATTTTAGAATTGAGGTTATTTTCATGAGTGTTCAGGAACAGAAGCAAGGACAAGAACGAGTGAATATTCAGCAACTGCCTACCGGCGTGCCGGGCCTTGATGAAATTCTCGGTGGTGGCCTGCCCGAATACTCCTTCAACATCATCGCGGGCGCGCCCGGCTGCGGCAAAACCACGCTGGCGCATCAAATCATCTTCGCCAACGCCAGCCCGGAGCGCCCGGCGCTCTACTTCACCGTGCTGGGCGAACCGGCCATCAAGATGCTGCGCTATCAGCAGCAGTTCA
>JANMKB010000275.1:0-7285 GCA_031371805.1 Blastocatellia bacterium | reverse complement strand
GACAGGTCGCACCGTCCATAAACAGGAAGTGGACGTTGATGCCTAATTTGCCAAGGTTGGTGATGGTCAAACGCGTGTCAACGCCGTTCTGGGCATCGTGTTTGTAATACGGAAACACGAGCACGGAGCCGGGTTTCTGATCGCTGACTTCGATCACATTGGTGTTGGTGCTGGCGTTGCCAACCGTCGTGTTGGTGGCATTTGGTTGCGCGAAAGCCATTGACGCGATCCCGATGAGGGCGGTCAGCGACAAAACGAATTTGCTAATGAGTGAGGTTTTCATGTGTGGTTTCTCCTTATAGAAACAAATGTGGTTGTGAGTTAGAAAGTAAAAGGCACAAGCTGACAAATTCACCTCGTCTGGAACGCTCCAGAAGCGGAGGAAGTTGAATGTACTGCTTAATGCTATGAATGCTATAGAACGAAAGAAAAACGATTTCCAGTTTTTGCCTCAATGAGAGAGCCGGAAACATCATTTTCCTGTTCCGCGACCAGTGATAGAAGTGAAATGCCGGAGTGCAATAACAAATCTTTGGAGAAGTGAAGTGCCGGATGAGAGGAAGATTTGTTAGCGTTGCGATTGTACAGCTTTTTTTGATGGAGTCAAGCCTGCGTTCCCCGTCGCTACCGCTCTGGGCAATGGCATTGAAAAGGATTTGGAGCGCCAGCATCCTGCTGGCAAGACCTTGTAAAGCAACGCCAACAGGATGCTGGCGCTCCAACTGCGCTACACCACCGCGATATTTTCACGATACCAGGCAATCGTTTTTTGTAAGCCTTCATTGAGACTCACTTCGGACTGCCAGTCAAAACGTGCCTGTACTTTGGCAGGCGAAAGGAACTGCGCATCAATTTCGCCAGCGATTTTTGCCTGCAACATGACTTTGGGTTGCAGGTCATTTTCCCGTCCCAGCAAATGAATAATTTTATTCGTTAAGGCCAGCATTGTGATTTGCTCGCCAGTGCCGAAATTGAAGGCTTCGCCCTGCGCTGCCTGAATGTTTTCCGCCAGCAATAAATACCCACGCGCCACATCATCAACGTAAATAAATTCTCGGATGGGAGTGCCGTCACTGCGAATAATCGGCGCCACATTTTTTAAGACTGACAAAATTGTCCCTGGAATGATCCGCGACAAATTCATATCGCCAGGGCCGTAAACATTGGCGAAGCGCGTCACGGCCACCGGCAATCCATAAGTATGCGCGTAAGATCGTGCAATCACGTCGGTACAAACTTTTGAGGCATCGTAAGGGAATAATCCATTCAGTGCATCGGTTTCGGTATAAGGTAATTTTTCGTGCGTGCCATAGGCTTTATCGCTGGAGGCGACAACCACGCGAGCGACAGATTTTGTCTGGCGACAGGCTTCCAGCAAAAAATATGTGCCGCGAATATTTGTTTCAAACGTGGAGAGCGGAGACCGATTCGCGGCTCCGACGATGGCCTGTGCCGCGAGGTGAAAGACTGATTCAATTTCATATTCGTTCAGAATCCGCTCCATCAGGGCATAATCTTCCAGCGCTCCCTGAATCACGGTGACGTGCTGCCGCAAATTGAACAAATCCAGGGAATTTGCCCGCACGCCATCGCGTTGCAAACAAATTACGCGAGCTTGCTGCGCAATTAATTTCCGGGTGATATATGCGCCAACAAATCCGGTCGCGCCGGTCACGAACACATTGCGATGCTGCCAAAAACTCATAATTTATTTCCAGTGGTTGATTTTAAGAACGCCGTAGTCTAATCATTTGCCTGTGCCTGTGTCCATTCGTGATCCAGTGATTAGGAATATTTTCTTGCGGAGGGAATAAAAATAGCCCGTAGACAGATTTAACAGGTGGAAAGACAAATTGGATTAAAGGCTTCTGACCTGGAAAGGAAATACAGTTTTGTCCCTCAAAACAGAGCAACAGCTAACGGATTTTGAAGAACTTGCACTTGGTTACGCGGATCAGCTTTTTCGCGTCGCGTTGCGTTTGCTGCGCAATCGCGAACGAGCCGAAGACCTGGTGCAGGAAACTTTTTTACAGGCTTGGCGTTCATTTCATAGATTTGAAACCGGCACCAATTTGCGAGCGTGGTTATACAAAATCATGTTCAATTTGCATTACACCGATTTGCGCCGCAATAAACTGGAGTTGGTGCAGGCGGACGAAATGATTGCCGAGACTATCGCGTTTGATCCGCCCACCCCGCAATTCGTCACGGAAGAGGAAGTCATCGCAGCGCTCGAACGCGTCCCAAAAGATTTTCAAATTCCGGTCATGCTCGCCGACATTGAAGAGCTTTCTTATCTTGAAATAGCCGAAGTGCTGAATATTCCCAAAGGAACGGTGATGTCCCGATTGCATCGCGGCAGGAAAATATTAAGAATGGAATTGGCAGATTACGCCAGAAGTTATGGCCTCAGGGTGGCGGAGAATTAATTATGCAAACTATGGATTGTCGAAATTTCAAAGAAGTCCTTGATTCGTACCTCAGTGATGAACTGGCGGTGGAAACCAATCACCAGATTATTCGTCACACCGAACATTGTGCGGATTGTCGCAGCGAAATGGCAGCACGCAGGAATTTACGCGGTATTTTACGCGGCGCGGTCACGACGATTACCGCTTCACCTGATTTCAAAAATCGGTTACGGGCAAAATTACGCGAAGAAGCAGCGAAAGATTTCCAAAGCAATGAGGTTGCCCAGGCAACGCGTGAGTCGTTCGTATCCAGATGGTGGGCAAAATTCACGATGCCGCAATTTGCGCTGGCGACTGCCGCTCTGCTAATCCTATTGGGCGGAGGGTTGTATTTACTCGCCCCCCCGGCTCTGGCTGCCGAGTTAAGTCAGTCGCTTTGGCAACAGGCGGCAGGCGATCACGATCATTGTGCCGCGAACTGGTTAAAATCTGTGCAGGAAATTGACGCCCCTGTCACCGGAGCAGATGAGTATGATCCTGAACTTAAATACCTGAGCAAATATTCCGAACATAAGGCGCTGGGGCTGACTTTTCATTCGGCGCACGTTTGTCCAATGGACGGCAGAAGATTTGTCCATTTCGTTTATACACGCGGCAATGATCTAATCTCCCTGTTGATCACAGAACGTGATACCCAGGCTTTAAAAAACGGAGTTATCCCCAATGACGATGGCGTGAAAGCAGGCTTGCAACAGCAAATCGGGTTAATGGATAAATATTCGGTTAACGCATATCAAACATCCAAACACGTTGTTTTGCTCGTATCCACTTTGAACGATCAACAAAATGCTGAGATTGCTGAAAAATTAGCCAAACCAATCAGCCAGCATTTGCGTAAGATTGAAAGTAAGTAATTTTCAACGAAAGGTGAGGAGATATGAACAAACCCAAATTGATTAAACGAGCAGAAATTTCAAAGGCTGCGAATTTACAAACGACGCGAGCCGTGACAACGCTGAGCCAATCCGTGTCCGTCGTCAAAGTGTGGATCAACGTTCGTCAGCAAAATACCAAATATAGTGCGCGGGAAGCTTTCGCCAGCCTGTTCGCGCAGTCACCGGAAAATTGCATCAAATGTTAAGTTTACAACCCTGGAAAATTTTATTGTTTGTGATCGCCGGATTGACGATTCTTTCGCTGGCAATTCTTTGGAATCTGACCTCAATGGTCGCCGCACATTCGATTCCGTCAGCCCAGCGCACGCCAATTCTGGTTGAGCTTTTCACTTCGGAAGGATGTTCAAGTTGTCCGCCTGCCGATGCGGTGCTGGCGGAACTCGAAAGTAAACAACCAGTCGCCAATGCACAAATTATCGCGCTGGGCGAACACGTGGATTATTGGAATTATCTCGGCTGGTCTGATCCATATTCAGCGGCGATTTTCAGCGAGCGGCAACAGGCTTATGCGCAATCATTAAATTCTAATACCTACACGCCACAAATGGTGATTGACGGCAAAGCTGAATTTGTCGGGAGCAATACAAGTAAAGCGCTGGTGGCGATTGTCAAAGCTGCGAGCGAATCAAAAGCAAAACTGGAAATCATAAAAATTGCGCCAGATAAAATTAAAGTTATCGCTTCTGAACTGCCCCCATCAAATGGCAAGCCGGACATCGTGCTGGCAATCACGGAAAACAATTTGAGTACGAATGTTTCGCGGGGAGAAAATGCCGGACGGCGACTCAATCATCGTACTGTCACGCGCAGCCTGAACATCATCGGACAGTTCCCTTCTGCCGAAGCTGCGATTACAATTGATAAAAGCTGGAAACGAGAAAATGTGCGGATCGTGGCTTTTTTACAGGAAAGAAATAGTCGCCGCATTTTAGGGGCGGCGATCATTGCGTTATAACGATCTGCCAGCAGAGGAAAAATTATGAGACGAAATTTCATCATTACAGGCTTGACGGCGTTAGCCGGAATTTTTGTGGCGACTAACGCGAACACTAAAGATAAAAAATCAAAGAGGACTGACCGCGTGATTAAAACCGATGAAGAGTGGAAGAAACAATTAACGAAAGAACAATTTTACGTCACCCGCAAAAAAGGGACGGAACGAGCCTTCAGCGGGGTTTACTGGGACAATCACGAAAAAGGAATTTACAACTGCATCTGTTGTGATTTGCCGTTATTCACTTCGGAAACAAAATTTGAATCCGGCACCGGCTGGCCCAGTTTTTACCAGTCCATCAGCAAAGAAAATGTCACGGAAATTGTTGACCGCACGCTAGGGATGACCAGAACTGAAGTCGAGTGTGCGCGTTGCGATGCGCATCTGGGCCACGTTTTTGATGATGGCCCCAAACCAACCGGCTTGCGATATTGTATGAATTCTGCTTCGCTAAAGTTTGTGAAGAAAGCGTAACGAAACCCGGCTCGCTGCGGCTCGCGGTACTGTACCCGGAGCCGTAGCGACGGGGTAACGCCTTATTCTGCGTCTTGACGGCGAACTATTTCGCCATCAACACTTCCGCATGAAAAGCATCACAGCCAACACATAAATTCTGATACGTCTGTCCCGAAGCCAGTTTGATCGTAGATTTTTCTAAAAACTTCTCCCTTGTCCAGCCGCTGGAAATCCCCATGCGTTCGGGCTGCCCCATTGATAACGCTTCATAAATCGGATTGCCAATCAGCCGTTCAATAATTGTTTCCAGCTTGTCGTGCAGCAAATTCCCGATGGGGGCTTTTGTCTTGATACAGCACGGATAAACGTTGCCGTTCGGTTCAATCGAAACCTCGGAGCCGCTGTATTTATATTGCAGAAAATTCAACGCGCCGGACCAGCGATTACAAAAATTATCTTTGATTCCAGCCTTCGACAATTTATTCATCATCGCTCGACCACGCGGCCAGAGAGGGCCAATCCACTCATCTTCTGTCGCCCCAAAAAAAGAAAAATATTTCCCGTCCGCTTTTTCTTCAATAGCCTGACCGGGCGCAGTTGGCGCGTGCTGCATTCCGCGTGATGTGAATATTTTTGTCAGCCTGGTAATTAATTTTTCCTGCGCGGCAGGTGTGTCCAGTCCCTGATGATACTCATCAATACTGGCGACAGAGATTTTGTTAATTTGATGTTCGAGTAATTCATCTACCATTTTTTCCGTCACAATGTCGCCCGTTGTTTGCAGTACTAAGCGCACTTCAGCGTCATATTTTTGTCGGAGTAAATCAAGTCCGGAATACAACACTTTTTCGCGCACCGGGTCGAGCAACAATTCGCCGCCCGCGAGAATAATACTGCCGATTTTTTCTTTTGGCTGTCCCGCCTCATTGCAATCAATGCGATCAAGATATGTCAGGCGGTCAGGCAGATTTTCGATGATGCGCGAGTGATTGCTAACGCTTTCATCCACAACTCTGGCGAGGTCTGCACCGTGATAGGGGCGAAAACGATCTTCGTAACAATGCGGACAAGTGCGATGACAAAGAAACGTCATCACGTAATAAATTGATTGCATTACATCCTTAAAAAATCACAGCCGTTTGAAAAGCGCACGGAACCGGCGCACAGAGGGCGTTTCGTTATCCATCAAATCGTCAAATTGAACCATTCGCAAACCTAAATCTCGAAAGTAATAAATTTCATTTTTGGTGAGCGGCCAGGGCGGGCCTTCGATGATTTGCTGTTCCTCTCGGCCCCGCGCAATGACCAGCAGATAACCATTTTCTTCAACTGTTCGGGCCACTGCTTCGATGCCTATTTCCAGCAAATTTGGCGTTAACGATTGCAGCGTGTAACTCTCGATGACAAACGTAAAGGCGCCTTCCCATTCTTCCGGCAGGTTGAATAAATCAGCGACCTGATAACCGACTTTCGTGTCGGGATGTCTGCGCCGTGCCCACCGGATGGCTTCGGGAGAAATGTCAAACGCGGTAACGTCAAAACCGCGCCGCGCCAGTTCCTCGGCATCATCGCCCAGACCGCAACCAATCAGCAACGTTTCTTTCACCATATACGAGGGTAAAAAACTATTGAGAAATGCAACTAAATTGGGATTAGGTACTAAATCCGCCCAGGGAATTTTACCCACATCGCCTGAAGCTTCCGCGTAAAGAGCCTCAAACCAACCGGTCGGGTCGTTACGTTCCAGATAGGTATTCGCCAGTTCCTGTGCGCGTGCATTACTCATTCTTATCTCCCCCTGCTATCGCCTCCGCCAGGCGAACCATTGTCCAAAAAGTTTTCTCACCAATGGCGTTAGTTTTGTTCGCCTGTAAGCATCGCCAATTTTTTTCAGTGCGTCGGATTGCACTGGATAGGGTTGAATTGTTGAGGAAAACGCGCCGAGTTTCAAGCCTGAAGTTATGGCTTGCGTAATTTGCCCAAGCATCTCGCCCGCGTGTCGCGCCACAATCGTTCCCCCTAAAATCCGACCAGACTTTGGCTCGTAAAGCACACGCGCAAAACCTTCTGTTTCCCCGTCCAGGAGCGCCCGATCTACGTCGTCAAATTTTTGTGTGATCGTCTGCACCTTAAAACCAGCCTGTTTGGCCTCAGCCTCATAATAACCAACATGCGCAATCTCAGGATCAGTGAACGTACACCAGGGAATAGTCAACGCGCTAGCTTTGCGGCGTCCAAAGAAAAACGCATTGGCAATCACATGCCGCGCCATCGCATCGGCGGCGTGCGTGAATTTATATTTGGAGCAAACATCGCCAGCGGCAAAGATGCGGCGGTTACTCGTGCGCAAATGATCATTTACGTCAATGCCCTGTTGGGAATATTTCACGCCAGCGGCTTCGAGTCCCAAACCTTCGACATTCGGAGCGCGACCAGTCGCAACCAGAATTGCCTCGCAAAAAATTTCA
>JANMKB010000273.1:0-5207 GCA_031371805.1 Blastocatellia bacterium | reverse complement strand
GATTTTCTTTATGTTAATTCTTGCCATTGAAAGTTCATGTGACGAAACGGCGGCAGCGGTGATTGCGGATGGGACGCGGGTTATTTCTAACGTCATCCATTCGCAAATCGCTACGCATCAGGCTTATGGCGGAGTTGTGCCGGAAATTGCCTCCCGCGAACACCTGGAAAAAATTGAGGGCATCGTTAACGAAGCTTTGCATCGCGCTGGAATTAAAGCGCAGGATTTGGATGGCCTCGCTGTCACGCAAGGCCCCGGTTTGATTGGTGCGCTGTTGGTTGGCATCAACTATGCGAAGGGAATTGCCTATGCCGCGAAAAAACCAATCGTGGGTGTCAATCATATTGAAGGTCATATTTATTCGGTAGCGTTTGAATTTCCGCCACCCGAATATCCGGCGCTGGCTTTGATTGTTTCGGGGGGGCACACCAATTTGTTTCTGATTTCAGAGCCGGAAAAATATAAGCTCATTGGACGAACGCGGGATGATGCGGCGGGGGAAGCCTTCGACAAAGTAGCCAAATTGATTGGGCTTGGTTATCCGGGCGGGCCGGTGGTTGATCGGTTAGCGAAGTTGGGAAATAAGCGTGCAATAAATTTTCCGCTGGCGGAAATAAAAACAAATCGGCTGGATTTTTCGTTTAGCGGCTTGAAAACTGCGGTGCTTCGTTATGTCCGCGAAAATAATATTGAGCCTGTTTCTGACGTGAATAGTCCAGCCCCGGAAATCCTTAATCTGTGCGCGAGCTTTCAGCATGCAGTGATTCGCGCACTGGTGCGGAACGTGGGTAAGGCTGCCGAAATTTATCATCCGAGAACATTAATTCTGGCTGGTGGTGTGGCTTGTAATTCTGAACTGCGCAGCGCGATTAAAGTTTTGGCAACGCGGCTCAAAATCCCAGCGTATATTCCTTCACCTGTTTACACCACTGACAACGCAGCAATGATTGCGGCGGCGGGTTACCCTAAATTGTTACGGGGTGAAAATGCGGGCTTGGAAATGAGCGCGGATTTAAGTTTGCGCGTCCAAAATGTGGATGTCGAAACTGTTGTCTGGAAAAAGAAGCCGCGTTACCGTTTGTGAATTGTCAGAAGCTGTTCTGAAAATGTCCGACAAGGCTGCCAGCTTGTCGGTGAATTTACGAAACCATATTTTTTCCTGCAAGCTGCTGCTGCGCCAGGCTCACGACAAGCTGGCAGCCTTGTCGAACCGTACTTAGCGGTTGCGTTCGTCCCTGTCAATCATGCCGTCACGAATCGAAATTACCCGATGGGCATGCGCCGCAATCTCCGGCTCGTGTGTCACCAGAATAATTGTGTTGCCCTTTTCATGCAGGTGTTCGAGCAACTGCATGATTTCGACTGATGTTTTGGAATCCAGGTTTCCGGTCGGTTCGTCGGCCAAAATAATTGAAGGATTATTGACGAGAGCACGGGCAATAGCGACACGCTGCCGCTGACCGCCGGAGAGTTCATTTGGTTTGTGGGTCATCCGATGACCAAGCTCGACTGATTCAAGCGCTTTCTGCGCCATCTCAAGTCGTTTGGCCGAGGGCGTGCCGTTATAAATTAACGGCAATTCAACGTTGTGCAGGGCAGTGGCGCGGGGCAGCAAATTAAAGGTCTGAAAGACGAAGCCGATTTCCTTGTTGCGGATGTGCGCCAGTTCGTCATCATCCATTTCTGACACCAGTTTGCCGTTGAGCCAGTATTGTCCCTGGCTGGGCGTGTCAAGGCAGCCAATCATATTCATCAGCGTGGATTTGCCGGAACCTGACGGGCCAATGATGGCGACATAATCACCGCGTTTCAGCTCGAAGGAAACGCCGCGCAGCGCGTGAATTTCTTCGTCGCCCATCACGTAAGTTTTCCATAAATCAACGGTGCGAATAAGGACTTCTGTGCCGGCGCCATTTGTTGTGGGACGAACTTGTAAACCAGGGTTAACCTGAGTATCAGTCAGCATAATTTTAGTGGCTGGTGGTCGGTCGCTGGCGATTAGTGGCACGAGAAAATCGCACCACTAACCATTAGCAATTAACTACTATTTTTTCTCATCGCCAGAGGGCTTTTTATTTTTGTCTTCAATCTTGATAACAGTATTGTTTTTGAGGGCGCGAAGCTGGCGATATGGCCCAGTAATTAATTCTTCTTTTCCATCCCCCGTCAAGCCAGACTTGATCTCAATATCATTTTCACCCGTGATGCCGGTTTCGACGTGCGTGAAGACAGCCTTTTTGTCTTTCACTAGGAAGACGCCCTTGACGGTTTTTTTCTTGTCCCCAGGCGCGGGGCTGGTGGTGGGCGAAGGAGTTGGCGTGGGCTTCGCTTCCTTGCCTTTACCTTCACTGTCAAGTTGTGCCGGATCGCGTTCGACCAGCGCCTGCAAAGGAATGGCGATGATGTTTTCTCGTTTGTCCGTATAAACCGTCGCGGTTGCTGACATGCCGGGACGCAGGCGATCCCTGACCTCATCATTCATGTTGATCAGCTTTACTACGACCTTGAATTCCTTGGCTTCCTGGGTTCCTGTCGTCGCGGTTTGCGAAATGTTCTGCCCGGATTTGGTTACGGCTGACGCGGCTTTTTCTACGACTTCGCCCTCAATTTCTTTTTCACCGAGGGCATCAACTTTAACCGCCGCCCGTTGTCCAACTTTCACGTTGGCAATATCCGTTTCGTCTACTTTTACCTCGACGTTGATCGTCGACATATCGGCGATAATAACCAGCGGCGTAGAGGAGAAATTCGCCAGGGCATACGTGCCGATGTCAATTGGTTTGCCCGCGATGACGCCGTTGATCGAAGCATATTGCGTAGTTTTGCGCAGGAAATCTGACTGGCTCCGCAGGCTCGCCTGTTGTTGCGCCACGCGAGCTTGCGAGGCGCGCAGTCCGGCTTTATTTTGTTCGACCCGCAACGTCGCTTCCTGAACCTGATTTTCAGATTGCGCCACACGCGCTTTAGCAGCATTTACCGAAGCTGTCGCTGAGTCATACCGCGCCTTGGAATTATCATAAATTGACTTGGAAGAAATTCCTGACTCCACCAACTCGGTGTTACGTTTGAGTTCGATCTCGGCATTGGCCTGATCAACTTTGGCGCGTTCCAAATCGGCCTGCGAGGAGTTGAGTGAAGAACGCGCTGTGATGATGGCGTTTTCCGCTACATTGATGGTGGCATTCTGATTTTGCACATCGGCCTGCGTGGCGCGTAACGCCGCTTCTGAAACGTTCACCTGTGATTCCTGTTGCGTAGGATCAACGCTGACAATCTTTTGTCCTTTTTTCACCAGATCGCCTTCTTTGACGAAAACATTGGTGACACGCCCAGGCACTTCCGCCGTCAGGTTGATCAACTGAATCGGGCGAACTTCGCCATTGGCCGTAACTTTTGATTCGAGCAGGGGACGTTTTTCAACCTTCGTCGTTTGTACTTCAGGGGCATCGCTGCGACGGGCATACAGACTTGCCGAAACGATCCCCACAATCGCCAGCACGATTACCGATCCGATGATGATTTTTTTCTTTTTCGAGACAGCCATTAGTAACTCCAATAATATTTTTTGATGAGACAGCCTAAGCGTAGAGCTATACGTCCGAATCTGTTCTCGTGTTTCAAAAAATTGCGAACTAAGTAATCGGTAATTGTAGGGTGTTCAGCGGCTTCGCACAAGCGCGAGATCAGCGGTCGTTCAGAAGGGCTGTTAATCGGGCGGCAATTTCTTCCGGCGGAATCTCGTTGGTAATTGCCAGATGGATTTCCGCCAGTTTGTAAATTGAATTCCGCTCCAGATAAAGAGCCTGAGCCGCTTCTATATTCGGCGCCAACGGACGAACGGCGGCATCAGTTTGAATCCGCTGCCAGCACAGCTCAAACGGCACATCAAGCCAGACAGAAGTTCCGGCAGTATCAATCAGTTCACGATTTTCCAATTTGATGAAGGCTCCGCCACCGAGCGCGATCACGGTCGAAGTGTGGGCTGTGGCGTTTTTCAAACATTCGGTTTCAACCGCCCGAAAAAACGGCTCACCTTTCGTTTTGACCAGTTCACCAATGGAACAGCCGACGATTTTTTCAAGCTCGTGATCCAAATCAATGAAGCGGTAATTTAGTTGCTCCGCCAGGGCGCGGCCAACCGTGGATTTGCCCGAACCCATAAAGCCGAGCAGGAAAATTGTGCGGTGATTGGTGGTCGGTGATCGGTGGTCGGTAGTCATGGAAACTATTTTGCCAGGCCTGTCAGCAGATCATAAAATTCCGGCAGCGAGACGGCTGCGGCGTCGGCATTATTAATTTTGGTTTCACCTTCAGCAATCAAACCCGCGACAGCAAAAGCCATCGCGATGCGGTGATCGCCGTAAGATTCAACGGTTGCGCCGCGTAATTTCTGTTTGCCAATGATGCGCAGGCCGTCATCGAATTCTTCAACGTCAATATTCATGCGGCGCAAATTATCAACGATGGAACGAATGCGATCACTTTCTTTGACGCGCAATTCGTGGGCTTCGCGGATTGTCAGGGAGCCGTTGAGTTGGGTGGCGACAACAGCCAGGATTGGAATTTCATCAATCAGATTCGCAATGACATCACCGCGCAATTCCAGCGTACCTGCGAGCTGGGACGAGTTGATAAAAAAATCGGCAACTGGTTCACCATGCTCAAGGCGTTCATTTTTAATCGTAATTTTACCGCCGAGTTGTTTGAGGACATCAATCAAAGCGATGCGCGAAGGGTTGATGCCAATATGACGAAGGCGCAATTCGGCTTGATCGGCAAGCAATCCGGCGGCGATAAAAAATGCTGCCGAGGAAAGATCACCTGCGACAGTATAGTCACCTAAAGCGTTTAGGGGATGCCCACCTGCTAATGAAATTCGGTTGCCTGCTTCGGTGGAATGAATATCTAATGGGACGCCGCATTCCCGCAACATAATTTCCGTATGGTTACGCGTCGGAGTTGCTTCGATAACAGCGGTTTCGCCTTCAGCAAATAGCCCCGCGAGCAGGACACAGGATTTGACCTGCGCACTAGCAATGGGCGGCGTGTAAGCAATTCCTTTGAGATTGCCGCCGTGAATTTTGAGCGGCGCAAAATTATTTTCTCGCGCCTCAATCTGTGCGCCCAATAATTGTAATGGTTCGATGACGCGTTTCATCGGGCGGCGCTGAATGCTTTCGTCGCCGGTAATTTCGGTCGTAAATTTT
>JANMKB010000261.1:0-8122 GCA_031371805.1 Blastocatellia bacterium | reverse complement strand
TAGTTTCTTCCCTTTTCTACGATTGGATAGCAGCCCGCAAATCTTTATCGTAGAAACTCACTGGACGCCAAAATGCACAGATTGCGGCCTCTGCACACTCCCCCAATATCGTAGGTTAGGTGGGTTTGGTAACTGGTTTACCGGAAAGCCATTTTATTTTCTGAGATATATTTACTGGAAAGCCATTTTATTTCCTGGGACATATCTCTGCCAGCTGTGATTTGGCATTACATGAGAAGTCCTGGTATTGCATTGTTTTGGTGTTGGTAAGCTCAACTGTGAAGCTGGCTGGTCTGTCTTTGAAACGGACAGCCCAGACGCATCCGAAATCGTTTAAATTTCCGAAGGTGAGTGAAGGAAAGAAAATCATGACACGTGCTGTTAGAGTTTATTATCATTTTGGGGCTTTTCGCCTGGATGTTGCCGCGCGTGCGCTATCCCGCGACAAAGAAATTATCCCACTTACGCCCAAGCTGTTTGAGACACTGCTCCTCCTGCTGCAACATCACGGCAAACTGGTTGAGCGGGAACAACTCATCAAAACTGTGTGGCAGGACGATTTTGTCGAAGAGGGAAATATCAGTTCCACCATTTATTTATTGCGTAAAGCCCTGGGGCATAATGGCAAGGGGCAGCCATATATCGTCACCGTTCCGCGTCTTGGCTATCGGTTTACTGCGCCTGTGCAGGAACTTTGCATCCCGGAGCAGGCAAGCGCACTCCCGACATTAGGGATTATTGTTGTCCTGCCATTTCGGTCTTTAAATACAAATGAAAGAGATGATGGGCTGAGCCTGGGTTTAGCAGATGCCCTGATTACGCGGCTTAGTAATTGTCGCAAATTGACGGTACGCCCAACCAATGCCGTCCGAAAATACCTTGCGGCAGATGTTGAACTGGTAACGGTAGGACAGGAATTGGGTGCGGAGTTAATTGTGGAGTGCAATTTCCAGCGCCGTGATAACTATATCCGCGTGACCGCACAGTTAATTAGCGTAACCGATGGCGTACCGTTGTGGGCCGCCAAATACGACGAGGAGTTCACTGATCTTTTCGCCCTCGAAGATGTAATGTCTAAAAATATTGCCAATGATTTGATTCTCGAACTGCTCGAAAAACTGAGTCCGCCGATTGCTCAGGATCAGGCAGCATTAGCCCTGCCTTCTCTCTCCCCGTCATAAGCGCCAGCACGAGGCGGGTGAAGATTTGCCGGAAATGAAATTAGCGAAGGAAAAGGCAGCGAAATATCGCGTGGCTGGTAAGATGAAGTAACGCTGCAAAGCACAAGTGTTTTTTAATATTCGTTAGTTGCGGCCAGTTCTTTTTAGTTACGATAAGCTTATTTAATTTCAATTCGCTTAAGACCTGATTCCACAGATTAATTGTGAAGTTTGGTAAATTTTTCCTGCTTCTCTTTGGATAATTCTGCTACGCCTTCAAATATCAGGAGGTTTAAAATCGTTCGATCCTTATTCCCGATAGTTGTTTTCTTTGATTTTCCCCTGATTTCGTCCGCGCTTTTTTTTACCTGAAGTGGTAATTTTTGCAGCGCTTCCTCTTTTAGTTTCTGATATTCCCTGCGCTCATCGTCCGACAACTGAGTCATACCAGAGTCATCACAATCAATTGTCCAAATATCAATCGCCTTTGAGTAACCGATGTTCTGTTTGAGGCTCTTAATAATTGCAGCGACATTTTCCTGAGATAAAAAACGAAATACGTTCGTTAAGGCTTGCCGGAGACTATCCTCGTTGTCGGCTTTTAAAAGTTGAAAAGTAAATTCCATTACCGTTCTAACGGACACAGGGCTTCCATCTTTTTGGGGCCGGGTAAAGGTTATTTTTCGTACTGCGGAGATTGCCTCTTTCGCTATCCATGGAACAGGGTGGCTAAGAATTTTGATGTCTGTGATGCTGCCGTCTGCTCTAAAAATAGCAGTCACCATAACAAAACCGTGAACACCTTTCTCGTCATCATCCGCTATCTTCGGTTGTTGAAAGGCAGGTTGTTGTGCAAATACACTAAATGTAAAGATCGTGAGAGGTATTAACAGGAATAAAATGTTCTTCATAAGCAACACTAGGAAGGAAAATTGAGGCAAATCAAGCAGGTAGAATTTACCATAATAGGCGGTGATAAATACTTGAAAATCCGTTGTAACGAATACTGCTACTCATCGTACAGCTAATTATTTTGCCTTGAATTGCTGAAGTCCTGCTGCAACGGCCTGATTATGCAGTTCTCTGAATCGTGTTTGCTTCTCCGTTGGGGAGAGCGAAATTCCCTCAAAAATTAACGTATCAAGGGTATACAGATCGGCATCTTCGATTTTGTCATTATCCCATTTCTTCATCAGCCGCTCTACAATTTTTTGCTTTTGTGGTAAGAGAAATTGAACTGCTTGGAACTGTAATGCCCGAAATTCGGCTTGCTCAGGTTTGGGGAATTGTTTCACTCCTTTTCCTTCACAGACAACCAGCCAAATATCTGTGGTGTGTGTATCCGGTGAATACTTATTGAAAGCTTGCACGAGTTTATCCACGTTTTCACTTGTCAATAAGGGGAAGGCAAAAGCTATAACTCGTTGCTGATGACGTTTATTCCCGTAATGAAGCGCAAAAGAAAATTCTACTGACATCCGCACCGAAACAGGCGTGCCGTTTTTTATCGCAGGCGTAAAGCGAATTTTTTTCGCTGCCTCCACCGACATTTCCGTCAGCCCATTTGGCAGGGTCGTGATTGGAGTTACGCTGTATATGTTTCCTTCCCTGCCAAACACCAGGCTGAGCAGCACAGTTCCATGAATTCCATTATCACGGGCATCCTGCGTGTACTTAGCTTTTTCCTTATAGGTAATTGTGGGACGGAGCGACAGCAACGCGTCTGTTCCTTCAGACTTCGATTGTTGTGCGAAGCAGTGACCTGCAATCACAAAAACACAGCAGAAAATTAACAGAATTTGTTTCATAAAGGGGCTGAACGTTGGGTTGAAATGAGCTATTGTTTGAGCAGGGAATTCCCCCTTTTCCATTTTACCCGCGCCAGCAACATATCGCCACGAAAATTTGCGGGGATGACTTCGCCGGCGGTGATCCACGATTCCTGTGGAGAAATATTCGCGACGTGAAAATTTCCGTAGTGCGGGACGTGCGCAGGGTCGTTGATGCCGTCGCCGACTAACGGAAAAACTACGCGCTCGGTTGGCTGGATTAACCGCATCGAAGCGCGATCTACTTGCGCTAAATATAACGGCGCACGCCATCGCATGACGTTCGCGTTCACTTCGGCTTGGCGCGTGTAGACCAGATACAAGGCGTCCGAATGCACCAGCCAATGTTGCTGCGTCGTAGACATTGTCAACGCTGCGCCGTTATCCCATGCCCACGCGGTTGGTTTTGACCAGTTCAATCCATCCGTTAAAGTGCTGACGTAGCCGTAACCATCTTCGGCGCGAATCGTCAGGTAAAATAATTTTCCCAGCTTGATGAGTTGCGGTTCCAGCAAGCCGCGCTTGACGGTG
Source organism: Blastocatellia bacterium (assembly GCA_031371805.1). Taxonomy (GTDB): domain Bacteria; phylum Acidobacteriota; class Blastocatellia; order RBC074; family RBC074; genus JAFDVL01. The sequence goes on along the minus strand of JANMKB010000261.1, from coordinate 4,602 downwards.
TTATTGAGTTCGACGCCGACTTTTTTGACTTTGATCATTTTGCCATCGAAGGAACAAAGCAGCGTCGTGACGGCAAAATCATTGCGTTCTTTGGGACGAAACGAAACCGGAATAATTAAATCTCCATTCGGCAAAATCACGAATTGCGAAGAGCCAACGGAATAAATGCCAGAGTTGCGCGGATCATTCCATTCCAGTTTTTTGCGCTCTGACCAATGACCGTTCAGATCGCGCGTGATGTAAACAGGGTAGCGCGGCGGTTGCTCAGGAAAATATTTCCCTTCGCGGTAATAAACAATTTCGCCCAGCGCGAGTAATGTTTTTGTCGGCGTGTGATATTCGGACAACACATCGCTGACCGCTTCTTCAATGTCGCCTTGAAATGGCTTTCTTCCCAAGCCGGGAACAGGTTGCGGCTTTGTCCAGGTATTGCCGTTATCGGTGGATTCGCTGGAGTGTACAGGGCCGTAATAGTCAGAGCTGGTAATTTCCTGCAAGGTCATGAAGGTAGTGCGCGGGAGCCTGCAAACACGCGGCAAAAACCACGTTGTCCCACCGTCGCGGCCTTTGGTTAAGGTCGTGACTTCGATGGACTGAATTAAATCCGCTTCAGTCTTTGCCTGCTGTGCGAAGCAGGAACTTGCAATTACGAGTACAGAACACAAAATCAAAAGGGGATGTTTCATAAATTACTTTAAGACGGACGAAATTGCATACTCAGCCAGTGCCTGATATTCCTGCGAAACTCTGCCAGGCTCAGCCGGATCATTAGAGCGATTTTGGCGGCAAATGCAAATAATGCAAAGCCTCTAAGTTAAGGCGCTATAAATTTGATTTATGCTCTTTCCCTTTTCATTCGTTGCAAATGATTGCGTGGCGCACTAAAATTCTCCGTTCTGGTAAAAGATAAAATAGTGTTTTATGGAGGCCTTATTAAGTGGACATCAAAGAGATTGAAAATTTGCTCGGTGCCGAAGCCGAAGCGCTACTCGCGCATGAGTGCAAAACTATTCCCAAAGAAAATATTCACCTTCCCGGTACCGATTTTATTGATCGTGTCTGGATTGATTCTGACCGCTCGCCGGTGGTCTTGCGCAACCTGCAGGACCTGTTCAATCACGGTCGGCTGGCCGGAACAGGCTACGTTTCGATTTTGCCGGTGGATCAGGGCATCGAACATTCCGCCGGAGCGAGCTTTGCCAAAAATCCAATTTATTTCGATTCCGGCAATATCGTCAAGCTGGCGATTGAAGGCGGTTGCAACGCCGTCGCGTCAACGCTGGGCGTGCTTGGTTCAGTCGCACGTAAATACGTGCATAAAATTCCATTCATCGTCAAACTCAATCACAACGAATTCATGTCGTACCCGAATGCTTTCGACCAGATTATGTTTGGACAGGTCGAACAGGCTTTTGATATGGGCGCGACAGGCGTCGGCGCGACCATTTATTTTGGCTCGCAGGAATCACGCCGCCAGATTGTCGAAGTCAGCCAGGCTTTTCGGCGTGCGCACGAATTAGGCTTGTACACGGTGCTATGGTGTTATTTGCGCAACGAAGCGTTCAAGACGAAAGAAAAAGATTTTCACGTTTCCGCCGATTTAACAGGCCAGGCAAATCACCTGGGTGTGACCATCGAAGCCGACATCATCAAACAAAAACTGCCGGAAAATAACGGCGGTTACCTCGCGTTGAATACCGGTGAAAGCGCATACGGCAAAACCGACAAGCGCATCTACACTGAACTCTGCACGGATCATCCCATTGACCTGACGCGTTATCAGGTAGCGAATTGCTATATGGGACGCTCAGGATTGATTAATTCCGGCGGCGCTTCGTCTGGCGAAGGCGATACCAAAGAAGCCATCAGGACGGCAATTATTAACAAACGCGCTGGCGGAACAGGCCTGATTTCTGGTCGCAAAGCCTTCCAGCGCCCAATGGCAGAAGGCGCGTCATTGTTGCAGGCGATTCAGGATGTATATTTAGCAAAAGAAATTACGATTGCGTAAAAGATTTATCAGAGAGGTAAAGCGGTGCCAGAATATTGAGAATTTCTCAATCATTTCGGTTGTCGCTTTATCTCTCTGTTGTTCTTTCTCTCGTTCGTTTTTTCCTCGCCGTTGACCTTCCGCGTTTCTGCGATTACTCTTGTTCCTACCTCTAAAAGACGATCAAAACATTTCTCATCCCGTAATTATTTTTCCTTCAGGAGAACGAAAATGCCGAAATATATTTTTGTGACAGGTGGCGTTGTAAGTGGTTTGGGCAAAGGCATCGCTGCCGCTTCCATCGGTGCTTTGCTCGAAGCGCGTGGCTTAAAAGTCAACCTGATGAAATTCGATCCGTACATCAATGTTGACCCCGGCACAATGTCGCCGTTTCAGCACGGCGAAGTTTTTGTCACGGATGATGGAGCCGAAACCGATCTTGATTTAGGCCATTACGAACGTTTCACGCGGGCGAAGCTGACACAATTGAATAACTGGACGACGGGGCGCATTTATCTTTCGGTGATTGAGAAGGAACGGCGCGGCGATTACCTCGGCAAAACGATCCAGGTGATTCCACACATCACGAACGAAATCAAAGACGCGATCAAAAGTGTTTCGCAGGATGTAGACGTGATGATTGTCGAGATCGGCGGCACGGTCGGCGACATCGAATCGTTGCCGTTCCTCGAAGCCATTCGCCAGTTGAGCAATGAGGTCGGACGCAGCAATTCGATTTTTGTGCATTTGACGCTCGTGCCTTACATCGCGGCTTCAGGTGAGTTGAAGACGAAACCAACGCAGCATTCAGTCAAAGAAATGCTGGGCATCGGAATTCAGCCAGACATTTTATTATGTCGTTGCGACCGCCAGATTCCGCACGACATGAAATCCAAGATTGCGCTGTTCTGCAATGTTTCCGAGGATGCTGTGATTACTGCGCAGGATGTGAAATCGGTCTACGAAATCCCGCTCGTTTTCAATCGTGAAGGGTTGGATCATTTGATTGTCGAATTGCTGCGGCTGCCAATTGGCGAAGCTGATTTGCGGCAATGGAGCGCCCTTGTTAATCGTATCCAAAGCTCGTGCGATACTGTCAATATTGGCATTATCGGCAAGTACGTTGATTTTGAGGACTCGTACAAAAGCCTGAATGAAGCGCTCTATCACGGCGGTTTTGCGAATCAGGTGAAGGTGAAATTTCAATGGATTGAAAGTGAAGAGTTGATGAAAGACGAGCGCTGGGAAGATAAGTTGCGCGAGGTAGACGCGATTTTAGTACCCGGCGGATTTGGTAAACGCGGCGTAAATGGCATGGTACGTGCGATTAATTTTGCGCGACGTGAAAAGAAACCGTTCTTTGGCATTTGTCTGGGGATGCAATGCGCTTCGATGGAATTTGCGCGGAACGTGTGCGAAATCGAAACGGCGGATTCGACGGAATTTGATCCCGACACGGTTGATCCTGTGATTTTTAAATTGCGCGATTTGCTGGGCGTCGAAGACCTCGGCGGGACGATGCGCCTGGGAGCCTATGATTGCGAGTTACAGGCTGATTCACTGGCACGAAAAATTTACGGAACGGAAAAAATTTCTGAGCGCCATCGTCACCGCTTCGAATTCAATCCGAAATACATTGATCGTTTAGCCGAAAGCGGTCTGACATTTTCGGGCAAATCGCCGGACGGAAAATTCATCGAGATTGTCGAACTCAAAGACCATCCGTGGTTTTTGGGCTGCCAGTTTCATCCCGAATTAAAATCCAAACCGCTCGCTCCCCATCCGTTGTTTGTGAGCTTTATCAAAGCCGCACACGAACATCGCCTGCGCGAAGAGCGCGACGCCGACCGCGACCAGCGCCTGAGTCCGTTTCAAAAACTCGCGGAGAAAAACGTTGAAGCCGAAACCATTGTTGGCGCGGCGAATTAACAGTAAGTGAGCGTGAGTGAGTACTCTTCAAACTATGAGCGAGGAACGAGGAATGATGAATCTTACGGCGACAAACATTCATCGTTCCTCGTTCATACTTTAGCATTGCAAGCGCACTCGCTCACGCTCGCGTACTGTTTTATTTATGACCAGTTTTTACCAGACAATTCAACAACGCAAAGACACGTTCTTCTTCATCGCCGGCCCGTGCGTGATTGAATCCGAAGCGCATGCGTTGCGAATGGCAGAAGCGATTTCCGGCATCGCAAACAAGCTCAATCTTCCTTATATTTTCAAAGCTTCGTATGACAAAGCAAATCGTTCCTCGGCAAATTCTTTTCGTGGGCTGGGCATTGAGGAAGGCTTGCGCGTACTGCAAAAAATCAAAGCTGAAATTGGCGTCCCGGTGCTGACGGATATTCACGAATCAGCGCAGGTCGCAGCCGTTGCCGAAGTCGCCGACGTGCTGCAAATCCCTGCGTTTCTGTGTCGTCAAACCGACCTGCTCGGAGCGGCTGCGCAAAGTGGTCGCATCGTCAACGTCAAGAAAGGGCAATTCCTCGCGCCGTGGGAAATGAGCAACGTCGTCAAAAAAATCGAAGCCGCCGGCAATACAAAAATAATGCTCACCGAACGCGGGAGTTCGTTCGGCTACAACAATCTGGTCGTTGATATGCGGAGCC
>JANMKB010000255.1:0-20363 GCA_031371805.1 Blastocatellia bacterium | reverse complement strand
GCAGCAACTGTAAATAAACGCTGTAATGAAATAAAAAAATTTAACGGCTTGAACCGGAAGGAAAATAACACACACACTCATTGGGTTCAAGCTCCATCTCTCCTTGCGCCGAACACCCGATTCGCGGCCTCGCCAAATCAGTCATTACATTATTTTTTTTGAATTTTTGTGCCGCTTACTCCTATATGGATATTTCGCGTAAAACGTTTCATGATTTTTTTATTTTTTTTCACTGAATGAATTTTGAGGGGGCGGTTCGCAGGGGTTAGTTCGCAGTTCGCAGTCAAGATGCGCCCGCGCACCATAGCGAACCGGGTTCAGCCGGGAACTGCGAGCCGTCGCGAGCGCTTTGGTAACGGTGAAGTTGCGAGGTAATGAAACTGACTCGCTACGGCTCTTAGTACTGTTCCAGAGTTTACCCGCAGTAACGCAAGCCGCCGCACTACAACTAAGCACGTTCCATCTCTACCTGACCTAATTTAATTAAGTATATCTTCTTTTTGCCTAATTTTTATTAACTACATTACAATTTGTGTCACTGAACTACTTGCCCTATAATTTTTTATGTTCGCAGACAACAGGAGATCACGGCTATGGTAGTGGTAAATAATGCCCCCCTCACCGGAACCAAAAATGGCGCGTTTCCCGCCGAAGAGATTGGCTTTGCCGAAATCAGTTCGCTGCCGATTGACCATCCCGGCGCACACAATCCGCATTACAGAATGCGCCGCAATTACATCGCCAGCCTCGCGCAACAATTTCGCGCCGACCCGCTGCACATCATTCCGCAGGTTGAATACACCACAGAAGAAATCGAAGTCTGGCGTTACGTTTACCAGCAACTGGAAGCGGCGCAGCTTCGTCGCGCCTGCTCGTTTTACTTACAGGCAAAACGAAATCTTGGCATCAGCGGCGCAGCGATCCCGCAAATCCGTGATTTAAGTTTGAAGCTGCAAAAATTCACAGGGTTTAGCCTCGCTCCCATCGAAGGCTTGGTCGAAACACGAGCTTTTTTAAGTCGGCTGGAAAAACGGACGATGCTTTGTACACAATACGTTCGGCATCATTCACGCCCGGATTACACACCCGAACCCGACATCGTGCATGAAGCCATTGGCCATATTCCGACGTTTACGATTCCTGATTTTGCCGATTTTTCGCAACTGGTAGGCTACGGCGCACGCATCGCCGACGAGCAACAATTGATCGAACTTGGCAGGTTGTACTGGTGGACGGTGGAATTCGGACTGATCGAAGAAGGGAGCGAGATCAAGGCTTTTGGCGCAGGTTTGTTGTCGTCGTTCAGCGAACTGGAAAATTGTTTTCTCCCGAAAATTCCCAAGACTAAATTTAATTTGAAAGAAGTGATTAATACCAAATTCGATTATTCGATGATGCAGCCTGTGCTGTTCATCATCCCTTCGTATGCGTATTTGAAAGAAGTGACGCGCAAATTTATTGCGTCGTTTTGAGCGTAGCGCAACCAGTCATGGTTGTGATTATGAAATAGATTAGCCGTTGCTGTCGCAACCATGGCTGGTTGCGCTACTCCCGGATTTGAAAATTATGAGCAACAATCCTTTAAATATTCGTCAGGTTCATCACATCGAACTGTACGTCGGCAACGCCAGGCAAGCCGATTATTTTTATCGGAACGCGTTTGGGTTTGAGCGTATTGCTTACACCGGACTCGAAACCGGGAATCGTGAACAATGCTCTTACGCGCTGCAACAGGGGACGTTCAAGTTGTTGCTGACTACGCCTTACGATCCGATGGACAAAGCCAGTGCGCACATTCTCAAACACGGCGACGGTGTGCGTGATGTGGCGCTGGAAGTTGCCGACGCGGATTTTGCTTTTGAAGAAGCTGTGCGGCGTGGGGCTGAACCTGCGGCGGCTCCGTACACGATCAAAGGCGCACAAGGCGAAGCACGGCGGTCGGCGGTGAAAGTTTATGGCGACACGATTCATTCATTTTTCTCGAAGCACAGTTACGAAGGGCCGTTTATGCCTGATTTTATTGAGTCGAAGGCTCCGGGACATAATGCTGGATTGTTGCGTCTGGATCATTTTGTCGCCAACGTTGAATTCGGGAAAATGCAGTTTTGGGAAGACTGGTACAAACGTGTGTTCGGGCTTGAACGCTTTATGACGTTCGATGACAAAGATATTTCTACTGACTTTACCAGCCTGAACAGCGTCGTCATGGCGAATCATTCGCGGAGCATTAAGTTTCCCATCAACGAACCAGCTCCGGGAATGCGCAAAAGTCAGATTGAAGAATATACAGACTTTTACCAGGACCCCGGCGTCCAGCATATCGCTTTGCTGACAACTGACATCATCGCTACGATTCGTCAACTGCGTGCGAATGGCGTAGATTTTCTGGAAGTGCCGGACACTTATTACGAATTGTTAAGTGAGCGCGTCGGCGAAATTGATGAAGACATCGAAACGCTGCGGGAACAACGGATTCTGGTTGATCGTGACGACGAGGGATATTTGCTCCAGCTTTTCACCAGGCCAGTCGAAGACCGCCCAACGTTATTTTTTGAGATCATCCAGCGCAAAGGCGCGCAGGGTTTTGGCAAAGGAAATTTCAAGGCTTTGTTTGAAGCAATTGAGCGCGAACAGGCGCGGCGCGGAAATTTGGTATAAATGTATAAATAAAGATTAACGCTGATTGTTTACATCCGCCGAAAAACAGATAATTATTAGCGTGAACTATTTTATTAACTACGGAGAAAGCAAAGCATGAAAAAGATTTTGATTCTGGCAGCAATTTTGTTGCCGCTGATCGTGATTGGTGGGTTTGCGGCCTATGCCTGGGGCACGTTGCATATCAGTTACTCCAGCGGCGAGCGTTCCGGCTATGTCCAAAAATTGTCGCATAAAGGCTGGGTGTGCAAAACGTGGGAAGGTGAACTGGCGATGGTTTCGATGCCGGGCACAGCGCCGGAAATTTTTTATTTCAGCGTTCGTAACGATGCCGTAGCCGAAAAAATCAATCGCAGCCTGGGCAAGCGTGTGGCCTTGAGCTATGAGCAACATAAAGGCGTCCCGACAAAATGTTTCGGCGAAACTGACTATTACGTCACCGATGTCAGGCCCGTCGAATGATGCCGCCATTTCAATATTCCTGCAATTCATACTACAATTCGCCCACTCCCCTGGTTGATATTTTGATAATTTCAAACTGCCATTCATGCTGCTCAATTTTATGAAGCAGGCATGGAACGAAATTTTTGTGCCGCAGCCACAGTTGCACTGCGGATGGTCTCAGCACCAATTTTGGAATTAAGGCTAAAACCCTTTGGTATAAGGCTATGGACTCAATTCAGATTCTGCTTGATGGGGTAATTGATTACGCTGGTTTATTTCCGCCCTCAACTTTAGATATACAAACTGTCGTAAATAATTATGCGAGTTACTTAAAGGGTGACAAAGCGCAAATGCTGGGGCGGCTGGTTGTCCCGGTTTCCAGATTGCGCGATTTTGAAGATGCCGCCGCTGCATTATTACCCAGAGGCAATCCGGTTTATCCGTGGAAGCTGAGCGTGATCAGCAGCGGGGACATCATCACGGACCTCGAAGAATTGGTTGATTTCAATGTCTTCCACGCCAGAGATGAAAATGTCGGAGCGGTGGTCATTGACACGATTGAACTCAAGGCCGAAAGTGTCGAAGATGTTTACCGCGCCATGTATCTGATTCCGCGTTCCCTCATCGCTTATTTTGAAATTCCGATTGAAAAAGACCCGACGACGATTCTGGAAGCGATTATGGCGTCTAAAGCGCGGGCCAAAGTTCGCACGGGCGGGATCACCAAACAGGCTTTCCCTTCGGCCCAAAACCTTGCGCAATTTATTTGCCGCTGCGCCGATCAGCGCGTTCAGTTCAAAGCGACTGCCGGCTTGCATCATCCAATTCGTGGCAATTACAAACTCACTTACGCGCCTGATAGTGAATCATCCATGATGTACGGCTTCCTCAATATTTTGCTGGCAACCGCCTTCGCACGCTTTGATTTCAGCGAAGCAGACACCAGCGAAATTTTGAACGAAAAAGACCCGGTGGCATTTATTTTTGACGAAGAGGGTGTGCAATGGCGACGACATCGCCTGACGCTCCATCAGCTTGGCCTGGCGCGTAAACAAATCGTGCTGGCAGTGGGTGCGTGTTCGTTTGAAGAACCGATGAATGATTTGCTGGCGATGAAATTGATCTAGCGCGTATCGGCTTACCTGTGTGCCAAAATCTTAATAAAAAAATGCGGTGAACCGATTTGTAGTTGTTCGTCTTTCACTTCTCCACAAACTTTTACAACACAAAATTTTTCATCCAGATATTGACCAAATGCCTGGTAATAATCCCGCCCAAAAGCTTCCAGGCCAAATTCCCGCATGGGACGATTGATAACCAGGACATATTTCACTGTGGCAAGTTGCGCAATTGCGTCGCGCTCGCCCTGCGCATCCATAAAATCAGGAATCATAATTTGCTGGCGCAAGGGCATTTTCCGTCCGGCTAAAAATGCTAAGGAACTGCCTTCGGGGACGACAGCAATGGCATCTTCCGGCCCGGAATTTTGGGCGATGAATTCCAGCATTTCCTGCGTCGCCAGGGCGGTTGCCTGCGTCACGTACAAATTACCGTGCGGAGCCGTAATCAAGACTGGAAATGTTTTGCGATAGCGATACCCAAACACCGCAATTGTGATCAGCAACCAGAAGCTTAACAAAGCGACCCCGATGAAACGCAAACGAGGCTTGATAAAAATAGTCCTGAGCGCAGGCGGAACATTTTTAGTTGCGTATTCATCGTAAAATTGCTCAATAAAACGCGGCAGAGAAATAGCAGTCAAATACACGATCAGGATTAATGAAGTCGGCAAAAAATAGCCGCCAAATGCGCCGCCGCCTGGCACACGCAACACCACACGAATCAAGGCCATCAGGCTGTAAGCGGCGATCACAAATAACGCGAATTGTGGTTTGGTTTCATCACGGCGAAAAAAATTCCAGAGCATCAACCCAGCCAGTGCCAATGGCAAAGCACGTAACGGGCTGCCATCCCAACGCCCGTGTGACAGCCACAAAATAATTACCGCCAGACCAAGCGCACTAAAAAATATTGTCAGGAGGAATCGCACGGAAAGATTTTTTACAGCCAGACCCGCCTGATAATTTTCCCTGCCAGCCATTTGCGGCAGTTGTTTTTTGCTTCCTGACAAGCTGAGCAACGTAATCAAACTGGCAAGCGCAATCGCTACGGCTGCGCCGCCGATCATTTGCAAAATCGAAGCAAATGGATGATCCAGTCCGGTGCGCGCCGAGTTATAAAACAGCAGCGATTTTGGAATGCTCGTGTACAACAAATGACAATCGTCAATCAGCGTGTGCCAGCCAACGCGTGATAAAAAATATCCATAGACAGGCAAAACAATAGCTAACGAAATCAGCGCCGGGACAAGCAATCGCAAGAATAATTGTTGCCAGGTTTTGTGATGAATAAATAGAACTCCGGCGCTCCATGTCACCGCCGCAGTCATTGCAAACTCCTGCTTTGTAATACCCGCTAAACCAATCAGAATGCCAGCCCCAACCACTTCCTGCCAGGCTCTTTTTTCGCCATATCGCAACGTCACGACCAGCGTTCCCAGCGCCATCATCATGCCGTGTAAAGCTGAAAACGAGTACGGTGAAATCAAATTTCCTTCCGGCTTAAAAATGCACCAAACGATGACGGCAATCGTTGCTAATGTCGCTTCTCTTTCGCTTAAAATTCTTCGTGCGATCCGGTAACACAGCCAGACGATGATGGCTGAACAAATAATTCCGGCGACGTTCAGCACTTCCAGGTGAATGCCGAAAATTCGATAGAGCAAAGAATTAAAATACGGCGAGAGCGGCGGATACAAATAATGAATGTCGCGGTACAAAAATTCGCCGCGTAACAAGCGCAGCGGCAAATCCATCTCGCGTCCGGTGTCTACAATTAATGAAGTCCACCGCCGCCACGAAATCAGGAGCAGGAGGAGGAAACTTACAGGCAGAAGTAGTCGGTAGTCGGTAGCCGGTAGGCGGTAGAAAAAACCTGGTTTTGTCGGGGTAGAATTTTCCTGGGGCATTTATTTTGGCTCAATTCCGCATTCCACAATCCGCAATCTTCTATGCATTTGGATTTTTTTTCGCTCGTAATGTACTATTCTTTTTTAGAAACTCAAATTGCCTTAATTCTTAGAAAAGCATGAAAGTAGCTATCGCCAGCGATCACGCCGGATTCCCTGCTAAAGAAGCCATCAAAATGCAACTCGACCAAATGGGCATTGAGTATGAAGACCTGGGAACAAATTCCGCCGCAGTTTCGGTTGATTATCCTGATTTTGCCGCGTGCGTCGGACACGCCGTAATGAATGGCGAAGTTGAGCGCGGAATTCTGGTGTGCGGCAGCGGCATCGGGATTTCGATTGCTGCCAACAAAATTCATGGCATCCGCGCGGCGCTGGCCTGGAATGAGGAAACCGCTCGTTTGGCGCGTCATCACAATGACGCAAATATTGTCGCTATCGGAGGCCGCACGACTCCGCCAGAGACAATTACTGAAATCGTGCAGGCATTTTTAACGAATAATTTTGACGGCGGACGCCACGAAATCCGCGTCGAAAAAATCGCCGAACTGGAAAATTAGTTTCGGGGTTCGGGGTTCGAGGGTTGCGCATTATTACCTTGCCCTCGAAACCCAAAACCCGAAACGCAAAACTCGAAACTGATTGCGCGAAACTCGAAACTCGAAACCCGAAACTAAATTTATGAATAATTATCGCAATTTATCCGCATCCGATCCTGACATTTATCAGGCTATTCAAAACGAAACACGCCGTCAACACGAAGGCCTGGAGCTAATCGCATCCGAAAACTTCACGTCCGAAGCCGTGCTCGAAGCTGCCGGTTCAGTCTTCACCAACAAATATGCGGAAGGCTATCCGGGCAAGCGTTATTACGGCGGCTGTGAATACGCCGACGTCGTGGAAAATTTAGCCATCGCCCGCGCCAAAGAATTATTCGGTGCCGAACATGTCAACGTGCAACCACATTCCGGCTCCCAGGCAAATATGGCGGTGTATCTGGCAGTCTTAAATTACGGCGATACGGTAATGGGTTTCAACCTGTCTCACGGTGGCCATTTGACGCACGGTCATCCGCTGAATTTTTCGGGCAAGAGTTACAAAATCGTCCCTTATGGCGTCACCAAAGAAGACGAAACAATTGATTACGAAGAGATGGAGCGCCTCGCGCACGAAAACAAACCCAAACTGATTTTGTGCGGCGCTTCGGCCTATTCACGCGTGATTGATTTTGAGCGCATTTCCGCGATTGCCAAATCGGTCGGCGCAATGCTGATGGCGGACATCGCCCACATCGCCGGACTGGTCGCCACCGGAGTTCACCCTTCGCCAATTCCGCATTGCGATTTCGTGACGACGACAACCCATAAAACTTTGCGTGGTCCGCGTTCGGGAATCATTATGTGCAAAGAGCAATATGCCAAAGATATTGATCGTTCGGTGTTCCCCGGCGTTCAGGGTGGCCCGCTCGTTCACATCATGGCCGCCAAAGCTGTTGCCTTTAAAGAAGCACTGCAACCAGAATTTAAAACCTACCAGCAACAGGTCGTGAAAAATGCCCAGGCGTTATGCGATGGAATTGCCGAAGCTGGTTTCCGTGTCGTTTCGGGCGGTACTGACAATCACGTATTTCTGGTTGATGTTTTCAGCAAAGGAGTCGGTGGCAAGGAAGCAGAAAAATCCCTGGACGCCGCGCACATCACCGTCAATAAAAATTCGATTCCTTTCGACACCAATCCACCCATGAAACCGAGTGGCATTCGGATCGGTACGCCAGCCGTGACAACCCGTGGCATGCAGGAAGCTGAGATGAAAGAAATCGCCGCCTGCATCGTTGAAGTCCTGAACGCGCCCGAAGACGAAACTGTCCGCCAGCAGGTCTCAACCCGCGTGAAAGAATTGACGGCAAAATTTCCGCTTTATCCCAACTTGTTGGATAAAGTGGAAAGCGCGAGCGGGGATTAAAAAACTACTTGTACTCTAAATCATCATAGCCTGAGCTTTTACAACGCAAAGGGACAAGGGGGCAAAGAACATCAGGTAAAATTAGTATCTTGTCCCTTTGACCCTTTGTCCCTTTGCGTTGTAGCAGTGCGCCAAAGCATCGTTGTGCGTTGTTTCACCTGCTCCTGCAAAGCAAACCACGCGGCGCTAAAAACCTGCCTTTCCGCATCGGTTAATGATTTCGTCCCGGCGCAAACCTGGCTGCTCGTAATCACGCCTTCCAACTCCAGCGCATATTTCAAACACGCCAGCATTTTGCCGACATATTGCCCACTCGGTTGCCCAAATTCTGTCAGTTTTTCAAAGGCCTGGCACAACGAATAATATTCATCCATCAATGTTTCATCGCCAGCCCAGCACACGCGCCAGGCCTTTTGCCATTCGCGGGGCAACACATTCGCGGGGCCTGCGACTACACCTATCGGTAAAGCATCATTGAGCAACCAGTCATTCACGCCAGCCTGCAGGCGTCCCACCAGGCCGCGCTTTGGCTTAAACCAGTCGAAGATCAACATCGCATTGCCGATATAAATTCCGAACTCGCCAGGCTGCTTAAAATGCAACGCCGCTTTGGTGTAATTGCCGAGTACACGACGTGAAGCCGAAACTTTGAGTCCACAAATCCAGGGCAGGCGGCTCAGCGCTTTGACAACATGCGTGCGAATGTGCGCGGAGTTTCCCTGTCTGAATTGTGGCGCATTGATGTCGGCATTGTCGTACAGAAAAATCGGAATTTCGCGGCGCGTGGCTTCGAGCAAATCATTCACATCGCGCAAAAAAAATTGCACGATCTCACTTTCCTGCAAATCGTTAATCGCCAGCGGCGCAATCACAGCAGCATCGGCTCCCAGTTGCATCGCCGCATCTAAATTGGTCAAAACCTCAGCCCGCGTTGCGCCGTTCACGCCAATCCAGGCTTCAACCTTCTGCCGCTTATCAACCGCCTCGCACCGACCGCTTTTTCTGACTTCATCAATCGTGATTTCGATCAGTCGTAACCGCTCTGCATTACTCAGGCGATTCCATTCTCCGGTTGTCCCATTCCCGAAAATAATATCTGCGCCGTAACCACCCTGAATGACGTGACGGATAACTTGCCGTTGTTCATCGGCAATAATTTTGTCGGTGTCATCAACAATTGTGACAGTCGGAACATTCAGACCTTTGCGCGGAAAATAGTGCATGCAGTTGGACTCCATTGGGAATTGAAATAGAATGATGTAGCTCTCACGAATCAAATTGGCTGTCAAGATCGTTGCTTACCAAATAAGAGGAAATGCCATGAATTTTCGGAAATTGTTTTTAATTATTATTTTGGCAATTGCCACTTCAGTCTCGGCTGACGCACAACCTAAAACTGCGCCGATTGCACAACAGACCTTACCGGAAAAACTTTCCATCACAGAATTCACGCGCTTAATTCATGACTTCTCGGAAGAGGGCGGCGAGTTTCACTCGGACAATTTGGTTTCCAACGAAACATCCTATTTGCATATTGTAGATAAGCTCAAAGAACTGGATGAACCCGGCGGAGCGTACCTCGGTGTCGGGCCGGAACAGAATTTCACGTACATTGCCAAAACGCGTCCGCGCATCGCTTTTATCATTGATATTCGCCGCCTCGCCGTCGTGCATCACCTCATGTACAAAGCGATTTTCCAACTCTCATCAACACGAGCAGAATTTCTGTCACGCCTGTTGAGCAAGCCCTTAGTAAAAGGCAAAGCACCAGCGGCAAATGCTGCGATTAATGAGCTGGTGCAATATTTCAGTGCGACTCCGGTAGATGAAAAATTGTATGCTGCGAACCTGGCTGAATTTCGTAAAATGATTCAGAAAGATTTTCAGTTTCAGTTCACTGACGAAGAAAATAAGGGGCTTGATTATGTGCTGACCAGCTTCAAAGAAACTGGTTTAGATATTGCCTACCAATTAAAAACCGGCTATCGCGGCATGTATTTTCCAACCTTGAAAGAGATCATTACGCAAACGGATTTGAACGGGAAGCAGGGAAATTTTCTGGCGACGGATGAGGACTATAATTTCCTGCGCAACCTGCACAGCAAAAACCTCATCATCCCGCTCACGGGAAATTTTGCGGGGACGAAAGCCTTTGCCGCCGTCGGCGATTATCTGCGCAAAAATAATATAACGGTTTCGACGCTTTACACTTCCAACGTCGAGCAATATTTATTTCAATATCAGGTCTTTGATGGCTTCGTTAGTAACGTCAAAAAATTACCGATCCATGAAAAGAGCCTGTTCATTCGCTCGGTCAGTTCGCGGGGCCGACATCCGGCGCGCCTGCCCGGACATATGTTCACTTCAATTTTACAAAGCATCCCGGTTTTCCTGAAAGATTACAGCGCCGGCAAATACACCGATTACCAGAGCTTAGTGAATACCAACTTTATTGCGCCGGATCAGAAATGAACAAAACATCATTTTTGTATGGCTAAATAGCGAATCGTACAAATCTGTAATCATAAGTACAAAACCAAACTAACCTCAGACAAAACACACTAAAAGGCGAAAACGAACAATAACGTTTTCGCCTTTTGGCATCTTCAGGCTGCGAGGTCAACAATCCTCCCGTCAAATTCCTCTACATTTTTGTGGCACTAAATTTGGAGCGCAACTTTTTCGTGCTTTCACCGGAGCAGAGTTTCAAGTCAGAACAAAACAAATATCCATTCACTCAAAATGTAAAAATGCCTGTATTTAAAGATGATTTTTGCATTTTTGCGGAAGAGCGATGAGCTTGCCTTGCAAGCTCACACAAATTTGGCACATCAAATGCTTGAGTAAAGTTTGTCACAACAGGCTTTTTATGATTGTGACATTCCAGGGACTGCAAGCAGGTTTTGGAAATAATATTGCTTAGCTGGGAAACTTAACGAACAACTCGTTAAAAACAAAAAAACAGGAGACTGGCTTCGTTTTGCGACGCTGGGCCAGTCCCCTGTTCTCCACTTCACTTGACATGAAAGGAGTGATTTCGATGTTAACAGAAAAATTTATCTCTGACAAAATATCCTTGTTTTTTCAACTTATCGCACGAAAATTTCCACTATCATTCTCGACCGGAAATTTCCACTCAGACACAAGTATCAGGATCAGCCCGTCTGTAACTCGTGTTTCTGGCAGTCAATTTAAAAGCTCAATTCAGCGAGTTTTTTGCTGCCTGCTGGCGCTGGGAATTATGGCTGGTGCAATTCATGCGCAATCATTTCAGGGCGGATTGCGCGGCGCTTTGAAAGATAAAGAGGGCAACGTTTTGCCAGAGGGAACGCTGACGCTCACCAACCTCGAAACGAACGTTATTCGCACGACGAAAAGTAATGACGCAGGCGAGTATGTGTTTGAAAAAGTTGATCCGGGTAAGTACAAACTCAGTGCCTATCTGAACGGCTTCAAAAAAACTGATCGCGCTGATGTGCTGATTGAAACGCAACAGCAAATCACCCTAGACGTTGCCCTGGAAGTTGGCAATGTCGTCGAGACCGTCACCATCACAGGCGATATTGCAATGATTGAAAGTTCAACGGCTTCGACGGGGACGGTTTTGAGCAAGCAAATTCTCACGGATTTACCAAACTCAGGACGTAACCCGTTTATGATGTCGGCGATTACTCCGAACGTCATTCCGGTTGGCAATCCAACCTTTAATCGGCAACAGGATCAAAGTGGCTCTTCCGCGATTTCACTCGCGGGAGGGCCGGTGCGCGGTAACAACTACATCATTGACGGTGTGCCGATTACTGATTTAGTCAACCGTGCGGTGATTGTCCCTTCCCTCGAAGCAGTGCAGGAAGTCAAAGTTCAAATCAATACTTACGACGCCGAAGCAGGGCGCACAGGCGGCGGTTTCTTTAATACGACAGCTAAATCCGGTAGCAATGATTACCACGGAAACATCTTCGGCTTTCTGCGACCTTCTTCGGTGCAAGCGAACAATTTTTTCAATAACCGTAGAGGCATTGCCAAGCCGAATGCGCCCTACAAACTTTATGGCGGAGCCTTCGGGGGCAACATTAAATTACCATGGCTTTACGATGGCAAAGATAAAACATTTTTCTGGTCTTCATTTGAAGGATATCGACAGGATTCGTTTTTAAGTGAGACCTTCACTGTTCCAACCGAACTCCAAAAGCTTGGAGATTTTTCGCAAACCAAAGATGGCACGGGCGCGCTCGTCACGATCAAAGACCCGGTAACTGGGTTACCTTTCGCAGGAAATATTATTCCGACCTCGCGCCGTGATGTTGCGGGTTATAATATTGCGCAATTTTTTCCGAAAGCCACCAGCGCAGGCGATGCGCTCTCAGGGCTGAACAATTACACTGCAACTTCAACGCTCTCAGATCGCGCCGATCAGCAAACGCTCAAGGTAGATCATTCGATTGGCGAAAAGTATAAAGTCAGCGCGTTTTATGCTCATTATGGCAGCCGCGAACCGGAAGCCGATTATTATAAAAATATCGCTAACCCCGGCGGGACTCTGCTTTTCCGCAATGTTCATGCGGTCGCGATGAATAACATCTATGCTTTAAATTCTACGACCGTGCTAAGCTTACGTTATGGCTACAACACTTTCACTGATAGCCCGAACACGTCCAGCGCAGGGTTTAATGTTCCCGGTTTAGGCTTTGCCAACAGCTTTACCAAAGATATTGTTTTCAATAAATTTCCGCGCATTAATATTGCCGGTGCAGCTTATGGTTCAGCCACACAGGCGGCGTTGGGTTCGGGTGCAGCCTCACAGCGTCGTTATTATTCACACAATTTGCTCGGTAGTGTTTCCAAGTTGATTGGCAAACACAGCGTCAAAATGGGCGCCGATTATCGCAAGATGTTTTCTGACTTTACGCAAATCGGACAGGCCAGCGGCGAATTCAGCTTCAGCAAAAGCACGGTCGGCAATGAACTCGCCAGCCTGATTTTAGGCTTGCCTGATCTGACCCGCACCAACAATGCGCAGATTGCCAAACCACTGCAAACGTATGTGAATTATTACGGCACATATTTACAGGATGATTTTCGCGTCTCGCAAAAATTAACGCTCAACCTCGGCTTTCGTTATGAGTACGA
Source organism: Blastocatellia bacterium (assembly GCA_031371805.1). Classification (GTDB taxonomy): domain Bacteria; phylum Acidobacteriota; class Blastocatellia; order RBC074; family RBC074; genus JAFDVL01. Next base: position 7,141 of record JANMKB010000255.1, on the reverse strand, counting down.
GCAAGGGTTGCAGGAAAAAAATGACAACTTAACGGTTGGTTTTGATCGCAATGCAGTCAGCCCTTTAACCGTTCCCGGACTGAGCTTGAAAGGTGGATTAATTTATGCCGGAGTCAATGGCAATCCGACGCAACAAACGCCGGGAGCCAGTAAATATGCGCCTCGCGTGGGCTTTGCGTTTTCGCTCAATGATAAAACCGTGATTCGTGGCGGCTATGGAATTTTCTGGGCCCCACCGATTTTCACCTTCTCTGTGACTGGCATCGGAGCCTTAGGATTCTCTTCGATTACAACCGTTGCTCCCGGAGCTACCCTTTCAAATCCTTTTCCTAATGGACTGAATCAACCTATCGGAAATACGCTTGGTTTGTTAACGAACGTTGGCGATACGATTCACTTCGTAGATCAAAATCGGCAGGCTGCTTATGTCCAGCAATACTCGCTCGACATTCAACGCGAATTACCCGGCGGTATTGCAGTGACTTTAGGTTATACCGGAAGTCGTGGCTCACGTTTGCAAATCGGCAGCATTAATGATTCAACTTTCAATATCAATCAGTTGACGGCGGATAAATTGACGCGCACAGATCTGGCAACCAAAGTTGCGAACCCGTTTTTCGGCTTCGTCAAAACGGGCAGCCTGAGCGCAGCAACGATTGAGCAACGGCAACTTTTACGCCCCTTCCCGCAATTCGGCGACATCTTTGTACATCAATCCAACGAAGGAAAATCTTTCTATAATTCCGTGACTGTCAAAGCGCAAAAGCGCATGACGAAAGGCATGAGTTTCCTGACTTCTTACACATTCAGCAAAATGCTGGATAACGTCGTAGGTCAGAGCAACTTCTATTCCGGCACTTCAAATTTCGCAGTGAACATTTATAATCTCGCTTCGGAATACGGCTTGTCGGCAATTGATACGCCGCAACGCTTTTTATTTAGTGGCAGCTATGAATTGCCCTTCGGCAAAGGCAAAGCATTGCTCAGCAACAACGCATTTCTGGATCGTGTTGTCGGTGGCTGGCAGCTTAATGCAATTGGTTCTTTCCAAAGCGGGTTCCCTCTTTCAATCACACAATCAAGTAACAACTCTCTTTCGTATGGCAGCGGACAACGCCCGAATGTTGTGCCGGGAGTTGACGCCGCAACCGCTGGTTCAATCGGTGACAGAATTAACAGCTATTTGAATCCGGCGGCGTTCAGCGCGGCTCCGGCGCAAACCTACGGCAACATCAGTCGCACAATCGGAGTGCGTTCACCGGGACAAAAGAACTGGGATATTGGGATCATTAAGAACACAACCATTCTTGAAAATTTCAAAGTGCAGTTCCGTATTGAGGCAATCAATGCTTTCAATACGCCGGTTTTCCGGGCGCCAAACACGTCATTCGGAAGCGCGAGTTTTGGCAAGATTACTTCGCAAGCAAATTTTGCCCGTGTGATTCAATTGAGCGCACGCCTGATGTTTTAGGAGGCAGAAACACGCACGCAGTAAGTGTGCACAGGGTTCGCCCTTACTGCGTGCGAGCTTCCGCAAAACAGAAGGAGAAAATTATGCGTAGCGAGTTTGTTCGCAGTGCATCTACGCTGATTTCTTTAAGCTTTATATTTTTTCTCTGTTTGCAAATGACCAAAGCTGAAAAACCTCAAGCGAGAGAGAAAGGCATTTGGTGCAATCAGCAAACGGAATATCAATTGGCAGGCGAACACAAAGATTTATTAGTTGCCAGCCTGCGACGGATCACAGGTTTCCAGCAACTGGAATTTTCAAGTAACGGGGCGCTGAGCTTAGGTGAACTAAAGTCTTTTTCTAAAGGCTCGCTGACAGCGCGAACTATTTTGCAGCAGGTATTGGACGCTGGATCACAGATCATTATTGAAGACCATTCCAATTCGTCGTCGGTAAATTTTGGTCAACTGGACGAAGGAACTAAATATGAAGACTGGGCGACGCACAGACGGTTCACCATCTGGTATGTACGAATTGACTTCGACGATTTCCGCACAATGGAAACCTCGGCGGCGGTACGAGAATCCTTTGATTCGGGAATCACAGCGTTGCATGAATTTCTGCATACGTTGGGACACAAAGACCCTGAAACCTTTGGGGAAGTCGGCAAGTGCGAAGAAATCATTAACCAGATACGCACGGAATTAGGGCTGCCGTTGCGTGAGCAGTATCACGGCGAGCCGATCATGCAATTGCGGAATCAATCATTCATTGTCCGCGTGCGCTTTCGTGAACGGCTGGCTGCGAAGGTAGCGAAAATCGTTTCCCCGACACGGTGGAAAACACATTATCTATTTTTTCAGATGGCGATTGCCGATGAATCCCGTTCGGCGTTTATTGGCATACGCAAACGAAACTAAATTTTCACAAAGAAATATTGCCCTCTTTTTTATGGCACAGGCAAACCTGAATTTCTCTTCACCGCTGGTACAAAGGCTGCTGGTGTATGTCAATTTGCACAAACGTGAAAACTTTGGGGAACAGTTACGCGGTGATTTATTTGGCGGCACAGTGGCAGCCCTGATTGCAGTTCCTTATGGTATGGCGCTGGCCGTAGCGATGGGATTGCGCCCGGAAGCAGGATTGTACACCTCAATTTTCGGCGGATTAATAGCAGGCATGCTTTCCAGTTCACCCGTTCTCATCAGCGGATTATCCGCCACCGCCGCTCCGATTATTGGCACGATTACGCATCAATACGGAGTCGGAGCTTCGCTGCTGACAGGATTTTTATGCGGTTTGATAATGACACTGATCGGCACGTTACGGCTTGGGCGCTTTGCCAATTATTTACCGCAATCAATCGTCGGAGCCTTTACCAGTGGGCTTGGCGTCACCATCTTCGCTTCACAGCTAAGTGTTTTTCTCGGCGTCAAGCCGGAAAAAATGGGCTGGCATTTAGGCGTCCTTGATGATCTGGTCGCAGTCTTCAGCGCGTTACCATTCTGTCAGGCGCAATCATTGCTGACAGGCGGAATCGTCATTGCAGTGATGATTTTGTTGCCGAAGTGGAACGAAAATATTCCGGCTTCGATTATTGGAGTTTTGCTCTCCGCTTTCATTGCGAAAGTATTCGGCTTTGACATCGCCCGCGTCGGAGCTTTGCAAAACGGTTTTCCCATGCCGCAACTCGTGCACTTCGATCTCAACATTTTGCCTTCGTTGTTGCATCCGGCGTTGACGCTCGCCGGGTTGTTTACGATCAATCAGGCGCTGACAGCATTGGCGGTGAATCGCTCCAATAATATTTATAACCACGAAAAATGTGACCGCGAATTAGTGGCACAAGGCGTAGCGAACTTGCTGACTCCATTTTTTGGCGCACCTCCAGGAGTCGCCATGCTCGCACGTACAGTTGCTAGTACCCGCGCCGGGGCGATGAGCCGACTTTCTGTCATTGCACACAGCTTCACCCTGATTTTATTCATCCTCCCGTTGCGCGGAGTGATTGCGCAAATCCCACTATCAGCATTGGCTGCAGTGACGGTGATGGTCGGATTGCAGCTTGCCGATTGGCGCAGGTTTGCCGCGCTTCGTCGGATGGCAAAAGTTGATGCCGCGATCTTTTTGCTAACTTTTCTCATCGTCATTTTGAGCGATTTGGTCACAGGCGTTGGCATAGGATTTTTGATTGCGATGATTTTATTTGTTGAGCGTGCGGCAGAGGCAACACGACTAGAAGCCATTGTCACAACTCTGCCTTACAGCACGGCAATGACTGAATCAGGCGTCCGCGCTTTTCGCATTATCGGGCCATTATTTTTTGCGACCAGTGAAAGAATTTTGAGCCAGCTTCGTGTCGAACCTGCAACTCAGGTGTTAGTACTTGATCTGCTGCTGACTGGCCCGGCGGATTCTTCCGCGCTTGATTTATTTCGCGGCGCTTATGAAATGCAACGTCAGCGTGGCGGCGGTTTATTTCTGACCGGAATTGACGAAACACTTTTTCAATTGTTTGAGGACAGCGGCCTGGTCGAAGAATTAGGCGCGGCAAGATTTACCTTAAAAACAGAAACCACCAAAGAGAGCGAGCGGTTTTATGCTCTCTTCGGAAATTTATTACGTTCGCAGAATTGATGTCAGTACCCCTTGCGGTATTGGCAACATTTAATCAAATCAGAAAGGACTCTATGATCACCACAAGCAAAGAAGTAAAAAATTTATCTCCACTCGGAATGTCACGCCGGAATTTTACGCGAATGACTGCCCTGCTGACCGCAGGCGTAGCGTTGCCATTTTACGGCGAATCACAACTCGCGTATGCCCAGCTTTCCAAAGTCGGCCCGTTACCGCCGGATGCAGTAAAAATTAATGCTAACGAAAACCCGCTTGGCCCCTGCCCCGAAGCCATCGAAGCTATCACCAAAGTCATTGCCAAAGGTGGTCGCTACGAATACGAAATGACGGATGAGTTTGCCAAAACGCTGGCGGATATTGAGCAATTAGATACTGAATATATTCTGCCTTTCCCAGGCTCCAGCGATCCGCTGCATCGCGCAGTGCTGGCTTACACCTCGAAAGAAAAACCATTCATTATGTCCGATCCCGGTTACGAAGCCGGAGCGCGTGCGGCGCAATTCATTGGTGCCAAAGTAATCAAAGTTCCGGTCACAAAAACTTTTGCGCACGATGTCAAAGCGATGGTCGAATTAGCAAAAACAACCAAAGCCGGATTGATTTACATCTGCAATCCGAACAATCCAACGGGTACGATTACGCTGCGCAGCGAGATCGAATGGGCGCTTGCCAACAAACCTGAAGACACTGTTCTGTTGCTGGATGAAGCCTATATTCATCTATCGAATGAACCGCTCTGTTCCGATTTAGTAGCCATGGACAAGGACATTATTATTCTGCGCACCTTCTCAAAACTGTACGGCATGGCAGGCCTTCGCGCCGGGGCAGCGATGGGACGACCAGACCTGTTGAAGAAGCTGCAAAATTACGGCGCAGGCGCATTACCATTGACCGGAATGGTTGGCGCGACTGCCAGCTTGAAAGTCAAAACCCTCGTCGCCGACCGTCGCAAAATCATCAAAGACGTGCGCGAAGATGTCTTCAGCTTTTTAGAGAAAAACAATTTCGCGTTTGTTCCGTCAGTCAGCAATTGCTTTATGCTGGACGTGAAACGACCCGCCAAACAATTCGTTAAAGCGATGCAAAAAGAAAAGATTTACGTGGGAAGAGCCTGGCCTGTGTGGCCAACGCATGCCCGCATCAGCGTCGGGACAAAAGATGAAATGGCGAAGTTCAAAACGGCGTTAGTGAAAGTGATGAATGAAGCGCCGTTACAAGCCAGAAATGGTGATTAACGGATGATGTTCAGAGTTACGCCTTCAGGCGTGTAAGACTAAATATTCACGCCTGAAGGCGTAACTCTGAACTCTTTGCCACGTTGCAAAACACAAACAAAAAAACTCTCACATCCATGGAGATGCGTGAATGTTCGAGCGCCAAAATTTATACCCGCCAAACCCGAATTAGTAACTTTTATCTCACCCATTCTTTCCATCGTCACGTCGCGGAATTCTGCATTTTGAGTGAGCAGCCACGCAATGATTTCTTCTCCTTCGGCTGGTTCTGTAGAGCAAACGGAGTACGTCAAAACCCTTCCGGCTTTCACCTGTGAAGCCGCATTCAGGATCAGCTTTTGTTGCAACTCCGATAATTCCCTGATCTTGTCCGCGTTGACTTTCCACTTGATTTCAGGATGCCGTTGCAGTGTCCCCAAACCTGAACACGGCGCATCCAGCAACACCGTATCGAATTGTATTTCAGCCCCAAATGGCAGGGGTTTCGTCGCGTCCAACTGAATGACATGCAAATTTTCAAGCCCTGATTTCGACGCTAATTCACGCAAAGTGTGCAAGCGATGCGCATACAAATCACACGCGACAATCAAAGAATTTTCTGGCAACAAAGAAGCCATCAATGAAGTCTTACTGCCAGGCGCAGCACAAAGGTCAAGCACCCTGGGTACGCTGGCATCCTGCCTGCGTATCACTGCCAAATGTGCGACCAACTGCGAAGCCTCATCCTGCAAATAAATCCAGCTATTTCTGACAGCTTCGGATTGCGCAGAAAGTTTTCCGGCTTCGATGACAAAGGCGTCCGGGCAAATTCTGGAAGGACGAAATTGGATATTTTGTGCGCTTAACCATGCACGCGTTTGGGCTTCGGCTTGTACTTTACGATTGAAGCGAAAAGCTGTGTTCGGTGCTTCGTTATTGGCTGTTGCGAGCTTTTGCGCTTCATCGAGTCCAAATCGCGCCAGCCAGTTTTCCAGCAACCAACGCGGATGCGAAGTCGCTACAGCCAGTTTTTCGAGCGGGTCTTTGATGGCTGCAACGAGCCTGGAAATTTCATCGGTGCCTGTGCGTTGCACTGCTCGTAAGACTGCGTTTACCATCGGCGCGGCGCTCTTTTTTTTATGCAGCTTAATTAAATTCACAGCGTCATTAATTGCAGCGTGAGCAGGTACACGATCCAAAAATATGAGCTGATAAATTCCAAGCCGGAGCACAACGACAACTTCATTATCAAGCCTGGCAATTTTGCGTTTGGTGAAATGTTCGATGAGAAAATCAAGCCGCGCCTGCCACCGCAAAACACCCAGCGTCAATTCATGCGCCAGACCGTGATCGGCTGAAGATAATTTTTCATAGCGCGAAGCCGCCAATAAATTGCTGGCATAGGCATCTTCTGTAACAACGCGCAAAAGAATTTCAAAAGCAGTAATGCGAGCCGGAGAAATATTCATCCGAGCTTCACCCCAATCTGCAATTTTGCGCCATTCAACCAGTCACGCGCAGGCATCGGTTTTTTGCCCGCGGGTTGCACTTCGGTGATTTTCAATTTCGAATTTTCGCCGCCCGCGATTGAGAAATCTGTTTTGTTCACTTCGCAGATCATGCCTAATTCCATTGACTGATCGTGCGCTTCAGCTTGTGCGTTGATAATCTCAATTTTCTGTCCATTGATGAACGTGTAGCAGCCAGGAAACGGAGTAAAGCCACGCATGCGATTGCGAATTTGTGTCGCCGTCTGCGTCCAATCAACCAGTCCATCTTCGCGTTTCAGAATCGGCGCGTAGGTGGCTACTGCATTATTTTGCAGAATAGGATGAATCTC
>JANMKB010000249.1:0-10061 GCA_031371805.1 Blastocatellia bacterium | reverse complement strand
GTTGCCGCTGCGCTTCGGCAAATTCGTCGCGTTCACAGTTTATTTCGGCGAGAAACAATAAGGCCGCTAAGATGTCCGGTTGAATCTCATTTTTTGCAGCATTATTCAGGCAGTCACGAAAAGTTAGTTCAGCTTGCTCTAAGTTCCCCGCAATCAAAAAAATTCGCCCTTTGGTTAAAAGCGTCTGGTTTTTCCATGCTTCGTCTTTGCCCTGATTAAATAAGGCTATACTTTGAGTGACAAGGCTTTCGGCTTCACAAAAATTTCCCTGTAGCGCTTTTAACTCACTTAATGCCATTAAAGCATTTGATCCTACTATCACATAGTTGTGGGTAGTTGCTACTGATAAAGATTTTAATGCTACCTGACTTGCTCTTTCATATTCACCAAGCTGCATTAAAACAAAAGCAAATATTGATTGTGCAAAAGATAGCCAATACAGATTGCCTGTTTTACTATAAAAGCTTATCGCTTTTGTTATTGTTTCCGCACTAATCTCCCACTCACCATAATAAGCGTACAATGCGCCAAGGTTAGTCTCGATCTTCCCCCTTAATAAAAAATCATCTAATTCTCCGTCTAAAATCATCCTTGCTTTAACTAATATAGTCTCGGTTTTTCTATATTGACCTAACGATGATAAAACACAGGCGAGGGCGCTATACGAGGCAGCCAGTGCATTTTTTTCATTTAATACTTTTCGTTCGTCTACAGCTTTGAGGGAAAAATCCAATGCCAGTTTAAATTCTCCAATATCTCTATAACAAGCGCCGAGAAAATGATAGCAGCTACCCAACAGTTTTTTATTTGAAGGTAATAAGCTCCATAACTCTGCTTGTATTACGCCAGCGTTTATTTTTTCGCTTAAGGTTTTTTGCAATAACTGTAAAGCTTGCCTGGCAAAAGAAATGGCTTCCGGCAAGTTGGAAGTATATCTATAAGCTGAGGCTAAGACCAGGTAAATACGCACTAAAACAATTGGGTGAATATTGACGGCGAACCCGGATTGCTTATAAGGCAGAAGCGGGGTTATCGCCTCCTGATTGCGCCCACTGTTGACCAGAGCTTCGGCTAAAAAGCTGCTGATAATGGCGTGTTCATTACTACCCAGGCGGAGAGCTTTAAGCGCTTTTTCACATTCGGTAATTATTTCGGAAAAACGATGATGCTTGATATGTTCACTGAGAAGAGAAAGAGTTGTGGACATAAGATTTGATTTTCTGATGTTATTTACTGACTTGCCGATAATAATAAACAAAGGGATTAGCTGTTCGTTATGCTGGCACTCTTCCAAAAACATATTAAACACGTTCTAATATCTCAACCAATGCCTGTTCAGGAAGAAGTCACCACACGCAAAGAATCATCAAATTGATGGTTGAGACTATAAGGTTTCCGGCTAAAAAAAATAAAGTAAGAGGAAACGCCTGTCTTAACTTGTCAGGCATCGTCAGGAGTTTCCCGCTTACGTTATACGAAAATAATATTGCCAGAAGTGTCCTTGTTGTTAATTGATGGTTTAAGCAAATAATTCGTTCTGGACTTTCCTGGCTGTTCCGTGTATAAACCCTTCATCTGAAAGATTTCCAATATCAATTATTATATTATTCAACGCTGAATCATCCTCTCGCTCAGAACCGAAAGTGATGGTTTTACCAGGAGCTACTAATCGTAAAGGATCCCGGTGTATGCAACTCAGAAAACTATTATGCCCCTTTCTATTGGTGATAGCGTTTGTGGTCACAGCAAAGGCGGATTCCGTCACGCTCAATGTAACATCGTGGAGCCATAGTTCGTCAGCTGGAGCAGAGGCTACTGCGCTGACAATCAATGCCGTGGATTCGACCGGAAAAGTAGTTGCCATTAGCTACTTTAATAATTTTGCCGGTGGTTTGACTGGCGGAGTATATACGGCCAACGTCGCGGGGCTTCCCTATACGACGGCGACCACCGTGATTGGAGCCAACTCAGGATCAGGTCCATTGACTGGTACAATCAATTTCGGTGTAACTTCAGCAGTACCAATTCCTCGCACCGGAGCCGGAATAGCAATCTTACCAGCAGGCTTAACGGGAGGGATTACGACGACCGCAGGTCAATCACTCAGCTTTACCCTGTCACCAGGCATTGCCACAGTTTCTTATAGTAGGGCTGGCACGTTCAGCAACATAAGTATCGCAGGGACAGGCGGAACAATTACAATAAACACGCCGCCCACGCCTGTGCCTGAGCCTGCGACGATGTTGTTGCTCGGCAGCGGCCTGGCAGCATTTGGACTGAAAGCGCGGCGGCGAAAAAAATAAGCAAACCCCGGGACAGCAGTTGTTGCGGCTGCTGCTGTCTGCGCGACTTTACCTTCAGCCAGCTTGATTTCCTGCCGTCATCCTCTTAATCAAGTCCATAGAAAAATCGAAAATCACGCTCATTGGTACGACTCCCTTTTCTGTTCACATCATCCGTGCGCGGCGTTGATTTTCTATTTGATTGCCAGTTCCAGTGCTGTGCTATACTGAGGGCGAATGTTTTGCTTGATAGCCCCCTGAACATTCAAACCACACAACGGATGAAAGGTGTTCTGAAAAATATGACCGTCTTGTAAATTAAGTCGTTGGAGTTCGCCTTCCGACGGCGTGCATCTTCTCCTTTTGCCAGCATATTTGCCGGGGGCAGAAAAGATGCCATCAGTTAAAAAAGCTGCCGAATCTGCGCACGTGGTAACAGGATCGTGAAGGAAGCGGCAGGGAGGTGTAACAAATTATGGAAGACAGTAAAAAAAGCCTTAACCTGAGCGACCTGCTGGGCGCTTATCGTCGCGAACGCGAAGAACTGAAATGGGACGGAACCTTTCAGGAATATTTCGAACTGGTTTCGCAAAATCCTCGCATTGCGCAACTCTCTCATGCCCGTGTCTGTGACATGATCCTGTCCGCCGGAGCCGAAAAGGTGAACGAAGGTTCCCTGGACGAAATTTCCCGCTACAACTTTTTCAGCGAAGAGCTTTACGGCATTGACGAAGCGATTGATCAGATCGTTGATTACTTCAAATCTGCTGCGCAACGGCTCGAAGTGCGCAAACGTATTTTGTTGCTGATGGGGCCGGTCGGTGGTGGTAAATCCACCATCGTAACAATGCTAAAGCGCGGACTGGAAAAATGGACATATTCGCCCGCCGGAGCAGTTTATTCGATCAAAGGCTGTCCCATGCACGAAGAGCCTTTGCATCTGATTCCGGCTGAACTGCGGCCTGATATTGAAAAACATTACGGCATTTATATCGAAGGTGAGCTTTGTCCGCAGTGTCGTTATAACCTTGAACATAACCACGGTGGCAGACACGAAGACATGCCTATTGAACGCATCGTCTTTTCAGAAAAAGACCGCGTCGGCATCGGCACATTCGCCCCGTCAGACCCAAAATCACAGGACATTACCGAACTAACCGGTTCGATTGACCTTTCGACGATTGGCGAAATCGGCAGCGAATCTGATCCGCGCGCCTATCGCTTCGACGGCGAACTTAACATCGCCAATCGCGGGGTGATGGAGTTCATCGAAATCCTGAAATCTGATGAGAAGTTTTTGTATTCGTTATTAACGCTGTCACAGGAACAAAATATTAAGACAGGCCGCTTCGCCATGATTTATGCGGACGAAGTGATTTTGTCGCACACCAATGAAAACGAATACACCGCGTTCGTTGGTAATCGTAAATCCGAAGCGCTGCAAGACCGCATCATTATGATCAAGGTTCCGTACAACCTGAAGGTCTCGCAGGAACAAAAGATTTACCAGAAATTGCTGCAACAAAGCGAAATCCTCCGCAACATCCACATCGCTCCGCACACGCTTAGAGTCGCGGCCATGTTTGCAGTGATGACCCGTCTGGAAGAGCCGAAGAAAGCCAGTGTAGATCTCGTCAAAAAGATGAAACTGTACGATGGCGAAGATGTTGAGGGCTTCAAGTCACGCGATGTGAAAGAACTCAAGGCGGACACCGTGCGCGAAGGCATGGATGGGATTTCGCCACGCTATATTATCAATCGGTTATCAAATGCTCTCATCAAAGACGGTGTGACGTGTATCACTCCAATTGATGCACTCAGAACAATTAAAGACGGCTTCGAGCAACATACCGGAATTTCCGCCGAACAGCGCGAGCGTTACATGAATTTGATTTCATTGGCACGCCGCGAATACGACGAAATTGCCAAGCTCGAAGTGCAACGCGCCTTTGTTTATTCGTTTGAGGAAATGGCGAAAAACATGTGCAATTCGTATCTCGATAATGTCGAAGCCTATTGCAACAAAGAACGCCTCAAAGACCCGATTACAGAAGAAGCACTGGAGCCGGATGAGCGCCTGATGCGTTCCATCGAAGAGCAAATCGGTATTTCCGAAAACGCGAAGAATACCTTCCGTCAGGAAATTCTGATTCGTATTTCTTCGTATTCACGTAAGGGCAAAGCGTTTGAGTACAATTCGCACGAACGCCTGAAAGAAGCGATTGAAAAGAAAATTTTCGCCGATCTGAAAGACGTAGTGAAAATTACGACTTCAGCGAAAACGCCCGACAACGATCAATTGCGCCGCATCAACGATGTCGTAGATCGGCTCGTGAAAGATCACGGCTATACATCCGAAAGCGCGAACGATTTGCTGCGGTATGTTGGAACGCTGTTGTCGCGGTGATTTCAGGTAAACTAATTTTAGCAACACCCGTATGGCTAATGAGTTGTACGGGTGTTTTTCTTTTGCCGTCAGCCCAAAATTCTCATTGCCTTGCACAAATCTCCCCTGCTAAGATGCTTGCGTTTCCCAGCCTTCCAACAAAAGGCGATTTACCACGTTACCGATAAATCAGCCCCTAGTCATAGCAGCAAGATAAGGAGAGATATAGTGTATTCAAACTCACTCAGAATGTTGGCATTAACTATTTTTCTGGGATTTGGGCTAAGTATAATTAGTTATCCCACCTATGCGCAATCCGGTGAAAACATCGAAGCGCTCAAACCAAAAGTTGAAATGCTCATCAAACAACAACGGTTTACTGAAGCGTTACCAATCCTGGAAAAAATTGTCGCGGCGGAACCAGCCAATGCCGAAATGCAGTTTTACTTTGGCTTTGCTTTATTGGGACAAGGCAACAACACAAAAGATAGCGCACAGCGAAAAGCGTTACGCATTCGCGGACGCAGTGCCTTTATCAAAGCAAAAGACTTAGGCGTCAAAGAATCTGTCGTTGATGCACTGATTGAAAGTATTCCGGCTGATGGGTCAGGCGGAAATTCTTTTTCACAAAATGACGACGCGAACAATTTAATGGTTGAGGCCGAAGCATTTTTTTCTCAGGGTAAACATGCCGAAGCGCTGAGGAATTATCAGAAAGCCCTGCAACTTGATCCCAAGCTGTACGAAGCAGCACTCTTTTCCGGCGATGTTTACACGCAAAAAGGCGATTTCGCGCAGGCTGAACCCTGGTATCAAAAAGCAATTGCGATTGATCCCAATCGAGAAACGGCGTATCGCTATTCGGCTACACCATTGATGAAACAAGGCAAAATTGAAGCTGACCGTGATCGCTATATCGAAGCATTTATCAGTGATCCATTCAATCGTTTTGCGACCACAGGTCTTGTGCAATGGGGCCAGGCGACAAAGAGACAATTAGCGCATCCGAAGATTGAGATTCCGACGAATGTGACCTTCGATGAGAAAGGAAATGTCAAAGTTGATCTGGGTGCGGACGCGCTTTTGAATGGCGCACAGGACGGCTCGTTTGCGTGGATTGCGTATGGCGCGGCGCGGACTGGCTGGCGCAAAGAAAAATTTGCCAAAGCGTTCCCGAACGAAAAAACCTATCGCCATAGTTTACCAGAAGAAGCCGAGGCGATCCGCAGCGTTCTGACATTAGCCGTTGATGATAAGAAAACTAAAAGCCTGAATCCTTCGCTTGCGATGTTGAAAAAACTCAACGACGCAGGTTTATTGGAGCCGTATATTTTGCTGGTACGAACCGATGAAGGAATTGCGCGAGATTATCCAGCTTACCGTAATCAAAACCGGGACAAATTGCGCCGCTATGTACTGGAATATGTGATCGCTAGCGGCAGTAAATAACGCAACCTGATTTTATTGAAAAGCTTTAGCAAATGACTTTTGTGCCGCTTCAATTGTCTGCTCAATAATTTCATCACTGTGCGCATACGAAACAAACGCTGCTTCAAATTGTGAAGGAGCGAGATACACGCCTTCATCCAACATCGCGTGGAAAAATTTACCGAAGGCTGCGCGGTCACTTTTCGTTGCTGAAGTCCAATCCGTCACAGGCTCGTCTGTAAAAAACATTGTACACATTGAACCGACGCGATTGCTGACGGTTTTGATTCCGGCGGCGGCGGCGGCGGCTCCCAATCCATCTACCAGTTTTTTTGTGACGCGTTCCAAGTGTTCGTAAACTCCTTTATTTTTTAGCAATCGTAATTGCGTCAGCCCGGCGGTCACAGCTAAGGGATTGCCCGACAAGGTTCCGGCCTGATAGACGGGGCCGACCGGAGCGACGCAATCCATAATTTCGCGCTTACCGCCGAATGCTCCCACCGGCAAACCGCCACCAATAATTTTTCCCAGGCAGGTCATATCGGGATTGATGCCGTAAAGTTCCTGCGCTCCGCCACGCGCCACGCGAAAGCCTGTCATCACTTCATCAAAAATCAGCACCGCCCCATGTTGCGCCGTGATGTCACGCACGGCTTGTAAATAACCTTCGTGCGGTGGCACACAACCCATATTGCCAACTACGGGTTCGATAATAACGGCGGCAATTTCTTTTCCAACTTCGGCAAAAATATTTGCCAGCGCGGGTGCGTCGTTGAAGGCAACGGTGATGGTGTTGGCCGCGACTTCGGGTAGCACACCAGGAGAATCGGGGAGTCCGAGCGTCGCTACACCTGATCCGGCTTTGACGAGCAAACTGTCGCCATGGCCGTGGTAACAGCCCTCAAATTTGACGATTTTTTTTCTGCCCGTGTAACCGCGCGCGACACGGAGGGCGGACATCGTGGCTTCGGTTCCGCTGGAGGTCATCCTTATTTTTTCAATTGAAGGGTAAGCATCAATGACTTCATCGGCTAACTCAATTTCGAGTTCAGTTGGGGCGCCATAACTTGTCCCGCGTGTAGCGGCGTCCTGAATTGCCGTGATTAGTTCCGGTTGCGCATGACCTAAAATCATCGGCCCCCAACTGCCAACATAATCAATGTAGGCGCGACCATCAGCGTCGTACAAAAAACAGCCCTGTGCTGATTTAATAAAAAGCGGCGTGCCACCGACGCCACGAAAAGCGCGGACGGGGCTGTTGACGCCGCCGGGAATTACTTGTTTTGCCCGCTCAAAAAGTTGTGCTGAAATTGGATATTTACTCATAATTTATTTGCTGTCACTATTGCTCTAATGATTGAACAGTCGCCTGCCAATGGACAAAGTTTACGCTCTATGTGATTATTTAGAATGAATAGGCTGACCCACGACTTCGCCACCAACACAGGAGAACGCCCTTGATCGCTGAATTGAGCCAGTTGATTGCATTACAGGAAACCGACGTAGAAATCAAACGTTGCAACGTAGAAATTTCCGCGCTGCCCGGTCGTCAGGCAGAAATTGAGCAGAATTTTGCTGTCTCTGCCAAAGAATTCCTCGCCCTCAAAACCGAATTTGAAACTTCGACGGCTGAGCGATTGCGGCTGGAAACTGAAGTTGCCGCCGAAAACGTTAAGCACGAAAAGTTCAAAGCCGATTTAATGAAAGCGACGAACGAACGAGAGTATACAACGGCTGTCCGCGAAATTGATGCCACCAGAAAAGTCATCAGCACACTGGAAACAGAATTGCTGAAAATGATGGAGAAGGTCGAAAAACTTGAAGTGCAGGTCAATGAACGCTCCCCCGAAATCGAAGCCAGCCGGGCAGTAGTGGATAAGCAAATTAAGGTCATCAACAAAGCCGTAAAAGCTGATCAGGAAAAACTTGCAACCATGCATGCAGAGCGGCTGCAACTGTTGGCGCAACTCTCCCCGCCAACCCGCGCAACCTATGAGCGCGTCGCCCGCCTGAAATCAGGTCTGGCATTATCACTCGCTCGCAATTATTCCTGCACAGCCTGCCGCATGACAATCCGTCCCCAGGTCTTCAACGAATTACGGCGAGGCGAAAAAATTATCGAATGTGAAAATTGCGGTAGAATCCTTTATTACAAAGCTGATGCCGAGGTCGCAACCACCTGAGTTTTGTGATCCGGCTGGCAATACTTAATTTTACCTGAAGACATCTCAACTTATACTTTCTCCCCTTCAATCTTTTCCTGTATTTCTGACAAAATCAGTTACAGCTAACTGACGATTATCGTTGCATTAATGCTTGTTGGTTCGTTCTGATTGACCGAAATTACTGCGGGACTGTGCAGGCTGCTTCAAATCAGTGCCAGAATCTGTCTGGTACGAAATTAGCAAAGGATTGAGCAGAGTTTATTGGGTTGTTGATAAGTGAGTCACCTGCAAATGTGGAACTGCATTACCTCTCTCATCTTCTCCTGGTTTTCGCATCAACCTCCTTTCAGTTTAAGAGCAGTCGCGTGACTGCTCTTTTTTTTCTTCAGACCGCTGCATTTCACCTTCTCCCACCTTTTGAGGCATAATCTCAGGATTGAAAAATGTACCCCGTCACTACGGCTCCGGGTACTGTACCGCGAGCCGGGTCTCCATTGAAATTACATGAAAAAATATCTCTCTCTGATTATCGCCACCCTTGTACCACTGCCCTGGATGTTTCTCGCCTTAATCGGGCGCGGTCATGATTTGCATCCTGTCGTCATTTCTACGCTGGCTGGGATTGCGATTATTGGCGCAGCTTTTATTTTAGGCTGGGGGGCAGAATTATCCGAACGCGACATTCCTCGCGCCCTGGCCTTGATTGTGTTGGCGCTCATCAGTGTGTTGCCGGAATACGCCATTGATTTACATTTCGCCTGGGAAGCGGGCAAAAATCCTGAGTACAGAGCGTATGCCATAGCGAATATGACCGGGGCCAATCGCGTGTTGATCGGACTTGGCTGGCCGCTTGTCGTGTTTGTTTTTTTCTTCAAATATCGTGAGCGCTCAATTGTCATTGATAAATCGCAGAGCCTGGAATTAAGCCTGTTATTACTCGCCACTCTCTATTCATTTATTATTCCTATCAAAGGCAGTCTTTCCTGGGTTGATGTGGTTGTACTGTTTGGAATGTTTATGTTTTATGCTACACGTGCCGCCCAGGGAGAAACGCATGGACACGAAGATTTGGAAGGCGTCGCGGGTGAGCTTGATGCTAAATTAGGAGACAGCTCACGACGGCTGCTGGTCTTACTGATGTTCGCTTTTGCAGGCTACGCTATTTGGCTCTCGGCTGAGCCATTCGCCGAAGGCCTGGTCAAAGCGGGCAAAGGCTCTGGCCTGGATGAATTTCTTTTAGTGCAATGGCTCGCGCCCTTAGCTTCAGAATCACCCGAGGCGATGATTGCCTTAATTTTTGCGCTGAGAGGCAAAGCCTCTATCGGCATTGGCGCATTGATTTCCGCGAAGGTCAATCAATGGACTTTTCTGGTCGCAGCGATTCCGGTGGTTTACGCGATCTCTAAAGGTGGCATGTTTCCGCTGGAGCTTGATGCACGCCAAAAAGAGGAGCTTTTACTCACTTCCGCCCAGTCATTTTTCGCGGCAGTGCTGCTGTCTGATTTCCGTTTGAGTTTGACTGAGGCAATCCTACTCTTCACATTATTTGTGGCGCAGTTCTTTTTTCCGAACCCAAATATTCGTTATATCTTCAGCGCCGTGTATATCATTTTAGCGCTTGGTATCCTGGCGGCGTCCAAGCCAAGACGTGAAGTTTTATGGCGTGCCCTGATGCTCAAAACCGGATGATCTGAAAGTAGCGAAAATAGCAGTAGCGCAACCAGCCATGGTTGCGTTGTGTCGGGAGGAGACCGCTCACGCACGAAGGGGTTAACCCACACGCTTCGCAACCATGGCTGG
>JANMKB010000234.1:0-2132 GCA_031371805.1 Blastocatellia bacterium | reverse complement strand
GTTCTATTACCAGCTAAATTGCCAGGACAAAGCTCACAACTTTTAATTGGCCAGCATGATTTTCCTTTGATTGTATCTTGTACTGTTGGACTTGAAACAAAGGTGTAGGTAGCTAAGGCTTTAAAATAAGAATAATTACCTGCTATATCAGGCAAACCAATTCCTTGTAGGTCTGCTATGTTGGAAATGGCAGAAAAATCTCTGTTTAAGGAAGTGGACAAAAATTGAAAACCTCTTGAACTATTAGCGATGCGCTGAGTCGGCTCGAACGAATGCCGGACATTTACCGACGGTTGACTAGCTGAATTAAATTTTCCAGCCTATCTTCACCACAACAAATTTACCGGATAGAGAGGAAATCTTCGGCCCAGGCTAACCAAAGTCATATTTTCGACCATCGCTTGCGAAATTAACAGGCGGTTAAACGGGTCTTGGTGATGGAGCGGAAGATTTTCCAAATACAAAGCGTGCGCCAGAGTGACAGGCAAGATTTGAAAGTCATTAACCGTTTGCTGTTCGGTAATGATGTTTTCCAACGTGTCGTCAAAAGCCATCTTGCCGATTTTGATTTTGACCTGCATTTCCCAAACGCTGACTACGCTCAGAAAAATTCGATTGGCGGGATTTTTAATTTCTCCGGCGACAACCGGAGATAATTTTTTCGTATTACTGAAACTCCAAATCAAGGCGTGTGTGTCTAAAAGTAAATTCACGGTTCTTCACCTAGCCAAAAAGAATCAGGCAGTTCATCATCAAAATCGTCACTGAGCTAGACTTGTCCTTCCCTAAGCCCTAAAACGCGCTCCTTTGGCTCAGTTTTATGAATTGGTATTAAACGCACGGAAAGTTTCCCGTTTTCTTCGATAATTATCTCATCACCGTTATGGGCCAGTGCCAACAAACCATGTAGCTGCGTTTGCGCCTCGCTCAGGCTCACTATTTTCGTCATTACTGTTTACCTCTCGAAAGGGCTGTAAATGTCTGAAAATCAAGCAGGAAGTTTATAGTTCTTTATCAAAGCCCCAAAATTCATCAGGCAATTCATCGTCAAAATCTTCACTCATCCACATTGCGCCTTTTCCTAAACCGCCGATGCGCCGTTTTTGCTCCTGCGGCTTGATAATTGGCAAGATTTTTGCCAGAGGTTCACCGTTTTCTTCAATTACGACTTCATCGCCGTTGCGCGTCAAGGCAAGCACGGTTTGCAGTGAAACATTCTCGCTCAGGCTCACAGTTTTTGTCATAACATCACCCCGTATTGATTGTAGCACCTTTGAAAAATAAGCACGATTGACCGCCGAAAGTCTGGTATAATTTTCCTGTTATGCAACTGGAAGACTTTTTCGATTTTTTGGCCGACGACGACATTCGCCTCAAAGGTTCGCGTATCGGCATTGAGTCGGTGCTGTATGAGTACATTTATCGCGGGCAGACAGCGGAGCAAATCGCCGGGCGTTTCCCGACACTGCAACTTGAACAAATCTACGCGACGATTCTTTACTATCTGCACAATCGCGCACAAGTCGAGGCTTACTTATTAGATTGGTTAAATTTCAGCCGACGGATGCGCGAAGAACAAGCCCGTAATCCGCCGCCGGTTGTGCTGCGTTTGCGGAAATTGAAAGCCGAACGGGAGAAATCGCTACTTGCAGCTTAACGGAATGGGCGAGATTAGTTACCTCTTGGATGAAAACGTCAATCCGGTTCTACGCGCCGCACTGTTACGCGCAGAACCGGATTTAGTAGTTTGGCAAGTCGGGATGCTGGGCGCGCCCGCGCTTGGCACTCTCGACCCCGAAATTCTTCTGTGATGTGAAGAAAACCAATTCATTTTGCTCACAAACAATCGCAAATCAATGCCTGTTCACCTCCAAGCCCATTTAGCCGAAGGTTGGCGGGCAATGGGAATTTTCATCCTGAATACTGAATTGAATGTTGGCGAAACGGTTGCCGAACTGCTCCTCATCGCAACGGCTTCGACGGCAGAAGAATATCAAGACCAAATCATCTTCTTGCCCATTAGCTGATTTACACAGCAAAGCAGGCTACACGATTATTGACGATGTGCTGAGTCTGCCGGAAAGATTGCCGGGGATTTGCCGCAGATTGACCCGCTAAAGGCTTTACCACAA
>JANMKB010000228.1:0-4306 GCA_031371805.1 Blastocatellia bacterium | reverse complement strand
AATTGTCATGGCAATCAGGTAATGCGCGTGCGCTTTATCATTGTCGTTATTCGCAATCTTGAGAACATTATTCAGAATTTCGAGCGGGATGTGATTGCCGTAATAACCATAATAATAATACTGTTCGCGGCTGGGTGGATCCGCCATTGTCCAGATGATTTTAAGGTAGCGCCCTCGCGCTGTCCCAATGTCTTTTGTCCCGGCCCAATATTCCAATGCCTGCTGATAATGCGGCCACGCCTGCCCGTAGTTTCGTTGATTCTGCCGCGTCCAGAAAAAATCGCCCAGCGATTCATGCGCTTCCGCCCAGATTTGATCGTGCTCTTTGGTTTCGCCGATTCCCTCTTTGACTAAGGTTTCAAGCTGTTGCTGCGCGGAGTTAAATTTCGTGTCGTCATTTGTATTCGTCGCCGCTTGTCCACGCCACAACGTATCCGCCAAACGAAATTCCAGCCAGCGAATTTCTGTCGCAGGTAATTTGCTGCGATCAATTTTCAAATACGCTTCGTGCGCGAGGCTGAAAGATTTTTCGACGTATAATTTTTCAGCTTCAGCTTTGAGCTTTTCGTACTCTGGTGCTTGCACGAATGATGCGATCAGGCTGGCAAAAATGGTGGAGGTAAAGATGAAAGAACGAATGGCAAAAGAGAGTTTGAGCATAAAACCTGCTTTCTGATTGGGGCGGAAGCGTAAACATGATTATTACGGTTAGCCGGGCAAAAGATACACTTGTCACGAAATAAAGAACGGTTAGCGCGGATAAGCTTGCACGAAAAAATGCGGCTACGAAAAAATATTTTTACCGGACTCCGGTTTTTGCATTTCAATTTCGCTGTAAGTAAGTGAGAGCAGTTATGACAATTCTGGTGCCCCATTGAGTGGTTAAGCGCTCTGCCTTTACCGCTACCGGCAGCCAATGGATTTTACAGGACTGACATAACAGGGAAAGCATAAATAGTGCGAACAGGCGGAATGCGCGACTACTGCCCAGAACCAAAGCGCTTTTGTTTGTTTGACGTGATTTTTGCTTTCCTGCTCTCGCTCAGGAAACTTCCTTAGAGTTGCTTCCTGGCAGCGTTCTCAGCCAGCTTGTCAAAGGCGTGATGAATACTGTGAGGGTTATTCATCATGCCTTTTTTTTATTGCCAGCCCGACAATGCACAGCAGCAGCAGTACGACTTCGGAATCGCCGAAGTTATAATTCACCAGCGAACTCAGCGAGAATCCAAGCAGCGCCGCCAACGCGCCAAAACATACGCCATCATTTTTTTCGCGCCAGCCGCGCCACGTCACCCAGCCAATTGTAATCATCAGCCACAAGTAACATCCAAGCGCAGGCAGTCCGCGCTCCATCGCAATTTGAATCGGGGTCGAATGTGTGTGCGTGATGTATTCACCGGGAAAACCCCATTCGTGCCAGTGTTTTTTATGCGCGTCCATCCCGACGCCCAGCAGCGGATGCTGTGGAATTAATTTGAGTCCGGCTTGCATGTAACCAACCCGCCTGGCGCTGCTGTCATCGCCGAAATTGACGGCGCTCCTGGTGCGAGTTGAAATCAATACATAAGCAGCAACACCGCCGACAGCCAGCGCGGCAATGAGCGTGATGATCG
Organism: Blastocatellia bacterium; assembly: GCA_031371805.1. Lineage (GTDB taxonomy): Bacteria > Acidobacteriota > Blastocatellia > RBC074 > RBC074 > JAFDVL01. The sequence continues at coordinate 2,693 of JANMKB010000228.1, read as the reverse complement.
CCAGACGACGACTGGCGATGAGAAGTGCAGCGAGCACCAGCGCAATTAAAAATGAAGCGATGACAGCACGCGAAGCTGTGAGAACAAGCGTGAGTGAAAAAAGCGCACAGAGAATGCTCGACAGGGCGAGGCGGCGACGGGGCGATAGAGCGAGCAGGAAGCCGAAAATTAGTAACGCGAGAATCTGTATCTGTTCGGCATACGTCAAAAAATGGCGCGAAAATCCTGAGACGCGAAAACGACGACTATGCCCATCAACATTGATCTTCAGCGGATCCGCCTCGGCTTTCAATTCATCGGTAATTTTCAATTCAACGGGCAACGGATCGCCATCGTGCAGAGCTTCGATTTCCAGCGTTGTGCCGGATTTGCTCTGGCGAATAATTTGATTGGCTGCCGCAACCGAGCTAACCCGCTGCCGCGCAATCATCCAGATGACATCGCCTGTTTGCAATTGACTGGCGACCAGCGGGCTGGTGCTTTGAATATTTGTGACAATCATTCCGCGCCCGATGATTTTTTCACTAAGACTGAAAAGTACACCAATCAGGCTGGAAAAAATTAACAGCCCCAGCAAAAAATGTACGGCTCGCTGGTGCAGATTTGTGACGCACAGATAAAGCACCGCAAAAATCAAAATGCTGCGCGTTTTCGGCAAGCTGATGGCGGGTTCAGTCGAGGCCAAAGCGGAAAGAAAAGTTAAGGTGGCAAAACACAGCAACGGCAAATCCAGCGGCGTGCGAACGAAATGAAATTTGCGCATTACCAAATCCCGCCCGAGCCAGCCAACCGCGCACAGGCTCAGGCTGATATAACTTGCGGCAATCGAATGCGGCAAACTTAAGGCGAACAAAATAACGCCGAAAATTACGCTGCGATTGGCCCACAACGCGAAGGAGTTTTTTTCAGGCTTGACGGTTACGGCACTGAGTTGATCGCAAAAGATAAGAACGCGAGGCAGGAAGGAATTACTAGGGTTTTCGTTCGGCATATTGTCACTGCATCATCAGCAATGACACGAGAATAAGCAAGGAGCGACAGGGCGCGGCGGAGAATAAAAACGTCCCGCCGCGCCCTGTCTGTTCATACTCTGATTAACTATTTTTTCGTCGTTTTCTGAGCGCCGCCAAGCCAGCGAGACCGCTGCCCAACAACAACAGCGTCGCAGGTTCAGGGACATTGAAATTCAAATTATCAATGGCGAAACTTGAGACGGAAGGATTGAAGGTGATGACGGCGCGGCTAATGATGCTCGGCCCGCTCACGGCGAACAACGCTTCGGTGAAGGAAGTTAACGAGGTCGTCTTGATGTCAAATTTGCCGAGAGACTGGAGCGAAGAATTGAATAATTCAACCGTCGCACCCGGACTCAGCGTATTGAAACTATTGAAGGTGATGCCAAAACCTAAACGATCAGAAGGCGTAATGAAGTTTAACGTCAGAACGCCCTGCGTCGTGCCGACCAGCGCCGGAACTTTGACATACGTCGTGCCGGTTGGCCCCGCAGAATTGTAAACAGCATCCGTCGAGGCTTTGCCATTAACAGAAAAACCGAAAGTTACGCCAGCAATGCTGACGCCGTTGACAGGTCGTGAGGACAATTCGGTAAAGGTGAGGGTAATGGGATCAGCGAAGACCTGCGAAGCGGCGAGCAGCAGAAAAAAGCCGATAACCAGTCTGAGGTTTTTCATTGTTGGTTCTCCTTGTTATCTATGGTTGTGTGGTTGTTTTGTGCAGCGTCAACGTTAACGGCGTTGACGTTCAATTCATAAACTCCGCGACCATACGTGGCCGCCTGGATTATCCCACTGGGATGAGCGACGAGTTTGGTAACGATGACGGGCGGGATGCCTTTATTAACCGGCTCCCACGCTTTGCCATCATCCGTCGAACGGAAAACGCCAATGTCTGTGCCGACGTAAATCGTGCCGGCATTGGCGGGATCAAAGATGAAAGCACTGGTTGGAATGTTTGGTAAATTACCGCTGATGTCCGCCCAGCTTGTTCCATAATTGGTAGTTTTGAAGACATGGCCTGAAGCAAATCCAGAAACAGTCAGATAAGCAATCGCCGGATTTTTCGGATCGGTCGTGATGCTCTTGATCGTGCGATTGGGCAGGCCAGCCGTGATGTCTGTCCAGTTTTCGCCGCTGTCTTTCGTGACTGAAACGCGGCCTTGTGAAGAGCCGGTATAAATCACATCAGAAATCAAGTCACTTACTCCGATAGCATTAATTGTATCGCTGGAACCTTTGGTCAGGTCAGCAGTCCAGCCGGGCGTGTACCAGGTGCTGCCGTTGTTGCGGCTAATAAATAACCGCCACGACCCGACATACAACCTGCCGTTTTTAGTTCCGACAATCGGCGGATAAAAATTAATCCGCTGCGAAGTCAATTCACCGAAAATCTGTTGATTGGTGATCTGCGCCCCCGTTCCTTTCTCAAAATCAATCCGATAGATCGTGCCATAGACATAACTGGTGAAAATCAGATTCGGGTTATTGGGACTAAAGACAGCATTGCCGCCGTCACCGGAAACAATTTCTCCCCATGTGCCATCATCAAACCGAAGCTGCGTCCCGTTATCCTGGGTGCCAATCAGCGTCGCTGTCGGATCAAAGGGAGAAATATCCATCCCGACGATCTGGCTTAAAGACAGCGTCAGATTCAATGAGGTAAAGGTGGTTCCCCCG
>JANMKB010000218.1:0-6395 GCA_031371805.1 Blastocatellia bacterium | reverse complement strand
CTAACCGATAGCCCATATAGAAAAAGTGGGCGTTGTGCCCACTCCATTAAGCCGAACATCCTAACCGAGAGCAGGCGCGAAAGCAAGCAGGCAAAGCTTTTCATTACGCGTGGCTTGCGAAAATCAAGCCGGATTGCTAGTTTTACGACATGCGAAAACTGACTTTAATTCTTCTCGGCATAGTTTTTACTTGCGGGCTATCGCTGGCAACCACAGCACAAAGTAAGGCAAAAGCAGTTGGTACAGCTCCGCATGGCAATGTAAAGCCGACCGGTTCTACTTCTGCTTCAAAAGACCCGATTGGAGATGCCGACCGTTTACTTACACGCGGCGACGATCCGGTTAAAGATCGTCAGGCGTTAACCATTCTTGAGAGCGCCTTGCCGACAAACAGTAATAATTACGACTTCGTTTGGCGTGCGGCGCGAGCTTTTTACTATGTTGGCGATTTCGGGGAAAAACCTGAGAAAATGAAGTACTTTGAAAAAGGAATTATTGTGGCTTTGCGTGCCGTAGCTCTGAAACCCGATGCGGTCGAAGGTCATTTCTGGCTGGCGGCAAATTATGGGGGGAAAGCGGAACTGGTCGGATCGTTAAAAGCTCTTTCCACGGTGAAAAAAATCCGCAATGAAATGCTGATGGTGCTGAAACTGGATGCGAGCTATGAGATGGGAAATGCTTATCTTGCGCTTGGCGAAATTGACCGCGAATTGCCGGCCATTGCCGGAGGTGATAAGAAACGCGCGATTTCCTATTTTCAAGAAGGGATAAAAATCGCTCCCGACAATTTGGATATCAAAGTATCTCTGGCCAAAGCTTATACCGATGCCAAACGCCATGATGACGCACATCGTTTGCTGGAAGAGGTAATGAAGGTACAGCCCACGACACAGATTCAGCGCACCGCCCAGGACGAAGCAAAACAATTGCTGAATAAATGAAAAATATGAAAGCTCTCCGGTTTGAAAACCAGCAATTAAATTTATCTGACATTGCCATTCCGCAACGTGAGGGCGAAGCCCTGGTGCGGGTGACGACAGCGGGAATTTGTAACACTGACCTGGAAATCGTGCGCGGCTATGCAAATTTTAGCGGCACACTCGGACACGAATTCGTCGGCGTCGTCGCGGCGTCGCCTGATCCGGCACAAATCGGCGCTCGCGTCGTCGGTGAAATCAATGCTGGTTGTGGCGTTTGCGAATTATGCAGGGCTGGTGACAGCCGTCATTGTGCAAGTCGCTCAGTGCTGGGCATTGTCGGGCGCGATGGAGCGTTTGCGGAATACCTGAGTTTGCCCGCCGTGAATTTGTTGCCAGTACCCGCTTCAGTCAGTGATCGGCGGGCAGTGTTTACTGAACCTTTGGCCGCAGCCTGTGAAATTCTTGCGCAAATCACCATCACCAAAAATCATCGCGTAGCTGTGATCGGCGATGGGAAACTGGGGCAGTTAATTGCGCGTGTTATTGTGACTACCGAGTGCGATTTAATTTTGATTGGCAAGCACGCGGACAAACTCCAGCTTGCCAATGAGGCAGGGATTACAACCATTGAATTAAGCAATTTGTCGGTTGATCCCGCAAAGCGCTTTGATTGTGTAGTTGAAGCCAGCGGTTCGGCATCGGGGTTACGGCTGGCCCTTGATTTGGTGAAGCCACGCGGTACGATCATGCTGAAATCAACTTTTCATGGCGCGATGCAACTGGATACTTCGCGCATTGTCGTAGACGAAATCAGCGTGATCGGCTCACGGTGCGGAAGATTTGACCTGGCGCTGGAACTGCTTGCTTCTGGCAAAGTAGATGTTGAGCCTTTGATTGCGGCTGAATATTCGCTGACAGATGGAATTGCTGCACTGGAAAACGCCGCGCGAGTCGGAACGCTGAAGGTGTTATTAAGTTTTCAATGATAACTGGCGGCCTGCTCGACAGACATTGCTCAGAAACAGGTGCTTGAAATGGAAACCAAAGTCACGTCTATCCCTATCCCTCACCTCTGCGTAGTGACGGCTGCGGACATCGAATTCAATGCAATTACTCGACAACTTAAGGAATGTTTGTTTGCGCATTCTGAGGGGATAAGAATCTGTCAGGGGCGCGCAGGCAGAAATCAAATCACAGTCCTGCAATCACAAATCGGCGCTGGCAGGTTTGGGGAAAAACTGACTGGGCATCTGAGCGAAACAAAATATGATGCGCTTTTGGTGCTTGGTTTGGCGGGAGCCTTGTCGCCTGAGCTGAAAACCGGCGACGTTATTTTTTACGACACTTGTTTCGTTTTCAGACCAGAATTTGCTACTACCACTGAAGGCGATCAAACCCTGCCATCAGATGGCACAGCAGTTTGTGATTTTCAATTGGCTTCGTCATTGCGGCGGATGCTGGTTGAGGCTGGCTGGCATTGTGTTTTTGGCACTGGCCTGACATTGGATTTTATGGTGACAAAGGCGCAGGAAAAATTGGCAATGGGCGAATCCTATGGCGCGGCGGCGGTGGATATGGAAAGTTACGACATCCTTGATATTTGTACCCGGCTGAGCCTTCCGGCAATCGTAATGCGCGTAATTATTGACGAAGCGAAGCAGACGACGCCGGATTTTAATCTGGCAATTACGGCTGATGGCAAAATGAACAATCTGAAATCCTGTCTGGCAATGATGTTGCGTCCGCTTGCCGCTGTTCGGTTTTTGCTGAGCCTGTGGAAAGCCATGAACGCCTTGCGAAAAGTTGCGAAGCTGACGCTGAGTACTGGACAGGAAATTGAACGAAGCTCTTCCGCCCTGGTTTTAGTGCAGAAAATTTGTGCTTAAATAATTATGAAAGCTTTTATCACTGGCGCGACCGGCTTCATCGGTGGAAATTTAGTCCGCGCCCTGTTGGCTGATGGTCACGAAGTTCGCGCTCTGGTTCGCCCTAACAGTGATCGCCGCAACCTTGCCGGATTGCCAGTTGAATTGGTCGAAGGTGAGCTTGAACAGCAAGCCCAACTCGCCGCGCAAATTTCTGGCTGCGAGGTAGTTTTTCATGTTGCCGCGCATTATTCATTATGGGTCAAAGATCGTGCTGCAATTTATAATGCGAATGTCCTCGGCACTGAAAATATTCTGGCAGCGGCAAAAATTGCCGGCGTCAAACGATTTGTTCACACCAGTTCAGTTGCCGCCATCGGCGTGCCGCCAGCCGGGAGTTTGGCTACGGAAGAAAATCTGACGACTGTTGATGCGTTAGTCAGCGATTACAAGAAGTCAAAATTCCTGGCCGAGCAAGCTGCTCTCAAAGCCGCGAAAAATGGACTTGATGTTGTGATTGTCAACCCTTCGACTCCGATTGGAGCCTATGATGTAAAGCCGACTCCAACAGGTGAAATCGTCCTGCGATTTTTGCAGGATCGAATGCCGGCTTATGTGTGTACTGGCTTGAATTTAATTGCTGTCGAAGATGTTGTGCGCGGTCATCTTCTGGCCTGGCAAAAAGGTCGAACAGGCGAGCGCTATATTCTTGGCAATCGCAATTTGACATTGAAAGAGATGTTGCAGATTCTGGCTTCAGTGACGGGCAAGCCAGCGCCAAAATTCGCCGTGCCACATATTCTTCCATTGGCTGTGGCAGTGATAGACGAAATGATTTTGGCACGTTACTTTGGCAAGACGCCGCAGGTTTCGTATTATTCGGTTCAGATGTCGCGCCACGCGATGTATTACGACTCGTCAAAAGCCGTGCGTGAATTGGGCTTACCCGCCAGTCCGATTGAAGGCGCGATTGAAAAAGCTGTTAACTGGTTCAAGGCGAACGGCTATGTCTAATATAAAGAGGAAAACTTTATCGGATAAATTTGCGTGGCATTTGAAATCTGGTTCAGGACTGAATTACAATCGGGCTTACAGTTCACGCAACCAATTTTATTCAGGCATACATCTAAGCGGCGCGCTCGGACACTCCCGAACGAAAGTTGCGGCGCTAAAAAAAGTTTTGTTATTTCCACCACCGAAACGGAGGACACTTATGAAGATCAAACAAATTATTCCGGCTCTAGTTCTGCTGGCCTTTTTAACCGTCAGTGTACTGGCTCAGGTCGGACGCATGGAAGGCGAAGTCACGACTGTTGATGGCGCACCTATTGCTGGTGCTGAGGTGCAAATTCATCGTAACGACATTAAATGGAGCAGCGGAATATTAAAAACCGATAAAAAAGGTAAATTTATTCACGCCGGAATTCAGTATGGCGGAACCTATACGATCATCGTGGGCGCGGATGGTTTTGCACCGGGTTACTCGACCGGACACAAGCCCGATCAGCCAATTCCCGCATACAAGCTTGCGCCTGGTGATGGCAAGCGTCTGACGATAGATGAGGTCAGAGCCAATCTGAAATCAGGTGGCGCTGCACCCGCGGCTGGCGGTGGTGCTCCGGCGAAGGTGGATAAAAAAGCCGAGGAAGAATTCAATAAAAAGAAAGCTGAAGTTGAGAATAAAAATAAAAAAATCGAAGGCGATAACAAAGCAATGAATGATACCTTGACTGCGGGCAAGGCGCTGTTTAATAACAAAGATTACAGCGGCGCTTTGGTGGAGTTCGAGAAGGGAATTGCGATTGACGCGGAACAAAACGTCTTTTGGTATTTCAAAGGCTTGTCACTTTACAATCGCGGAGTTGGCAAACTGAATGACAGTTTGAAAGACCCGGCGCAGCGTGATCCAGCTAAGGCGGATTTTATCGAAGCCGTTTCCGCCGCAACTAAATCAATTACCTTGTTAGATACCTCGACGGCTACCGATCCAGCTAGGGCAGCGGCAAATAAAGCTAATAAATCCGCTTATATCAAAGTCAGAGCTGATTCTTCCTCATTGCTTGGCAAGCGCTTTTCCGACAAGGAAATGGCTGAAGCCGCCAATAAAGACTATCTGGCAATGGCAGAGTTAGCGGACGATCCGATCCAGAAAAAGAAAAATATGTTCAATGGCGCAGAAACACTCCGTGATTCTGGTAATCCTGCTGCGTTAGCGGCGTATAAAGCTCTGATTGATCTTGACCCTAACTATGCAGAAGCTTATTACGGAATGGGACTCGCCTATTTTAGCGATGAAAAAACGTTTCAGGATGGCGCAAATTATCTTCAGTTTTTCATAGATAAAGCTCCTGCCAGCGATCCGCGCGTGGCAGAGGCAAAAGGCGTTATTGAGCAAATGAAACTCAAGCCCTCGAAAGATGCGATTAATGCGATGAAGAAAGATGCTGGTGGTGGCGGAAAAGCAACGACGGGGAAAAAGAAAAACTGACCGATTAGTTATTTAGAATAAACTGAGCGGAGGTGAAGTGGGTTAAGCGCTTTACCTCCGTTTTGTTTTTAGAACAGATTTAAGGCATAATGAAAAACTCCAATTGCCACAGACGGTGTGGGTGCAGAGACTGGTGCTGGCAAATAAACCCCCAACTAAAGGAAAGATATGTGTCCCAACTTTAGACCTTTGCAAATCCCCCTGACGCTTGTTTTAATTTTATCGCTTGCTTCACTTGCCTTTGCCGCAGACAAAAAACGCAAAGCCGAAGAAAATACTAAAGATAAAGCAAAGTCCGCGCAAAAATCCGACCCCAAACAATTAGCCAAAGCTGCCAAAGAGAAAGACTCCAAAAACAAACAGCAGCTTGCCAAAAATAAAAAATCCCAGCATGAGGACGAAAAAAATAAGCGCAATAAACGCTTAAGCAAAGCTGATGTTAAAATCGCGGCCAAACAACACAAAGAAAAATCCAAACAGCAAAAAGATAAGGCAGAAAAGGTAAAAGATAAAAAGGATAAAACTGCTAAACGCAAGTCTGAACGCGATAAAAAGAAGCAGGAATTGGCGGCGAAAAAAACATCAGCGACGAAAGACAAATTAGCTAAATCGTTTGTTAAGTCTGATGTTAAGTCCGAAAATAAAGCTGAGCGCAAGGCCAGTCCCGATAAACACGAAGCGAAAGCAAAAGTCGAAAAAGACAGTAAGCCAGCGAATGAAATTGCAAAAGATCTGAACGCGACAAATTTATTAGCAAAGGCGCAATTGAAGGCAACCTCTCCCGCCAAAACAAATTATCAAGCCAAAGCTTTGGCTGAAGAAAAAATCAAAGAATTACCCTCCGCTAAATTTACGCTGCGTCCAATCGCCAAAATTATTCCCAAAGTCGAATTGAAGTTCAGTATTGCGAAAGCCTTGGCGGTCAATTCATTTGATCCGCCGCCACCCCGCGAAACCGGCCCGGACATCATTGAAGTCATCGAAGACAATTCCCTGGAAGCCCGTAAATTGGACGAGCTATATCGTCAGGAAGTTAAATCGCTACAGTTTTCCAACATTCCCAATGTTTCTAACAAAAGAATGGATTTGAAGAAAATGGATGCAGAGCGGATTTCTCAAATT
>JANMKB010000209.1:0-13720 GCA_031371805.1 Blastocatellia bacterium | reverse complement strand
CTGACGCGCGCGCCTACTCACACCACGTTGAATGGCCAGATCAATTCACGGTAAACTCCTGCGACTTGGAATCTTTTTGTTCGCCGTCTTCATTGTTCATCAAGGCTTCAAACTTATACTTTCCTTTGGGCCATCCGTTATTCGGTTGGGTAAAGTTAAAGTTTGCGGTGCCTGCACCTGGGACGGTAACTGTCATTTCAAGCCCCGGTATCGGTCCGGCTTTTTGCCCTTCGACCTCTACGATATGCAGGCTGCCTTTGACTTTGACAGTACCCGGATTACTCGAAATCACGACGGTTGAATAGATCGTTTCATTTGATTCGAACGTGGTGGTTTCCTGCTGCATCTCTTTGTCTTTGCCCATCTTTATCCCGCCGATATTCGCCGTCGAAACACTGAACGAGCAGGCCGCACCCAAAGTGATCAGCCCCAATAAAGCTATCGCTGAAAGTTTTTTCGTAAGGTTCATAAAATTATTTCCTCCACTTCGTCATGAAGTGTCTGTTTGGTTGTTGGTTGGTTTGCAAAACTGTAAAGGTGTCAGTAGCTGACGCGCGGGCTACTGACACGAACGAAGACAAAGACGCCTGTCAATTTTTCATGTGCGGACTTAACAATGTGCCCCATGCTTTTTCTGTCCGCTCATATTCTGATGGACACCGCTGGGCGCGTGCTTGCGGTAAGACTTGCTTGTTCACCATCTCTTTGTGCGCTTTTGGGTCTTGCCCATAAAGCAAACAGATGATGTTGTAAAAACGCTGGCGTCCCATCGAATGCTCATCCCAAAAAGCTGAGTCATCCAACTCACCTTCGTCCGCGATGACGAATGACAATGCGCCATTAAAGACTGACGATGCGCCTTCGGGACTGCCATCCGCGACAATCAGCGTGGAAAGTTGATCTACGGCGTCCTCTTCTTTGCCCGTCACCGGCAGATCGTAAATATCAATCAAGGCGTGGCCGAGTTCGTGAAAGAAGACAAACATCGTCGCGTCGTCTACGGCTTCGGAGGCTTTCTCTTTGTTCTTTACCGCTTTGCCAAAGGCTTTCTCAAAATGCGTGACCAATTCCGTACACATAATGATTTCTTTGGTGTCAGGGTCGTAATAAGCATTCGCCTCTCCGCATTCATCTACCGAAAGATAGATATTTTGCGGCAAGACAAAGACTTTATTCATTTCATTGGCTACTTCTTGCAGCGCCTGACGATCTTCGGCAGTCATTTTGAGTTTGACGTTCTTTTTTCCAGATGAAGGGGAGCGGCCAACTTTGAAACTCCCTTTCCCCGCAGGCTTGGATTGCGCTTGCGTGGTTAATTCAGTCAAAGGCCAGCAATAGATTCCGCCAGCAAGCAGGAAGGCCACGATGGTCAACGTTGTCAGTCGTGCGATAAGACTTCGGTTCATATTCAATCTCCTAATTTGCATTAGATGAAGTGGGTTGGGGATGAAAGGAGCTGTGATAGTGGGCTGACCTTGATGCGCGTCAGACTCCGTCAAAGCCCCCGCCAGGCATTAGCTCTTGCCGCTTGCGCCGCCGCTGTGCATCGAGAAACTGCCCCAGATTTGATCTATGATTTTCTCGCTCGCCTGGTATTGCGGTTCTTCGGTTCCGACCAGCATCACATAATTGTCGGTGACATCGGTTGCCACGAGCACTTTGCCTTTCACTGGTTTGCCGTCCTCATTGAGCGCGGTATATGACGCCAGACTGTAATCAGCGCTTAATTCGGTCAGATTTCCGATCTTTACCTTCTTTGCGCCGAGTCCTTCCAATGCACCTGAGGCAACTTTAACCAGATCGTCTTTCGTCAGGTTCGGGTCTTTGAAGGCCATCACCATGACACCCACTTCACTCGGTTTTGGTAAGCCAGCGATGAACACATCCACGCCGTTAGCTCGCTCGTTGTGGTGCTCGGTTCCCTCTGGCACCTCAAAGGAATAGCCCTTTTTGCCGTCTTCCATCGTGATCCAGTTGGCCGGTACTGGCACGATCCTGGCGGCGGGTACGGTCTTGGCGGCGGCAGGTGAGGCGGCGGTGGAGGCTTTCGCGGTTGGCGTCGGACTTCCCGTGTTCAAACTCCCGCTGGTGGTCACAGTACAGCCTGTCGAAATCGTTGCCAGCATTGTCAGGCAACCTAAAACTACTTTGATATTTTTCATTGCGTTATCCTTATTGTGTATGGTTAAAGGCGGTCACCGCCTAAATGGCTAATAATTTGGTTCTTGCCGAAGGAACGGACTGGTTGCAGTAAGAAGCTGCTAACGCTACTCCACAGTGAATTCATGCGACGCGGTATCAATCGTTTCGCCTTTCCCATCAACCAACAGGGCCACAAACTTGTACGTTCCAAGTGGCCAGCCCTTGGTCGGCTTACTGAATTCGAAGTTAGCGATACCTTCGCGTGTCAACGTGACGATCACTTCAATTCCTGGTATCGGTCCCGCTTTCATCCCTGCGATCTTAACGATATGCAGCTGGCCTATCACCTTGACGGTCTTAACATTTTCCGCGATTTTAACCGCTGCGAAGATAGTGTCATTAGGGCCAAAGTCTTCGGTTGGCTCGCTCATTTTTTTGTCATGGCCTAAGGTCACGTCGCTGATATGTGCCTCAGAAGCAAACATTGAAAAGCCGCCCCATAATTCATCAATACCCCTTACTTTCTCGACTGAGTATCTCGCCCCTTGCCGCAATGACTTCTGCTGTTGAGGTTCAACAGACAAAGCCGCTTTGGCGTAAAGCGTATCAACCGTTGCGACGCTGACCATCATCAGCATCAATAAAGCAATGCCATTTTTGCGCATTTTGATCTTGTTCATTTTTTCTCCTACGTTCTGTTAAAAATTTTGTCGCTTGCGTCATCATTGCGAGAGGCAATAACTACTCGCACAGCGTCGCAAGCGCGTTTGTGATTTGTTGCTTTCACCGGATAAGGGGGAATCCACCAGCGAAAGTGTTCACTGTTTTCAAAAAAAGTTTTTCGCGTGGCGGGATTGGAGTTCGGCATACGCATTTTTAAGCGCTGGATGAAAGCGCCGCGTGTGTGTTACTTTGTTACTACTGTAGAAGCCCCTACAACATTTAGAGGCTATGACACTCAAAATGACTTCGAACATTACGGGCTTGCTCATCGCGTGGAAACAGGGCGATCAAGCGGCGCTCGAACAACTGACGCCGCTCGTTTACCGCGAATTGCATCTGTTGGCGCACGGCTACCTCAAAGGCGAACGGCAAGGCCACGTCTTGCAAACGACGGCGCTGGTCAACGAAGCTTTCGTGCGGCTGATTGATTGGCAGCAAGTCGAATGGCAAGACCGTGCGCACTTTTTTGGTGTAGCGGCGACATTGATGCGGTACATCCTCGTCCAGTTCGCCCGCGAGCGGCAGGCGCTCAAACGCGGCGGGCAAGCCGTGCAGGTTTCGCTGTCTGAAGCAGTAGAGGTTGGCGGGCGCAATAATCCTGATCTCGTTAAACTTGACGACGCTTTGAATGATTTGGAAAAACTCGACCAGCGTCAGGTGCGTATCGTCGAGTTGCGCTTTTTCGGCGGGCTGAGTCTGGAAGAAACCGCTGAAGTCCTGCACGTTTCACTCAGTACAGTGCGCCGTGATTGGCGCATGGCTCAGGCTTGGTTATATCAGCAATTGAGCGCGACAACTTAACTCAGGTCATGACTCCAGAAAGATACCAACGCATCGGCATACTTTTTGATGAAGCACTGGAATGCGCTCCGGCGGAGCGCGCCGACTGGTTGCAGCAAGCCTGCGGTGCGGATGCTGAGTTGCGTGCCGCCGTCGAAGACCTCTTAGCGCATCACCACGAGGCAGAGAAATTCCTCGACCGACCTGCCATGCAATTGGCCGCGACCATGCTCAAGCAACAGCCTGCGGCACAGCTTATAGGGCAACAAATCGGACACTATCAAATTCGCTCATTGCTGGGCACGGGCGGCATGGGTGAAGTTTATCACGCCCTTGACACGCGCCTTGACCGCGCCGTAGCGCTCAAAGTCCTGCCCGCGTTTTTCGCCAGCGATCCTGATCGCTTGCGCCGTTTTGAGCTTGAAGCCAAAGCTACCAGCGCGCTCAACCATCCGAACATAGTCACCATTCACGATACGGGCGCGCATCAGGGAATGCCTTACATCATCACTGAATTGCTCGAAGGAACAGAGTTGCGGGCGCTGCTCAAAGATGGGCCGCTACCGCTGCGTCAGGCGTTGGATTACGCGCAGCAGATCGCGCAGGGAATGACCGCCGCCCACGAGAAAGGCATCACGCATCGTGACCTGAAGCCCGCCAATATTTTCGTGACAACGGAAGGGCGCGTCAAAATTCTCGATTTCGGGCTAGCCAAGTTGAAGCCCCTCAGGCTGGTTGGGAGTGAGGAGGCCGAGACGCTGACGCAACCGCCGCAGACCGAGCCGGGCGTAGTGATGGGGACAGTGGGTTATATGTCGCCCGAGCAGGTGCGGGGACAGGAAGCTGATCACCGGTCTGATATTTTTTCCTTCGGCATTATTCTTTACGAAATGCTGACCGGGCAGCGCGCGTTTCAGGGCGATACCTTCGCCGAAGTTATGGCGGCGATTGTCAAAGATGATCCGTTGGAAATCACGACCACGAACCCGCAAATCCCGGCGCCACTTGAGCGCGTCACGCGGTACTGTCTGGAAAAACGCCCGGAGCGACGCTTTCAAACGGCGAACGATCTCAGTTTTGCCATTGAAGCGGTGGCAGTTTTCTCCGATTCGCAGCCGCAACTCATGTTGAAGGCTGGCCTGGAGCGCGAACCCGAAAAGGCCAGAACGACGATTTTCAATCGCGAGCGGTTGATGTGGGCGGCGATCAGTTTGTTGCTACTGACAGCAGCGTTGATTTTAACCCTGCTTTGGCTGCGCAGTCCGTCGCCGGAATCACGCATCACCCGCCTCTCGATTCCTTTGCCCAAAGACACCGGCACACTTTCGTCACAAGCCCCTGACCTTGCGCTCTCACCCGACGGCGGGCGTTTGGTATTCAGCGCAACGACAGGCAAGACGCGCCAACTCTGGCTGCGTTCGCTTGATTCGTTCACGACACAACCGCTTGCAGGTACGGAGGGAGCCGATTCCCCTTTCTGGTCGCCGGATGGCAATTCCATCGCATTTTTCGCTGACAATAAACTGAAAAAAATTGATACGCGGTCGAGCGTGATCGAGCTCATCTGCCCCGCCGGAGCAGGACGTGGCGGCGATTGGAGTCAGAACGGCGTTATACTTTTTTGCGCGGGCGATGGAGCGGCGCTCTCGCGCGTGAATGCGGCGGGAGGCAAACCCGAAGTCGTCACCGAACTCAATACGGCGCTCAGCGAAACCAATCACGATTATCCGTCTTTTTTGCCTGACGGTCAGCATTTTCTGTTTCACCTTTTCGGGAAAGAAAACCACGGCATCTATGTTGGCTCGCTCAACAGCAAAGAGCACAAGACGCTGATTCCGCTGAGTCCAGACAGCGCCAATTCTACGCGGGCTGTCTGGTCGGCGTCGGGTTATATTTTGTATGCGCTCAATCGCAACACCTTGCTGGCGCGAGCCTTCGATCCCGACCGCCTGGAACTGAAAGGCGAGCCGTTTCGCGTTGCCGAAAACGTGATCGTCAGCTTGACCGGCAATGCGCGCTTTACGACCGCCGCGAATGGCCAAAGCAATACGCTGGCTTACCTGCAAAATCGTGAGATGGATGTCGCGCAACTGACCTGGCGTGACCGCAGCGGCAAGCGGCTGAGTGAAGCCGGAACCGCCGAACCCTGGACGAGTTTCGCGTTGTCGCCTGATGACACTGCGGTGGCGCTGATTCGCAACGAGCCGAACCGACTCAATTCGCTGTGGCAGTTAAATCTTGCGCAAGGCACGAGCACCCGCGTAGTGACCGACACCGACAGTGCAAACTTCTTTCCCGTCTGGTCACCCGACGGTGAGCACTTGGCGTTCGCCTCGGCGCGCAATTCGGCGCTGAATCTTTATCTCAAGCGCACCACGGGAACTGCGCCGGAAGAACGCTTGCTGGAAACACGCTTCCAAACCTATCCCCTCTCGTGGTCGCCCGATGGAAAGGTTTTGATTTACGCGATGGGCGATCCGCAGACGCGCACCGACATCTGGGCTTTATCGCTGATTGGCGAACACAAACCACTCCCCTTGCTGCAAACGAAATTCGATGAACGCGGCGCGAAAGTCTCACCGGACGGTAACTGGCTTGTTTATGTTTCAGACGAGACGGGAGTCGCTGAGGTTTATGTCACAACCTTCCCGCGGCCTGGTCGCGCGTGGCGAATTTCGAAAAGCGGCGGCAACAACCCCGCTTGGTGCGCCGATGGCAAAGAGTTGTTCTATCTTTCAGGCAAGCAACTGATGGTGGCCAGCGTCAATAACGGTGGGGCTGAATTCCAAGCCAGCGCACCGCGTCCCCTCTTTGAAATCGAAGGCACGAATTACGCGCCCAGCAAGGACGGCCAACGCTTCCTGACTAGCGTCGTGACGGAGCGCGCGCCTACGCCGCCGATCAATGTGGCGTTGAATTGGACGGCGGAAGTAAAGAAGTGAGTAGGGAGTGCGGTCGGGAAAAACATCTGTGAAACGAGCCGTTCGTTGCCAATCAGCGTCAGAAAGCCGCTGTAAACGCTCGACGAGGTGCGCCCGTTCACACACATACAAGGCCAGCACTTCGTCCAGATCAACGTTGCGTAATGCGCCTGCTTCCTCTTCCGGCGAAGCTGACATCGGCGTGATTTGGGGCGATGGATCGGAAAGCATCAACTCCAGCCGTGCGAGGTAAGGCGTGTCTGCCGTCGTGAGGTGACAGGCGTGTTCGTGCGCTGACCATTTGTTCGGGCTGGGACGACGTTTCAGATTTTGCGGCGACACTTCGCGCACGAGACCAATAATGATTTCAGGAGCGCCCGCTAAAGCAGCAATTAATGTTTGCGGATTATTCATAGTCTCTTTTTTTTACCAGCGAATCGGTGTCCCATCATTGGGTAGTGAATCAATCGTCGCCAGTGCCATCACCGCCCAACTTGTCGCCGCTATGGATGTCAGGCTGCAACGCCGAGCAGCAACATTGCGACGAGCATGAGCGACTGACTTGTTTGATTTAATTTTCTAACCATTTGATTTTCTTCTCCAGTTTAAGCAGTAATAGATCGGTGCAGGGGCATTGCCAAATCCGGCCCGCGGTAAAATTTCTGGCAGTTATGGCTCGACCTTATAATTGGCCACCATCCCAGCATGCATATGTTCAGAAATATGGCAGTGATACATCCACGTTCCCGGATCATCAGGAATCATATCCACCGTCTCCATTTGTGCAGGTGCAATCGAGAGTACGTCCGTTTGACGCCCTGCCTGCATGACGACGTTACCGTGCCAGTGCGGCGTATGAAAGTTGGAGCCTTGCCCCACGGTGATGAGATACCACCGCACGCGTTCCCCTTTTTTCATCGTCATCATTGGCATGTTGGAGTACATGTACCCATTGATCGTCGCTTTGAAATTCGATGAGACGAATCCAGTCGTCTGAAACACACTAAAGCTGCCCTCCTCCATAAATGGCGAGCCTGATTCCAGCTTATTCACACCTTTCGGATCTGTCGTGAAGGTTTGGATGTTGTGGTCGAGATACCAGGAGGAATTCTCATCAAAAATCATGAACAGGTTGATGAATTCCTTATCAACATCTTTTGGCTTGCTATCCTGATTCGCCATCCCACGGCGCGTCACGATGATGGCACCAATCAAGCCGCTCTCGACATCCTTCAGATCCATGGCGTGGGAATGATATAGCCACACGAGTGAGCTTGGGTCTTGCGGGCCAGGGCCGGCGCGTTCAGGAACCTCCCAGGTGTAAATGTGCGTCTGACCGGGCGGAACGCCATCATCCTTCTTGTCACCTCCCGATGAACCGTCGGCGTATGGTGCGCCTTCGGAATCCTTCTTGTAGAAGACGCCGTGCGGGTGCATCGTAAAAGGGTGAGTACCATTATTCTTGAATACAACGCGGATGGTCTCACCGACTTCGGCGCGCAGGACGGGCCCCAGCATGCCGAGATACTCCGAGCCGACCGGTCGCGGCTTCAGGGTCGTGAAGGTTTCATCCGTGTACTCCCGATAAAGCGCCTTCCGGTACACTGTGCCGATGCGATGTGGTCCCCGTTCAGTAACCACTTTCGCATAGTCCATAAAGTCCATCCCCATCATTTGATCTATGCCGCTGGGAGTATAATTCCAATCCACCTCATCAGCAGCAACGTAATAGGAATGTACCTTCGCACCCGTATCAGTTGAGGGCTGCGGGCTGCGAGAGCAACCGGTCAGGGTAGCTACAACAATCAATGCCACAAAAACAATCTTCATATTTAGTCTCCATGATTACATTTATCGAGTGCTTCCACCCTAGTCTGGTCAACTCAAAACCTTCCTCATTCACGGGAATAGGGGGAGCGTGCTCTCAAATTCCGACGTACCACGCCCACCCGTTTTTCGGACTCCCTTTATCACCGCCGTCGTCGAGTTCGTTCGTCACGACGATGCGCTGCAAGTATTTCATGCTCTTGTAGCCTACCTGCCTTTCCACGCGGAGCCGCACGGGCGCTCCGTGTGCGACCGGCAAATCGCGTCCGTTCATTCCGTAGGCCAGCAGCGTCTGCCGGTGCAATGCGTCGAACAGGTCAATGCTGTCAGCCCAATCATCATAGGAATAGAAACTGACAAAACGTGCTTCGGGCAGCAGCCCCACAGCGTCCAGCACACGACGTAACGGCACGCCCGTCCATTCGCCGATGGCAGACCAGCCTTCCTCGCAAGTATGCCGGGTGATCTGCGTTTGCGCGGGGAGCTGCTTGAGTTCACCCAGCGAAAAAGAACCCGGTCTGGCTACCTGTCCTTCGATGGACAAACGCCAATCGGCAAATCCGCCGCTTTGTAAACGCCGATAGAGTTCGCTGGATTTTGGTTTGGCAGGATCACCGGGATTCGTCGTACCAGTCGCGGGAAACGAAGAAATGTCCTGATGACTGTATTCCTTCACCAATGACTGTCCAGGCAGTAGAGCACGATGTGCGCTGTAAGTCAGATTATCGCCCATCCGCAGGATGTTGCCGTAGGTGGGCGGCAGATTCTTTGAGCAGCCTGTCAGCAGCAATCCGCTGGCGGCGGTCAGCCCGCCAAGCAGCGCTTCACGTCGTGTAATCAGCTTATTCATTTTCATGGTTCCCTCCGAAAGTCATGCCGCGCATCTGGCGTTTGAAGCCAGACAAGATGACCATTGCTACATGCCCAAACAGGAAAAGCACCAGCGCGACGAAAGCAAAGAAGTGAATGGTGCGCGCGGATTGGTACCCGCCGAACAGTCGTAACAGAAACGGATACGCAGCGGTAATCGCAGGCGACATCGTTAGCCCTGTTATGACGATCAATGGCAGCGCAAGGAATACGACCAAGCAATATGCACATTTTTGCAGCAGCCCGTATTGCGGCCCGCCCGTCGCGGCGCGAATCCGCAGTCGCGCATGCTCTTTCACCTCACGCCAAAACTGACTGAGTGTGAATTCCGCCCATCGTGGCGTAAGATGTCGCCAGAAGTGACCAGAAGAAATTCCCGCCAGCAAATAAAACAATCCCGTCAGCACGAGCAACCACGCCGCCAGAAAATGCAGGCTGCGCCCCCAGCCGTTCTGATTGAAAATTTCGTAAGTGCGATTCGCGCTAATGGGCGAAGCAGCTTCCTGAAAGAAAGGCTCGCGCTTTTCCCAACCGCCATGCTGGTAGTTGCGGCTGAGGGGCAATTCAAGCAACGCAGGCGTCAAATCATTGCCCACTTCGCCCCAATAAAGTCGCGGGTGAACCATCAAAATCACGACTCCGGTAAAAGCCAGCGTCATGAAACTTATGCTCCCGATCCAGTGAGAGAACTTAACCCAACGCTTATGTCGGGCGGCGCTCGTTTGCGCTGGTGAGTGATGTAATTCGTCCAAACCTTTCTTGTATTACCAGTTGACAATTGTTCTGGTATTGGCTGGCAAGTCTATTATCAAAGTCAGGTTTCCACTGCCACCTTTGCAGTCGTGATAATTGTTGCATTATAGGAAAGAAAGCTTCGCTGCGATCTCTTTGTTGAGCACGGCTCCGGTGGGCTTCAAATCGTTCCACTTGTCATCCCACTTTTTCTTGTCGTCTTTTTGCTCATCACTCAGAGGCTTCCCTTGCGCTTCGAGTTGGCGCGCAACCGTGGCTTTGTCGCGCAGTTTGAGATTGTCGAAATCATCCCAGACGTATTTGCCGCTCGCCGTCAGCACCAGCAACCATTTCGGATTGGCTTTGCGGAGGGGGAAGAGCTAACAACCCGGCGACGCCATAGGGATAAAGAATATCGCCGCTCCAGATGAAATACGCGTGCAGGATGCCGAAGAGAATCAGCCAGATGGTGCGGCGGTAATAAATATCCGCGAAGAGCAACCCCGCGCCCCGCGCATCGGCACGCTGGATGAGCAAGGCCGCGCCCGCGCCGAACAGCATCAAGAAAATAGCGCGCATCTTGCCCTCGAAGAAAATCTGATTGGCGAACCAGTACGGCTAATTCGTGCCGGTGTCACCGCCCGCCACAGACGGATCCATGTAAGCCCGCTTAGGCTAACCGAAACTCAGAATGTTCATCAACAGAATGCCCAGAACTGCCGCGCCGCGCAGGACATCCATCGTGATGATGCGTTCATGTGCGGCGACAGGGGCAACGGTGTTGGGTGTAAGAGTAATTTCAGGGGTCATGATTTTCTCCTTAGTGGATATGGGGAGGAGGAACTGATTGGTGTCAGTCCCTCCTCCTTCCTGATTTGCTAGTTGGAAAAACTATGAGAAGCGAGACGGCTCGTGGTTTTCCCCTACAACGAAAACGAGTGTTACGCTTTCGGTTCCTGGATACGGCTGCTGTGCGAAGAAACAGCCTGCCAGCGCCCATTGCGCTTCGCGTAAACATCCGTCCAAACCCAGCGTCCGCTCGTATCTTTCCCTTTAAAACTGCTCTTTTCGGTGTCGCCTGAAGTGGCGATGGCGACGTCACCGTAGACTCGCACCTTTACCGGATCAAGCGTGTAAGAATCAAGTTTGGTGTCTGCCGCGATACTATTGGCGATGCTTTCAGCTTTCGTAGAGATTTTGCCATCCCAGCCAATGCCGACATAGTCGTCGGCAATGAGACTTTCCAGTTTGGTCTTGTCCTTATTTTTCAGCGCTTCCTCCCAGTCGCGCTCCATTTGTGTGATTGCCTTTTCGATGTCAGCAGAGCTTTCTGCTGAAGCCGATGGCGAGGCTGCTGCCACCTTCTTGGTTGTACTGGCATTGTCGGTGGTGGCGCAGGCGGTGAATGAGAGTGCGAAGGCTGCCAGAACGATGGTAATTAAGATGCGATTCATAATGCGTTTCTCCTTGCTGGGTTAGGGGCTGCTTGCACAGCACAGTTAATCGGTTACTAATTTTGGCGCGTTATTAGCCAGGAGCTCGGCATGATGCGGGTGAGTTGTTCAGTTGCTGCTTGTGACATTTCATTATCCTTTCTGTTTGTAGTATTTTGTTCCCCCTTGATTTGCAACAAAGAAAACGATGCACCGGGGGTTGCCTCTATCCCTATGCATCGCCCGCTCGAACCATTTGGAAAATGCAGGATCAGGAAATGGTAAACGGTACCGATTTCTGATCTTTTTGCTGGCCATCTTCATCCAGCATCACGGCTTCAAATTTATATTTGCCAGCGGGCCAGGGATTATTCGGGGTAAAGGTGAAATTCGCGTCTCCGCTTATGGACAGCCACCTATCTCTGTCCCAGCGTTCTGGGAGGGCTGCTGGCACGGGGTTTACTGCTGGGAAAAGCCGCTGATCAATGACTGAATTTTTCAATGAAGTCCTCGGTCATGTGATGGAGGATGTCATCAATGGCATCCAGCACGGCTGCTTCTTTTTCTTCGTGCCAATCGCCGCAATCTTCATCAATGGTGAAATGATGATTGTCCGTTACATTCAAAACCACATGCAGTTCGAGCGCATTCGCACCCGCTGTATGCTCAACTACAAAATGCGCGGACTCCAGCCATTCGGCCACCAGATGCTCGACCGATTCCACCGTGTGATGGTCAATATCTCCGTGAATTTCAACCTTGATATGAACGTGCTTCTCGACGTTCGAGAAGACCAGGGTTTTGCTGGCAGGGTGCGCCTCAGTGCGTGCGCTCAATCCGGTCAGGAACACTGCCATCGCAATGGCGAGGGCGGCTGAGAGACGAATAGTTCTATCGAATATTTTCATAACTTTATTTTTTCCTTTTCGTGATGTAAAAAATCGGGCAAAACGTTACGCTGCCTAAGCAACGCCTCGAAGGTTAAATTTCATTGGCGTCACGTTCTTCTCTGAACTGCTGCGTTACGATTGCTCTTAATGTGTAAGGGGGAATTGGCGGGCAAAAGTGTTCTTGACGCAAAAAAATATTTTTCAGCACGCCTTGTCCGATGGTTGAGACGGAATTGATGTGCCATTTTATTGAGGATTTAATAGCGAATTTACGCGGTTATGAATGACTCCCCAACTCCGAATATCACGCAATTACTGGTCGCCTGGAAGCAGGGAGATCAGGATGCGCTGGCACAAGTCACGCCGCTGGTGTACTGCGAATTGCATTGTCTGGCGCACGGTTATCTGGCAGGCGAGCGGCGTGGGCATGTGCTGCAAACTACGGCGTTAGTCAACGAAGCTTTTGTGCGTCTGATTGCCCTGACACAGGAAAACATTAATTCAAGTTTGGGTCGGCCCTCATTGCCAGTAATTGCGATCCAGCGTCCTGAAATTTACGGCTTCGGCGATATGGTTGCCGCTGACCTGCTCGACTCCTTCCAAATCAGCGATGGTGCGACTGACTTTCAGAATCCGGTCATACGCCCGCGCTGACAAGCCATATTTCGTAATCGCACGTTCCAGCATTGTTTGCGTCGCCACCTCCAACTGACAATATTTTCGCAGCAAGCGTGGCGTCATTTGCGCATTACAAAAAACATTTTCTCCGGCGTAGCGTTCCTGCTGAAGCTGCCGCGCCTGCTTCACGCGTGCGCGAATTTCGGCGGAACCTTCAGCGGCTTCGGCTTCGGAAAGCTCACGGACTTTCACCGCTGGCACATCAATATGAATGTCTATCCGGTCGAGCAATGGCCCGGATATTTTGGCAATGTAGCGCTGGATTTGCGGCGGACTACATTTGCAATCACGCGTCGGATCATTGAAAAAACCGCATGGGCAGGGGTTCATCGCGGCTACGAGCATAAAACTTGACGGAAAGGTCAGTGACATCGCCGCCCGACTGATCGTCACTTTGTGATCTTCGAGCGGCTGCCGTAAAACTTCTAAAACATTGCGCTCAAACTCTGGCAGTTCGTCGAGAAATAAAACCCCGTTGTGGGCTAACGAGACTTCACCGGGTCTTGGAATCGCACCGCCACCGATTAACCCGGCATCGGAAATCGTGTGATGCGGCGAGCGAAAAGGACGCTGGCGCACTAATCCATGCGAATCAGACAATCCGGTTACGCTATGAATTTTTGTGGTCTCTAACGCCTCATCAAAAGTGATCGGAGGCAAAATCGTAGGGACGCGTTTGGCAAGCATAGTCTTGCCTGATCCCGGCGGCCCAATCATCAAAATA
>JANMKB010000183.1:0-3676 GCA_031371805.1 Blastocatellia bacterium | reverse complement strand
GTAATACTTGCGCGGTGGGCGCTGCTCGGCCTGCGCGATGCTTTGTTTTTCCCATTTGGATTTGATCAGCAAGGCGTCTTCCATGCGCCGCAAAGCCGGATAGATCGTGCCGCTCGCCAAGCCCGTCACCGTCATCACTTCAAAACCATAGCGGTAGCCGTTTTCCAGCGCCTGCAAAATCAACGCCATTGTGTAGGACAAATACTTGTAGCCCATCTTCTCTCCATTCGGATTAGTTTTTTGTACTAGATAGTTATATGTATAATTATCTACATAGGATATTGTCAAGGGGAACGATTTAAGGGTGAAAAAAGCTGTTAGCCTGGCGAGTGCTTACCCGGCTCGCTACCGCTTGCGGTACTGTATCCTGATCGTGTCCGCGAGTTAAAATCTGAAATGGCAGATGCAAACTCGCCCTGCGTTCGCTTCAAAACCCCGCGCTGACAATACGCGACATCCGCCTTTGGATTTGAGGCAATCGCCAAATCGAAGTCCGATTTGGCACGCTCTGTTTCGCCTTTGGACAGCCATTTGATGCCGCGTTCCAAATATGAATTTGCTGTCGTTTCGCGTGAAATCTGCGCTGCCCCTGTCATAGAAATTAAAGCAGACAACAAAGCAGAAATAATAATTTTGCAAAATATACTGGCTCTCATATTTTCTCCTCGGTGAATAATTTTCTGACCGGGAGTCACGATAGCCGCATGCTAATAAGACAGCTTTTGCGATTGGATGAAAGGCAGGATTTTTGGATGAACGGTTAAATCAGCCAGATCAATTGTAAAGCCTTTTTTCGCTGAACGTCCGACACGGCTGCCAGCTTGTCGGTAGCTTTACATCGCTACAATTTTCCTCGCAGGTTGCTTTTGCATTACTGTTTCGACAAGCTGGCAGCCGTGTCGAACATTTCTCCTGAAGAACCTAACCAGCGTAAAAATTTCCGTGGAAGCCGAGCGGCAGATGATTTCCCGTCCAGACTCTGGCTTGAAAATCCATCGTTTCTACATCGCGGATTTCAAGAAAAGTTTGATCGCGTGTGCCATCGTAGCCTAACGTTAACAACCAGCCACGCTCTTCGCTGTTGCTGCCGGGATGCGGAACAAAGACAGGCTCAGCATAAGTTCGAGCCTTGCCAGTTTCTACTTTTTTGCAGTCACGGCGTTGCAGGTCATGCTTGACGATGCCGTTGAAAGCCCCGCCTTTACTGCTTCCGGTAAATCCGGCGGTGTATAAATATCTTGCTTCTGTACCTAGTTGCCGTTCATCGAAACGCGGGAATTCGACTTCGGCTTCAAGCTGGTTACGGCTGACGAGTTCGCCTTTTACCAGATCAATTTCGATGCGCGTCAAATGATTCGGAGAATTTTCTAACGCCTGACCTGACGAAAATGAGGCGACGTTTTTCAAGACTGAGCCGTCAGGACTGAGGATCGAATCAAACATCAATTTCCCATCTTTTTCAAAAGCGTTACCGTTATGAAAAACCATGTTCGCAGGCTGATTGATAGTGATCGGTTTGCCCGTTCCGTCCTTGCGCAAAATTACAATTTTCGTTGGCTGATCGTCGGCGAAGTTTAAAGCCTGGAACGGAGCGACTTTGCCACTCGTAGCTTTACGAATATCAACCCACACCGGCGGAATCACAAAGATAATATGGTCTTTCGATAGCAACATATCATGCACCATAAAATAATTTGGCTGCGGCAACGAATACAATTGTTTGAGCTTGCCATCCTTTTCCATGCGATAGACAGTCAGCGCCAAACCCATCCCGCGCTTGATGCCATACGCATAACCTTCGCCCGTCGCCGGATCAAATTTCGGATGCGCAGTGAACGGGACATCGCCCGGTAGTGTCCCGTAAAAATCCCACTCACTTTGAAATGATAATGTCGTTGGATCAATCGCAGTTGGATGACCGCCTTCGGATAATCCGAGGTAGCGCCCATCCCATTTTACGATATTCACGCTGGGTTGGTTTTTGCCACGAAATTTTGGTTTGTAGCCTTCCGGCGGAGGCGGCGCGACGGTTCCCACTTCGGAATACAGCATGCGCTTCGCTTGTAATTCCTCAAGGCGTTGCGGCGTGTCGAGGAACTTCCCCTGCAATGAAACTTTGCCGTCACGAAAACTAAATTTCGATAGATATGCATCACCATCAAACAAGTGCTGTAATTCCACGCCGAACGTTTCTTTCTGTCCGGGAGCCGTGCGAATCAAGGTTCCGTTCAATGCCTTCGGAATTTTGCCTTCGATTTTTTTCAACTCCCATGATCCTTCGGCTCCGGCAGTGCGATTGGCGAGGTAGTTGAGATTCCGTTTGCTTTCGGCCAGAGCGGCGGTGATAAGTTGCGATTCGATCAATCCGAATGCGCCTGCAATGCCCATAAATTGGGCAAATTGACGGCGTGTCAGGGAAGTTTTATTACTGTTCATTCGTGGTGGCTCCTGGTTTGTGCGGCAAGAAATATTGCCACATTGTCCTTTACGAATTGGCGCTGCTATAAAGTTCCCGTAAAAATTTTCGCTCGTTGAGCTTTATAATTTGCGCTTAATGGCGCGGAAGGTATTGCGGAGTAAGCCTTGTTTCGGCGTCACAACCGGCTCGTCATTTTCTTCGGCTGTAATGATCGCGGCGGCTTCGGCTTCAAGCGCCGCAAAAAATTGGGCAGTCATCATTTTGGCGGAAGTTAAAATCAATCGCTGCCCAACGCTGGCAATCGTGCCACCGACACTAACATCGCCGGAATAATTGATGGCGGTAGTATCTCCATCTTCCACCAGATCAAGTGCGCCCACACCTTTGACAAATCCCGTTGAGCCTTTACCATCCACCTGCATTTTGTAATGTTCCGGCGCTCGCATATCCTCCAGCTTAATCGAACCATTGTAGACACCTTTGATCGCACCAACACCCGCTTTCAGCGTTATTTTATAGGAATTTTCTGCCACACTTTCGAGCGTCTGAATCCCCGGCACACAACGGCTCAGGACTTCCGGGTCAATTAATAACTGCCAAACCAAATCGCGGGGCGCTTTGAGATTGTGTGTGCCTTCGATTTTCATAATGGTTTAGTTTCGAGTTTCGGGTTTTGCGTTTCGAGTTTAAGGAAGCATTATTTTACAGTTGTTGCTTGAAATGAAGTCTTTACCATTTATCCCGAAACGCAAAACCCGAAACCCGAAACGATTTTCCCAAAACTCATTTCGCATTTTGCTCGTCCAACCACTTCTTGAGCGGCGCGAAATAATCCAGAATCGCGGTGGCGTCCATCTTGTCCTCTCCCGTGACAGCTTTTAGGGCTTCCGGCCAGGGTTTACTTTGTCCCATTGCCAGCATCTGCTGCAATTTTTCGCCTGCTTTTTTATTGCCGTAAATCGAAGCGCGATGCAGTGGGCCGGTCACGCCTGCTTCTTTACAAAGGGCGCGGTGCAATTGAAATTGCAGGATGAACGCCAGAAAGTAGCGTGAATACGGGACGTTCGCGGCGACGTGATATTTTGCCCAGGGATCAAAATCCTTTTCGCTGCGTGCTTCGGGTGGCGCGAGTCCCTGATATTTTTCGCGCAACTCCCACCACGATTTGTTGTAATCGGCAGGCTTGATCTGACCTGAAAAAACTTTCCAGCGCCATTGATCTACGAGGTAGCCGAAGGGCAGGAACGCAATTTTTTC
>JANMKB010000089.1:0-7214 GCA_031371805.1 Blastocatellia bacterium | reverse complement strand
GCTTAGTCAGCCCGAATCCGCTGGTTGGTTCCGTAGTCGTGAAAGGCGGCGAAATTGTTGGGCGTGGATTTCATCGCTACGATGATTTCAAGCATGCGGAAGTGTGGGCGCTGGAGGAGGCAGGCGAGCGAGCAAAAGGCGCTACGATTTATGTAAATCTGGAGCCGTGTTCACATCATGGAAATGGTAAGCGAACTCCGCCTTGTGTCGAAGCTATTATCAAATCTGGTGTTCGCCGTGTCGTCGCTTCAATGGTTGATCCGAATCCGAAAGTGAATGGACGCGGCTTTGCAATGTTAAGGGCGGCAGGCATCGAAGTATCTGTTGGCGTAATGGAAAAAGAATCATTGTTGCTCAACGAGAAATTTGTGAAGCTCGCGCAGACTGGATTGCCGTTTGTACATTTGAAAACGGCGTGTTCCTTGGACGGCAGAATCGCTACGCGCAGCGGTGAATCACAATGGATTACAGGCGAAGAATCGCGGGCCGCTTCGCAACAATTACGGGCTGAATACGATGCAATTCTGGTCGGGATTAATACGGTGCTGGCGGATGATCCGCTGTTGACAGACCGCACTGGCAGGGCGCGTCATCGCAAATTAACGCGCATCGTTCTGGATGCTGCGTTGCGCATTCCTCCGACTTCAAAGCTGGTCAGGACTGCGCGTGAATTTCCGTTGCTGGTGTTTGCCGCCAACGATGAAATTTTAGATGGCATGGGTTTTGCGATTTATACGGAATGGGGCGATACGCTGGAAGAACGGCAAAAGCTGCTGCAACGCCAGGGCATCAAGGTCGTGAATGTTCCCGTCAATGGGGGGCAATTGCAATTATTGGAAGTGCTGAAAGTATTAACTGCTCATTCATTGACGAGTGTGATTGTCGAAGGCGGGGGCCGCCGTCGCTGGTTCATTTGTCGAGCAGAAATTAATTGATAAAGTGACTTTTTTTCTAGCTCCGAAAATTATTGGCGGACTTGAAGCGAAACCTGCAATTGGCGGCGAAGGCTTTGCAAAGCTGAGCGATGCGCTGGAATTACGCGATTTAAAATTGACGCCACGCGGTAAAGATTTGGAAATAACCGGATACGCCAATCGTGGCATAAATTTTTAGTTATGCTACTTCAGGAAAATAAATGAGTCGGTATCGCGGACGCTGGGAAACCTTCTGAGAAATCGCCGTCAAAGGCGGGCCTCCCGTGCGGGGGCGAAAGTTAATGGCGTGGCAATTGCCAGCAATGATGGCGAATTTAAAAAATTATTCGACGGAAAAACCTGTTGGGTCAATGGTTCCGTGGGCGCAAATACAATTAGCACAGGCGACACAGCAGGCTCTGGCGGCAGTGGCAAATGATGTCACAAAAGGCTTGCTCGAAACGGTTGGAATAGTTAGCAAGTGGGGCGCAGAAGATACTGAAAATTCCAAATGTTCAGTTGTCCTTGAATTACCCTCTGAAGCTGATCCTGAGTTCATTGCCAACGCGATTGACCTTGAAAATATTGAAGCGTGGTGCGATGAAAATAAAAAAGTTCATGTCGCGATTGGCCCCTGGTATTCCACGAAAGATGTAGACCAGGTGGTCTTGTCCGTCACCAAAATTGTGCATGTTTTGTTGGGGATGCACGGAGCGGAAATTCAATCGTAGAAGGAAATTAGCGCCAAAATGATGCCTCTCCGTCAGCTACAAAAGTGAAACGTTTTATCCCTGCTCTGATGTCGGGCAACAGTGCATAAAGTTTATCCCCGGGGCATTTTGTTCCGGCACAAACACTCATCACTTTTGAATCGTTGGCGTCCCGATGTCCGGCAATGACGGGTAAGTTTAGTCGCGTGCTGGCGTGATAGGTAATGGCTTCCGGGTTCAGTCTGAGCTTGGCGCATTCTCTGTTAAGCAATATTTCCAGACTTTTTAGCGCTTTCGGGTTTGGGGCTTCATTCATAAAATTGCCCAGCATGGCGATACCGACTGTGCCTGTGTTGGCACAGCTAAAATGCGAGCCGATGACATTTTCTCCGCCTGTGCGTCCTTCATAAATCACGCCATTTGGATCAATCAAAAAGTGATAGCCCAAATCGCGCCAGCCATTTGTCTCCGCATGAAAATTCCAGATGCAACGCACCATCGCAGGCCAGTCTTTGGCGTCATTTGAGGTCGCGGTGTGATGCACGATGAGGTGCGTGATTTTGCTGCGCTGGAGTTTTGGCCTGATATTTGAAACGTCAGGGCAAGCCCAGAATTTTCGTCGCGTGATTTTTCCACCAGCCTGATCATTCAAATCCGCTAAATCATTTTTTGGCGTTGCTCCCGGACTGATAAATCTGAATTTAATATTCTTCAGGAGTGGGGAATTTCTTTTGCCATCTCTTTCCATTTCGACGCGGTATTGGATGAATTTGCTGGTGGGCGGAAAGAAAAATAATCCGGCCTGCGTGCGCGAATCACCGTCCAGACTCGAAAGCTGCCATTCGCTCCAATCATTGTTGTTGGCAGAGGCGCGGAGACTGACGGTTAATTTTGCTTGTGGGGTAATTTCCGCTGACCATTTTGCCGAGAGCGCGAGGAAGGGCGTCGGATTGTCGAGCGTGATCGCGATAAGCGCGGAAATTAGCTGGGCAGTTGGCTTTTCTTTGGCGATGCTTAAGCCTTGCTTTGAAAATTCAATGTCTTGTGGAGAAGAGGATTGAAGGTGTCCTGTGAAATTAATATTTTCTTCGCTGGTTCTGAACTTTGGCGGAACCTCTTCGACCAAAGACAGTTCAGGTGCTGGCGCAGGTTTTACTTCGGGTTGCGGTTTCGTGTTGCAGCCAAATGAGAGGAGTGCAAAGGATAAAACCAGACTGCAAAACAGAAGCCTGCTAAAAAGATTTGTGAAGTAGTGGCGTGGTTTGTCTGAATTAGATGTAGAAAACGAGTTTGGTTTTAGCATGGTAATTTGCACGGATAATTTACCAGCAACAACTTGACGAGCAAAACCAGGCGGGAATTATTTATCGTAGTTTGGGATGATGTTGTGCTTTTTCGCTGCAAATAAAAAAAGGACTGAGTTTGACCTCAGTCCTTTTTCGCTGCTTAAGTTTTAGCTCAACTCAATTAAAGAACTACAACTTCTCTAGGACCATTGTAGTACTGGCAATCAGGCATAAATTGCGGAACATCAACGCGTGAGCGACCAACCTGTGTTTTGTGCAGAGTGCGGATGCCGCTGAACGTGTTTTTGTTCGAGGTCATTAACAGTCCAACTGCTGCCGTGACGTTGAAGCGGATCGTTCCCACTTCACCCTTTGGAATCAGGCTGCTCAACTGGCCGCTGACTTTGGGATTGGTCGCGTCAATGAGCTTCTCAGAGAAGCAACCACCGCCAAAGTAAGGCGAAAAGCTGCGCAACGCTTCGTGACCGTTGTAGACCAGCCCTGTGCCTACCTGACGTGTGCCGCTCAGGCTGCCAATGTCGGCTGCACCAAACAGACCGGCGAGGACAACCTTCTGATTGACGGCATCTAACGGGCTTTGGATGTCCACCGCGAACGCGGTTGGCACCATATCGTAGCGCACACCATCAAACAGAATGGAGGAGAAAGAACCAATGCCACCATCGGTGAAAGTACCGACTGGCAGTGGTGACGCGAATGATTCCGCACCGTAGTTGCCCACGTATTCGCCGTCCTTGACGAAGGCATTGCCGATCAGTCCGTTGTAAGAAATCAGCCGCCCCATATTGTCCACGACAAACGCGATGACATAGCCTTTGTTCTGGGGATCAAATTGCGACGCTTTCCACTCAATGCTGGCATTGGGCGTGAAGCAGACATACTGGTCAAATTCGGCGCAGGTCGCACCATCCATAAACAGGAAGTGGACGTTGATGCCGTTTTTGCCGAGGTTGGTGATGGTCAGACGCGTGTCAACGCCGTTCTGGGCATCGTGTTTGTAAAATGGAAACACCAGCACGGAGCCGGGTTTCTGATCGCTGACTTCGATCACATTGGTGTTGGTGCTGGCGTTGCCAACCGTCGTGTTGGTGGCATTTGGCCCTTGGCCAAACGAGACTGCCGCGAGGCCGATGAGGGCCGTCAGTGACAAAACGAATTTGCTAATGAGTGAGGTTTTCATACGAGTTTTTTTCCTTGTAGATTCGAATCTGGTTAAGAGTTAAAAATTGAATACACAGGCCGATAAATTTACTTTCACCTGAAGGCATCTTCAGTGAATAGCTATTTTTGATAAAAGCTTTTCTTTTATCGAGCGGTAAACTTATCGTGCGGGAATGGTATAGAGCGAAAGGAAAAGGGTTTCCAGATTTTGCGCAGATTTAAAGCAGTCATTGCTGATGCGGGAAGACTGAACTTTACATCGTCACGATGGTTATGGTAACTTCTTCGTTCTTCGCACGCGGGGTTCATAACCTTAATAATATGTAGGAGTAAGAATGGCATTAGCAAGAGAAGCCAAAGCATCAATTTTAGAGACATTTCGGACGCATGAGTCGGACACTGGTTCGCCAGAGGTTCAGGTGGCGTTATTAACCAAACGCATCAATGAATTAACCGATCACTTCAGAACACATAAAAAAGATAACCACTCGCGTCGGGGTTTGCTGAAAATGGTCAGTGAACGCCGGAGTATGCTGGATTATTTGAAGCGTAAAGACATCGCACGTTATCACCAGGTGATCGAAAAACTTGGTCTTCGTAAATAGGATTAATTCAGGGCGGCGGGTGATCATCATCCGTCGCCTTTTGTTTGTGGCCGAACGCGACGGCCTGTCTTGCCAGCTCTCCACAGCCGTATTGACGGGCTAAATTCCCCGGTGAGCGTTAAGACGGTGAACGGCTCCACGTGCTTAACTGGCAAGGATTATCTGGAAGAACAACCTCTCTCAATTTCTCCCTCTCTCTCCCTCGCACTGATTTTCTCAGAGAATCCTTCCGACCGCCGTCAGTTCGCGCCACTTCCGCACAGTTATGTGAACGGAAAATCTAACTATCAATCTTTTACTGCCCGCATCGTTGTTGTTTCTGAGCCACTGGCCTGTCGTGCCAGAGGTTTTTGTTGTTTGAGATAGTGGCTACTGGCTAATTGTTAGTGGTCGGAACTACCTGCTTTTTCAGGTTAACCACCAGCAATTGTTCACCAGCCACTTTTGTTGTTGTTGAGGAGAATTAATTATGTTTTTGAAACAAAGTGTAAATTTAGGAGATTCGGAAATCTCTATTGAAACAGGTCGCATCGCAAAACAGGCCGATGGTGCTGTTTTAATTCAGCAGGGAGACACGGTCGTATTGGTGACGGCTGTGTCGGCTCGCAAAGCCAAAGAAGGCCAGGGATTTTTCCCGCTGACCGTTGATTATCGTGAATACGGTTATGCCGCCGGACGTATTCCTGGCGGTTATTTCAAACGTGAAGGTCGTCCGACTGAAAAAGAAATCTTAACCTGTCGCCTGACTGATCGTCCTTTGCGCCCGCTGTTTCCCGATGGCTATCTGCACGAAACCCAAATTATTTCCATGGTTTTGTCAGCGGATGAAGATCACGATCCCGACGTGCTGGCGATTACCGCAGCTTCGGCGGCGCTGTATTTATCCGACATCCCTTTTCATAACCCAATTGCTGGCGTCCGCGTTGGTTTAGTAGATGAAAAATATGTTGTGAATCCGACTTACGAACAATTGCGTGAGTCCAAATTGAATTTGATCGTAGCCGGCAGCGAAGACGCCATTGTTATGGTCGAGGCCGGAGCCAAAGAAGTTAGTGAAGAAGTCATGCTTGAAGCGCTGATGTTCGGGCATGGAGAAATTCGTAAACTGGTCGCGCTGCAAAAGGCGATGTTTGAAAAACTCGGCATCAAAAAACGCGACTTTGTCTCGCCTGTCATTAATGAAGACCTGGTGAAAGAGCTTGACGAAAAATTCGGCGCCGAATTACGCGAAGCTTTGAACGTCGAAAATAAAACGAAAATTGAGAGCTACAACACGATTGATGAATTGAAAGCGAAAGTGAAAGAAAGTTATGCCGCCGAAGAAGTTGTGGCCAAACAGGCGGAAGCTGTGAAGCTTTTTGATGTGCTGAAAGAAAGACTTTTCCGCGACGATATTCTGAATAATCGTCGTCGTCCTGATGGTCGCCGCTTCTCAGAAATTCGTCCGATTACGATTGAAGTTGGTGTGTTGCCACGCACGCACGGTTCGTCGTTATTTACGCGCGGCGAAACCCAGGCACTGGTTACTTCGACGCTCGGAACCTCACAGGACGCGCAATATGTTGACAGCCTAGAAACCGGCGAATTCAAACGTCGTTTCATGCTCAACTATAATTTCCCGCCTTTTTCGGTTGGTGAAACAGGCCGCACCGGCTCACCCGGTCGTCGCGAAATCGGGCACGGCGCTTTGGCCCATCGTGCAATTGAAGCTGTGATGCCGGATGAATCCGAATTCCCTTACGTGATTCGTGTCGTCTCTGATATTACGGAGTCCAATGGCTCCTCTTCAATGGCGACAATTTGCGGTAGCATCCTGGCGATGATGGATGCTGGCGTCCCGCTCAAAGCCCCGGTCGCAGGCGTCGCCATGGGCTTGGTCAAAGAAGATAAGAAATTTGCTGTCCTGTCTGACATTGCCGGAGCTGAAGATCATTACGGCGATATGGACTTTAAAGTCGCCGGAACGCGCAACGGCATCACCGCGCTGCAAATGGACATCAAGATCACCGGCCTGAATACGCAAATTCTGGCGGAAGCGATGGAGCAGGCGCGCAAAGGTCGGCTGTTTATTTTAGATAAGATGGACGAGGTTTTGGCCGTGCCACGCGCAGACATCAGCAAATACGCACCGCGCATTTTGACGATTCAGATTCCGGTCGACAAGATTCGTGACGTGATTGGACCAGGTGGCAAAGTTATCAAATCAATCGTCGAACGCACCGGCGCGAAGATTGATGTGGATGACAGCGGTCGGATTTCGATTGCGACGGCCAATGGCGAAGCCGGCGAACAGGCGCTCCAAATCATTCGTGATTTGACGGCGGAAGCGGAGATTGGCAAAACCTATCTTGGTACTGTTAACCGCATCGTAGATTTCGGCGCCTTCGTGGAAATCTTTCCCGGCACGGATGGCTTGTTGCACGTTTCGGAAATCGCCGATTATCGCGTGCGTGATGTCCGCGATGAATTAACCGAAGGCCAGCAGTTAATGGTCAAGTGCATCGGCGTTGAAGGCAA
>JANMKB010000748.1:0-20879 GCA_031371805.1 Blastocatellia bacterium | reverse complement strand
GCCTTCTGTTGGCGCTGAAATCTTTAGGGTTGGGGCTGCCTGATCCTGCATGCCGCGCTGTGCCATTGCGTCTTTGATTTTTTGTGGACGCTCAACGACTGTGATTGAATCCTGTGCGAAGGCGTTGATTGACAGCATCAGGATGACGATTAATAAACAACTGCGTGATGACATTTTTCCTCCGAAGCGTAGCGATAAAATCTGGTTATGCTGAATCTTTCAGCAACCGAATGAGTGCAATGTTGATTGCATGGAATGAACCGCAGGCACAGCTTATCATCACAGAAATAAGTGATGCAAACAAAAGGCATTGACAGACCTGACTTGCTGCCCTAAATTTCAGGTGCTTGCATTACATGAATAAAAATACCGACCGAAAAAGCACCTGCAAGCGATGTTGCGTTATCTTTCCGTGCCCTGGAAAGGAAGTTGCAGGATGCTCACCTCATCTGCATCCACAGGATTTGGACAAAATAAGACTTTCCCCGATACGCTGACGGCGGATCGGCAGCTTCATTTTGTCTGTGAGGGCTGGAAAAAAGGGCTTGGATTTGCAGGCTTGCGACAACTGGTCGAGCGTTTTTATGGCGCGGAGGTTAAGCCGTGCCAGCTCCACTGGACTGAAGTTGATCGCCTGATTATTGAAATCTGGCGGCAGGACATCAGGAAAGATTTGGATCATCGTAATTGACCGCAACGAAAAGATCATCGGTTGCCTTGCTGCGACAAAATGCCTTCTCCTCTTTCACCTTAATTCTGTAATCAATCATTTCTGAAATTTACCTTCGCGTCATTTGATAAAGTGGCGCCGGGAGTTTTTCGCTTGTGGTTACCAGTGATTTTCCGTCCGCCGTGTAACAAATAGCCTCGGCCTGCTTCAGCAACGGCACTTTGATAATTGCTGGCTCGTGATCAAAAATCGTCTCAAAAGCTTTCCCTTTTTCGCGCTGCAATTCAAATGCGCCGAAATAAGTACGAATCACCACACGATTGCCATCGGGCGCAGCCGAGGCCGCCGTCACCATGCGCAATTGCGTAATTTTTTTACTTTGTTTCCCTTCGACTTTTTCCAGCACAACTTTTTCTTTAGGACGCAACGGCAACGGATAACGATAGATGCCGCAATCACCTTTCAAAGTTTTAGTGACAAAATATATTTGATTATTCTGGGGGTTGATAAAAATCGCTTCGCAATCATGCCTGCCGTCGGGATAGCTAACAGGAAAAGCCTCAGCGGGTTCAGTCACAGCTTGTTTCTCGCCACTAAGTTTTGGTTCACGAATTCGATAAATCGTCATTACGTCGCGGGTCAGGCTATTATTCCCCGTATCAGCAATATACAACGCTGGCTGACCATCACTCCCGGTTCCCATTGCGATGTCTTCCCAATCAATGTTTTCGGCCTCCGTGACCTTAATTTTGGCTAAGAGCTTACCCTTTTCATCAACCGCAAAAATTCGTGCTTTGTCGCCGCTGTCATTGTGAACCCAAAAAACTCCGAGATTAATACGGCTGGCGATGATGCCTGAAACTTCAGTTAAGGCTTCATCCGTGATGGTGCCAATTTGTCTGGCTTCATCGTATTCCGAAGATGTGTTTGCGCCTGCGACTTCTGACCAGGGCTTAAATTGTGCATCTTTTTTCTGCGCTTGTGACTGAGGCAAAGAGCAGGCGGTAAATAAAGTCAGACAAATGACGAGCAGGGAAAACAATTTCATCATCTTTCGATGATGTCATCCTCGCCATCAGGATTCAAGCGATAGGTTTGGTGTGCAGGCAAGATTTAATTGGGAGAGATAGCTATTTCGCTCTTTTGATTGTAAAAGATTTCTACACCGAAACGCATTACCGAAAGGAATAATTTTATGTTGAGTATTATCATGCTTGCTTTACTTGCGCATCCCGCGACAAACCCAAATACGATGCCTGCTCCGGCTCCTGTGATTGTGAATGTTGCAACCGTTGAGTACAAAGATGACAAAGGTACAGTGCATAGTTCGTCATCAAATGCAGTGGAAACCAAAGTCCAAACAACAGTTGCAATGAATATTAAACGCTAAGAGCAGAATGAATTTTCAGGTCATCATTATTGGCGGCGGCCCCGCCGGAATCAGTGCTTTGCTCTGGTGTCATTCATTAGGATTGAGCGCGATTATCCTTGAGCGAGCGCCAGAGCTTGGCGGGCAGATGTTGCAAATGTTCCATCCGGTGCTGGAATATCCCGGCTTCCCGAACAAAACCGGTCATGCGTTGCGCGATGATTTTGTCGCGCATTTGCAGGCTTACAATTTGCAATGGCGGTTGCAGGCACATCTTGACGAAATCAATTTGCAGGATCATCAATTAATAATTGATGGCGAACAATTGACGTATGACGCCTTAATTATTGCGACCGGAGCCAGCAATCGCCGCCTGGGTTTGCCGGAAGAAGAAAAATTAATTGGTAATGGCATCAGCGATTCCGCCACGCGCGATAAAAATTTATTTACCGGAAAAAATGTTTGTGTGACGGGTGGCGGAGATTCGGCTTTTGAGGATTGTTTGATTTTGGCGGAAGTTTGCCCGCAGGTAACGTTGCTGCATCGCTCAGAAAATTTCCGGGCGCGGGAATCGTGGCAACGCGATGTTTTCAATCATCCGCGCATCAACATTCTTACCAACCGTGAAATCAAATCCATCAACCAGCAGGGGGATAAACAGCTTGAGTTAACCATTGCCAATCGTATTTCCGGTGAACAACAACAATTGTTGGTGAGTGGTTTATTCGTGCGCTTAGGGATTCAACCTAATACTAATTTTTTGCGCGGACAACTTGCGCTGGACGAGGCGGGATATATCATCACGGATCGTGCGCAACAAACTTCTCAGGCAAATATTTATGCGATTGGTGATGTCTGTCGTCCTGTTTGTTTGAGTGTCGCAACTGCCGTTGGGCACGGCGCGATTGCCGCAAAACATCTTGCTGAAAAGATCAGAAGTGAACGACTTACATAATTCCAAAAGTCGCAAACGCTTCACAGGTACTCATTCCGTCTTCGATAGCTTTTCTGACTAACTTCTCGCCGCGTGCTTTTTCAATTGCACGCACAAAAATTTCTGTTTCCATTTCTTTCGGCACAACTAACACGCCATCAATATCGCCAAACACAATGTCGCCCGGATTGATCCGCACACCTTCAATTTCGATGGATACGCGGAAATCAAGCACCTTGCCGCGTGGCCCCTGATCCTGAGCAAATCTGCCGCTGGAAAAAGTTGGAAAGCCTAATTTTAAGATGCCCAGGGTGTCGCGCGAATAACCGTCTACGACCGCGCCTGCCGCGCCTAACTTCATCGCACGCGTGCTCATCAATTCGCCCCACAACGCATAACGCGGTGAACCACCCGTACAAATATAAATTTCATTCGCCTGCAAATCATCCAGCGCTTCAAGCATTAAGCCGAACGGTTTTGCCATCACCGGATTGTGAGAATTTGTTTCTGTTTCGGTGAAAACATCAGCTTCGAGTACAGGCATAGCGCGCCCAATGGCGACCATATCATCGCGCAGCGGTTGCAGGCGCGGTGGTAAAAATTGATGCAACAGGCCAAGCTTATCCATTACATCGCCGACAACGGCGGTGAATAGTTCGTGCCTGGCAAGGGCAAATAATTCTTCATCAGAATTCCAGAGTTTCATAAAGTGAGATGTTTTGGATTGTCTTTACTAAAAAAATTGAGCCACAGATTTACACAGATTAGCACGGATGATTGTACGTTCAATCTGTACCAGTCACGGTAAATCTGTGGCTCACTAATTTCTATTTCCAAATACTTTAGAAAGTCATTTTCGCACTAAAACGCACCTGCCGTGCTGAACTGGCGACACCAGTAATTTGCCCGAAGGTTGTGGCCGTAACGCTGGTGTTTGGATTACCCCAGTTTGGATGATTCAAAATATTGAAAACGTCCGCGCGGATTTCTCCACCAAAACGTTCTGTAAATTTGAACTTCTTGAAAATTGAGCTATCAAGATTCCAGTAGCCTGGGCCATTAATTGTGCTGTTGCGGGTCAGGCTGCCAAAGTTCGCATACGCGACACCTGCGGAACCAGTCTGTGTTGCGGCTGGTGTTTGGAAGACGGAGGTGTCAAGCCACAATTGCCCTGGGCCGAGGTTCCCCAAAATTTTAATGTCACCAGTGACGTTAGGACGTTGCGTATTACCAGGCGCGTGCAGGTTTGTAGCGCTGGTCGTGAAATCAAGCGGAGAACCTGATTGGATCACCAGAATGCCTGTGTACTGCCAACCATCAAGCGCCGCTTTCACAAAGCCAGTTGTTTTGCTGGCAAAAGGTAATTGCCAGACAAAACTTGAGCTGAACGAATGCGTCCGATCAAAACCTGTCCGACCAATATCAAGCTTGCGATTCGCAGGTGTACTAATACCACCGTTGTCGTCGCCTGATTCGCTGATGCCGCGTGCTAAGGTGTAATTACTTGTGACGAGTAATCCTTTGCTGAAGCGCCGATCAACTTTGATCTGGAACGAATTGTAATGCGTGCCAGTAGGAACTCGCGTCGTGATGTCTGTTGTACGCCCAAATGGTGCGAATAGTGGTCGGGAAGCATTGTCATTGCCCGGCTGTGCAATTCCGAGTTGCGTGGCTGCATTCAGATTGAGAGTCGCCAGAATGCCACGTCCAACGTTACCGACGTACGCTGCATCCACCGAAAAATTCCCAGGCAGTTGCCGTTGGAAAGCCACATTGTAAGAATGCAATACGCCTTCTTTGAGATTAGGTGGAGCGTAATACAACGACGAATTTTTCAAGATCGGGAGGCTCGCATCAATGATGCCGTTGTCTGGAACAGTAAAGACAGTCGGCGTTGCAAAACCTGTTGCCAGTGATCCGATGGGCGCAAAACTATTTGCGGCAACAAACTGGTTGTTCTGCTTAACCGGAAAGTTAAAAGCATAGCTGTTATCTGGGAATGGAATGATGCTGCCGCCGTATCCACCACGAATGACGGTCTTGTCATTGATGCGATATGCCACCCCGCCTCTGAGGACAACATTTTTCCACGTTCCCTTGACCCCTATGTTTAGCGGGATATTTCCATAACCTGCTACCAGTTCAGTATTGTTGGTCGGATTGTAATTGGAAAGGCTACCTTTTCCTTCCAGGCCAATTAGCGGCTGGTAATACTCATGACGTATTCCCATGTTTACTGTCAGCTTTTGTGTTGCCTGCCAGGTATCCTGAAGGAAGGTGAAGGCAGCATAATGCTGCGTGCCGGGATTTTTGACGATGATGAGGTCACGCGAGTAACCACTAGGCGCATCCAGCAAGAACGAAGCCAGAGCGTTGGCGATACCATTTTGTGCGGCTGTGTCACTGGGGATTGCTGTACGTCCGCCATTGAAACTAAACTGTCCGCGTACTCCGCCCTGATCCTGAATCTGCAACAGCAAATCACGGTTGTGGCGAATTTCTTCTCCGACTTTGATTGAATGGTTACCCATTAGTTTTGTCAGAACACCAGAACCGATGTACGTTGTTTCGCCACGATCCCAGGGTAAACTATTTACAAAACCCAAAACTGGACCAGTAAATCCACTTATATTGATCGTCGTCAATCCACTGGAAAAATTGTCCAGATTTACACCCGGAATGCCAACTTCGGAAGAAGTCTTCAAGCCATCTGCTTGTGTGACTGCGACGTTGTGATACCAGCTCACACCAAAGCGCGCTTCCAGAATCAATGAGGGGCTGAAAGTGCGAGTGTAATTGGCCGCAGTGCTGATAGTGTTCTGGGTTCCAGTTCCGCCGAAGCCGCCGCCAGAGTTCGGGCCGCCGTAAATGCCATACGCGTCGGGTTGAAATACTTCCGGGCGCTGATAGCTGAAACGATATGACAGCGTGTTCTTTTCATTAATCGTGTAGTTAATCTTGGTATCGAACGCATGGGTCTTCTTGGTGAAGACTTCGTTGAAAACATAGTTAGGTGTTCCAAGCGCTGCGCCTGCGATATTCGGAGGCTGGAGGAACGCCAACAATTTTTTAGTGATTGGGCTGATACGGCTGGCCGGAATGATGTTGCCAGCAAATTGTGTTCGCCCGGTTCCATCTGCATTGCCTGTTAACGGGTCATAAATCTTGGTTGGCGCTGAACTGAAATCTCCGCCAAACCAATTGTTATAGGGAACAACTAAACGGTTAACGACGCCGCGTGTATCAGTAGTGTATTGATAATCGCCAAAGTAAAACAATTTGTTCTTCAAGATTGGTCCACCAATCGTGAATCCAGCCTGGCGATAATGCGTCGGTGCAGTTGTGTGCGTGAAGTAATCTCCTCCCTGCAACCAACCGTTATTGTTATTGCCGAACATAAACGCGCTGCCGTGCAAACTGTTAGTACCTGATTTCAACGTGACGTTGCTGACGGCGCCGCCTGCGCGTCCGAACTCCGCGTCAAAATTACTGGTCGAAATACTAACCGTTTCAATTGAATCGGCGGGTGGAATGTAGACCTGTAACAAGCCCGTCTTTTCATTGTCGTCAACACCTTCGATCTGGAAGTTGTTGGACATGCGGGATTGTCCGTTGACCTTTGATTCCAGGCTGTCCTGTGAATTGAAAAATTGTGAGTGCGGGCGCGTCGGGCGCGTCGCACCGGGAACTGTAATCAACAAACCCTGAAAATTGCGATTGAATCCAAGCGGTAATTCTGAAATCTGTTTGCTTTCCAGCAAGCGCCCTGTATCTGCGCGATCTGTTTGCAGAATCGGAGCCGAAGTAGCTTCAATCGTTACTGTATCGCTCACCTCTCCAACTTGAAGCGAAAGGTCTGCTCGCACCGTTGTGTTGACGTCAACGATCACATTTTCGTGCACGACTTTCTTAAAGCCTTTCAGTGTAGCCTCAACGCGATACACGCCGTCTTTGAGGTTGGCAAAAACGTAATTGCCGTCCGCATTTGTGGTCGTTGTCGCGCTGATATTAGTGCGGGTTTCTGTAATTGTGACTGCGGCATTGGCTGCTGTCGCACCGCTGGAATCAGTAACTGTTCCAAGCAAAGTGCCTTTCACCGCTTGTGCAAGACCGATACCTGAAGCACTGATGAGCAGGCAAAAAACCATAGCCAGATGTTTGAATTTCATTGATGACTCCTTGAAGCGTAACCCGATGGATAATCTAAAAATGTGTGCCAGCGAGGTCTTTCCGCTCCTGATAGAATTTAGGGCTGATACGCAACTATCCAAAGTGCGTCTGCGCTGTTCTGCGTTTGAAGTTAGGAAGAGTAATAAATAAAGAAACGTATTACTCTGTAAATTATCTCAGCAAAGCTAATGATTGGTAGGAATGCTTTGTTCCTGCTCGTGCGGAAATTGGTTTGACCAATTTCTTAATAATCTAAACAGAGAGAAGCTACCTGTCAAGCGTGCCCGGAGTTTTTCAGAATCAACCGCACATTACTCGAGCAATTTTTGATTTACTACACCGTGAACGTCTGTCAATCTGAAATCTCTGCCTTGAAAACGATAGGTTAATTTCTCGTGATCGAAGCCTAAAAGATGCAGCAATGTAGCGTGCAAATCATGGACGTGAATCGGGTCATGCACGACATTGAAGCCGATTTCATCAGTCTCGCCAATCGTAATTCCCGGCTTGAATCCACCGCCTGCGACCCACATCGTGAAAGCTTTGTTGTGATGATCGCGGCCCAGCGAACTGCTGCCGTCGGGTTCGCCTTGTACCATCGGAGTTCGTCCAAATTCTCCGCCCCAAATCACGATGGTATCTTCCAGCAAACCGCGTTGCTGTAAATCCTGAATCAGTGCCGCGTTTGCTTGATCAGTTTCTTTGCATTGTTCCTTGACGCCTTTGTGAACCTGTCCGTGATGATCCCAGGCTTCGTGGTAAAGCTGGACGAAGCGCGTCCCGCGCTCAATCAAGCGTCGTGCTAACAGGCAGTTATTCGCATAAGAGTTTTTGCCCGGTTCTGCGCCGTACATTTCCAGCGTAGCCTTTGA
This sequence comes from Blastocatellia bacterium, assembly GCA_031371805.1. Lineage (GTDB taxonomy): Bacteria > Acidobacteriota > Blastocatellia > RBC074 > RBC074 > JAFDVL01. The sequence continues at coordinate 12,864 of JANMKB010000748.1, read as the reverse complement.
TTCTTTCGATAAATCCATCAACTCCGGTGCGCTTTCCTGCATGCGGTACGCCATCTCGAAGGCGTTGATGCGCGTCGAAATTTCCTGATCCCCAGTGTTTGCAAGCTGATGTTCATTGAGGTCTTTAAGCGCGTCGAGCGAATCGCGTTGCATCTCACGCGAAATTCCACGCGGATTCGAGAGCGATAAAATCGGATCACCTGTGCGACGAAACGGAACGCCTTGATAGAGTGTTGGTAAAAATCCACTGCCCCACAAAGACGAGCCGCCGCTCGTGCCTCCGGCTGACGAAAGGACGACAAACGCTGGCAACTCCTGTGTCTCGCAACCTAAGCCGTAAGTTACCCACGAACCAAAACTCGGTCGCCCGAATTGGATCGAACCTGTGTTCATAAAAATCTGCGCCGGAGCGTGATTGATCGCGTCGGTCATCATTGATTTGATGATCGTCAGGTTGTCGGCAACTTTGGGCAGATGAATCAACGCCTCTGACATCTCCGCGCCGGATTTCCCGTACTTTGCAAACTTGAATTCTGTCGCGTACAGCGCGGCGTCCGGTTTGATAAATGCCAGTGTCTGCCCTTTGAGCAATTCCGGCGGACAAGGTTTGCCGTTGTATTTCGCCAGTCCCGGTTTGTTATCAAACATCTCTAATTGCGATGGCGCTCCGGCTTGAAAAAGGTAGATCACACGTTTGGCTTTGGGTGCGAAGTGAGGTGGTTTAGGCGCGAGAGGATTATCCGAAGGCTGAGCGATGAAGGATGAACGATGAGTTGCAGAGGCGTCATGCTGTAGTAATGAGCTAAGCGCAACGGCTCCAATCCCAATTCCACAATTCTTAAAAAAATGACGGCGCGAAATGTACTTTTGACCTTCCGTCTTAATCTCTTCTAAATAATTCATTGCAACCTCTTAAATCCTGTTTCTTTATTCCGCGTTCAGCGTTTCATTCTCATCGTTATTGGCGCGTGATCGTCTCATCTAAATTCAATAAAACCCGCGCCACCATTGTCCATCCTGCGATTTTGTGCAGGTCAACATCGGCTGGCAAATTATTCAAATCCGGTGCAGCCACGTACACTGCCGCAGCGGTCTTGCCTGTAAAGCGTGCTTGCTCTTGTTTCAATAATTTTTGCAAACGATTCAGTTCAAATTCATCCGGCGTTCTGCTTGTACAGAGTCTGAATGCATAAATTAATTTTGCCCGATCATCGTTGCCGCCTTCTTTCCAGACGCGCAAAGCGAGAGCCTGCGCCGCTTCCATAAACACTGCGTCATTCAAAGTCGTCAACGCTTGCAGCGGAGAATTAGAGCGAGCGCGGCGCGTACACGACATATCGCCGTTGGGCGCATCGAAAACTGACATTGAAGGATACGGCACAGAACGTTTCCAAAACGTATACATTCCGCGCCGATATTTATCTTCGCCCTGGCTGGTTTCCCACACGGTACGACTGCGAAAACTGACCGCCATCGCGCCATCTGGAATTGGCGGAAAGACCGAAGGCCCGCCAACTTTCAAACTCAATAATCCGCTCGCCGAAAGCGCGATGTCACGAATCGTCTCGGCGTCTACACGAAAGCGCGGCGCACGTGCGAGCAGGTGATTTTCGGAAGGCTGAACGCTGAGCGCTGAAGGTGGAATTGAAGAAGACTGACGATAGGTTGCGGAAGTCACGATGAGGCGGTGAATCGCTTTCATTGACCACGTGGTCGGTGGTCGGTGATCGGTGGTCGGAAGTTTCGCCCCGTCGCCTTGTCGCCCCATCGCCCCGTCTCTGAATTCAACTGCCAGCCAGTCCAACAACTCAGGATGCGAAGGCTTATCGCAGCGTGTGCCGAAATCTTCCGGCGTAGCCACCAATCCTTGGCCAAAATAATTTTGCCAGATGCGATTCACAATCACGCGGGCGGTCAGCGGATTATTTTTGTCTACGATCCATTTGGCTAAACCTAAACGATTGCGGGGCGCGTCTTTCGGAAACGGATGCAAAAATGCTGGTGTGTCGGGCGTGACTAAAGTTTCCTGCCGCTTCCAGTCTCCGCGTTTGAAAATGCGGGTTTCGCGCTCGACGGCGCGTGGCGTCAACACCATCGTAGTCGCAGGGTAAGGCCAATTCTTCATCAATGCGACGGCAGCCTTGTTGGCTTCGGCAAATTCTGAAACCGTCGTGCGATAAAATCTGAAGACTTCGCATTGCTGTTCTTTGGTGCGATTCGCCGCCGGAATTCCGAGAATGCTGCGGACATTTTTGGGCAATGGATCAGCTTTCGGATTCGCAGCCGTAGTCACCGATAATCTAAAACGTCCCAAATTTGGCGCTTCAAATCTTTCCGCCGCACTGCCGCCAAATTCTTTTTGTGAAATTGCAAAAGTCAGAACTGTGCCGGAGTCATAGCCAACTACATTTTTCGGAACAAAGACCGCTTTGCGATCCTGATTGCGCAATCCTGGCCCCGCATCAAGGCTCCACGAAGTTTTTGGATTGCCATCAATTGCTCGATTGATGGTGTTGTCCGTCGAAGAAAAATCCGCCGACGCAGAGTCAATTTTTATTTGCTCAATTTTCTCAGGCTGAGCAATCGGAGCCGCTTCAAGATTGAATTCTGACAGCAAGACCGTCCCCGCCGTAGCGCGTCCGGGGCCGTTGTGCGGCAAGCTGTGATCGGTCATCAATTCCAACCGAAAGCCTGTAATATTTTTCAGATTTGTTTTAGCTTTCAGGTAATAAACATTTTGCGGAGGGTTGTCGCCTCTGGCAATAAATGAATCATCCAGCATTCGCTCAAACTTCACACCATTTGTTCCGATGACGCTGGTGTCAGTCAGAATCGTCCATTGCCCTTCGTCCAATTTTGCTTGTTGCTCCCACTTGGAAATTCGTTTTGGCAGGTCGGGATTTTTGGCGAATAATTCGTCTTCAATTTTTGTAATGCCGGCAATAATCTCAGCACGTTTTTTATTTTCCGCTGTCGTTGGGACTTCGATTTCCGGCTCTTCGTCATTGTTGAGAAACGCGTAGAACTGGTAATACTCCTGATGTTTGATTGGATCAAATTTATGCGTATGGCATTGCGCACAATTGACTGTTAGCCCCAGAAACGCTTTGCCGACGGCGTCTACGCGATCAATGATGCCTTCGACGCGGAACTGCTCCGGTTCGACCGCAGCCTCTTCGTTGAGCATGGAATTGCGCAAAAATCCGGTGGCGATTCTTTGCTGCAACGTCGCATTCGGCAGCAAATCTCCCGCCAGTTGCTCAACCGTAAATTGATCGAACGGCATGTCTTTATTAAGCGCATTGATGACCCAATCACGATAAGGCCAGATGGAGCGATCACGGTCTTTTTCAAATCCGTTCGTGTCGGCATATCGTGCCACATCCAACCACCAACGCCCCCAGCGTTCACCGTAATGCGGACTGCTGAGCAAGCGGTCAACTAATTTTTCATACGCATTCGGAGAAGTATCTGCAATGAAATCATCAATTTCCTTCAGCGTCGGAGGTAAGCCAATTAAGTCAAGACTGAGGCGGCGAATCAGTGTGGTTTTGTCGGCTTCAGGTGAAGGCTTGAGCTCATTTTTTTCCAGTTCCGCCAGGACAAAATAATCAATCGGGGTTTTTACCCAGGCTTTGTTTTTGACTGCTGGCAAAGTCGGTTGCGCCGGCGCGATAAAGGCCCAATGGGGTTTAGTTTCGGATTTTGAGTTTCGAGATTTACCTTTCATCGCTCCGACTGCCACTGCCAGGCTTAAGGTAAAGCAGGAAATTAAGAGTAATATTTTTATCGAACGGAACATAATATATAAGCTTGATCTTTGACGCGGAGTACGATGAATATTTGTTTTCAATAATACAGGATTATGCCAGTAAATCTTTAACTACTGCACCTGAAACATCCGTGAGCCGGAAATCGCGTCCGGCGTAACGATAAGTAAACTGTTCGTGATCGAAGCCGAGCAAGTGCAAAATTGTGGCGTGCAGGTCATGCACGTGAACAGGATTTTCGACAGCCTTGAATCCAAACTCGTCCGTCGCGCCGTGAATGTAGCCTTTTTTCACGCCGCCGCCAGCCATCCACATGGAAAAGCCGTGGTTGTTATGGTCGCGTCCGAAGCTCTCACGATTTTTATTACCCATCAATTCAACGGTCGGTGTGCGTCCAAATTCGCCGCCCCAAATTACCAGCGTATCTTCCAGCATTCCGCGTTGTTTCAGATCGGTCAGCAGCGCCGCGATAGTCTGATCGGTTTCGCGTGCGAGGTTGCCGTGATTTTTCAAGATATTATCGTGATTGTCCCAGGGCTGCGCTTTACCTTGCCAGACCTGCACAAACCGCACGCCGCGTTCCAGCAGCCGTCGCGCCATCAACACTTGTCTTCCGTACAAATGATTGCCGTACATCGCACGAATATTTTGCGGCTCCTGGCTGATGTCGAAAACATCCGTCGCTTCCGCCTGCATTCTGTAAGCCAACTCAAACGATTGAATATTCGCTTCAATCAATGATTCGTCTTCGCGTTGCTTTTGATAGCGACGATTGAGCGTGGAAAGTAAATCCAATTGCTCGCGCTGTTGTTCACGCGTAATGCTGCGGTTATTGATGTTTTCGATCAGGCGTTCGAGCGCAGTTTCTTTCGTGTCAATGTACGTACCCTGATAAACGCCTGGCAAAAAACCTGCCGTCCAGTTTTGCGTACCAACTGTCGGATAGCCATTCGGACACATCACGACAAAGCCGGGAAGGTTTTGATTTTCCGTGCCGAGTCCATACGTCACCCATGAGCCAAAGCTTGGACGCACCTGGCGTACATCGCCGCAATTCATCATCAGAAACGAAGGTTCGTGATTTGGCAACTCCGTGTGCATAGAGCGAATGACACACAATTCATCAGCGTGTTTGGCGATGTGTGGAAACAGATCGCTGACTTCAATTCCGCTCTGACCATACTTCTGAAATTTCCACGGTGAAGCAAATCCTGCGCCCGTTTTACGCTCCGTTTTGAGATGCACAGGGAGCATCTTACCATCCATTCGCGTGAGTTCAGGCTTGGGATCGAACGTGTCTACGTGCGACGGCCCGCCGTTCATGAACAGGTGAATGACGCGCTTGATTTTGGCGGGGAACGGCGCAGGTTTTGGTGCCAGCGGATTTGTCGAGTGCTGAGTGAAAGAAGCGAGTGCTTTGTCGTCGAGCAACGATGTTATTGCAAGAGCACCCAGACCAAAGCCGCAACGCTCAAGCAATTCGCGGCGCGTAAGAAAACTATCTTTAAGTTTTGACATAAGCGATGTCCGACAATGCTGCCAGCTTGTCGGAACCCTCCATTAGGGATTACTGATAAGAAAAGGGACTACTGTTGGAAAGTTTCGACAAGCTGGCAGCATTGTCGAACGTTAATCAACCAAAATGAATTCTACTGCCGCTAATAACACCTGCGCATACCGTTCCCACGCATCAAGCGGCGTAATCGCAGGCTGGCGAAAATCTCTGCTGGAATTCCATTCATCTGCGCCGGAGTCTATTCGTTTGATTGTTACGTTCCATTTGAATTCGTCACTGCTGGTATTTTTACGACCATCGGTAATGAAATCAATCGTCTCGTCCTTTTTGACCGCGAGCGACGGCACGCGGGTTTCGGATTTGCTCAGATTTGCCGTCCACGTGCCAAGCATTCCGGCGCGGCTGGAAACGATTGTGCCTTGCACGCCGTCGCAGCCTGAACAGGGCATTTCGTATTCATTTTCTAAATTTCCATTGATGGAAATTTCTCCGTCGGATGAAGCTGTCCAGCGGCGAATCACGGCTTTGGATTTCCCCTCAGGTTTGCCTCCTTTTTCTGTCACGCGCACGCTGACTAAACGCGGATCGCTGATGAGCGGCGTAGCGCGCCAATGCCCACCCAGGAAATATTCGTGCTTGAGAAAATCTTTGGTTTTCTTCGTCGTTTCGTCAAATTCGCCCTGCCCGTATTGCCAGTCATTACTTTTGCTTGCGCTGGAAGAATTGTTTGTTTGAGACGGTGAATTATTTACGAATTTCAAGCCTAAAGAAATTTCTTCTTCATTCGCGGCGCGCCCATAAATTGCACGATAAAGTTTGCTGATGCGTTCACGTGGATTTTGCAGCGCCGCGATTTCAGGTCGTTTCATCAACGCCTGTGCCTGTTCCATCGCAAACGGGCTGTTCATCCAAAACAACGCCTGTTGCGGAACCGTAGTCAAATATCGTTGCGGGCTGTGAAATTCGGGACTGGCAAAATTGAAGATTTGATAATCATTCGGCAGGGCGACGCGATCAATAAATGAGTAGACCGTGCGGCGATGCATGAAAGGCCAACTAGCTGCATTTTGTGGCAGCCCGCCCATTTTGAAATCTAAGTTGCCGCCCGCCACGAGCAATGAATCGCGCAGTTCTTCATAATCAAGCCGCCTGCGATTTATTCGCCATAATAATTTATTTTCAGGGTCAGCTTTGCTCGCCGCTTCGTTGTTGGTGCTGGCTTGCTGCCAGGTGCGCGACAGTATCATCAGGCGGTGCATTTTTTTCATTGACCAGCCGTTGGTGAGGAAATAATTTGCCAGGTAGTCCAGCAGTTCAGGATGCGTTGGAGCGTCGCCGCGCACACCGAAATCACTGGGCGTTCGCACCATGCCATTGCCAAAATGATGTTGCCAGATTCGATTCACCATCACCCGCGCCGTCAGCGGATTTTCTTTGCTGGCGACGGACTGCGCAAGCTCCAAACGTCCACTGCCATTCGTGAATGGTTGACGATTTTCGCCCGCGAGAATTTGCAAAAAATGTCGTTCGACCTGCTCGCCTTTGTTATTCGGATTCCCACGAACAAGCACAACGCCGGGCTGCAATTCAGGATTGTCTTCCAGTGTCATCGCACGCGGCGGAGCGTCGTCATATGCATACGTGATGCGCAATTTTTCAATTACCTGTCGTTTGCCAAATTCAAATGCCCCATCGGCAACGAGTTGGATTTCCTCGAAGTCTTTCAATGCAATATCAATCGGAGAATCTTTGCCGCGCAATGCAAGCCGCAACGCTTCTTCATCGGGATTTGTGAGCTTTTGTGCCTTGTCAAAACCGGCGAGTAATTTGCCGTAACGTTCAGCGACTTCACGCATTGAATTCGGTGGCGTTGAGAATTCTCTGGCGACGAGTGGGTTGATTTTGTGATTTACATCGGACAGCATTGCAGCCAATGTTGATGCGGCTTTGGTGGCAAATTCAGGAGCCGGAATAGCGCTCATTTTTTGCCAGACAATCCAGCTTTCATTCTCACCTTCTTTGACCAAAAAATCGCGCCAGCGTTTCATTAAAAATAAGTTGTAATCTTTGTCAGAGGCCAACGCGACCAGCTCCGTTTCTTTTTTCAAATTACGCGCATCATGGGCAGACATCAGACATTTCGTAATTTCTTCGGCGGTGCGATAACTGGTCAATAATTCTGGAAAACGTGTCTCACGCTTCTTCGTAATTTCGTCTTCAATTTTTTTGATCTCAGCCTTGAGCGTTATTTCTTTTTCGCCTCCCGATGATTTTGGATCAAGCAACGGCAAATCTTTTGGTGCGCGAGAATTAGCGAAGATACTGAAAAATGAGTAGTAATCTTTCGTCGGAATCGGGTCAAATTTGTGATTGTGGCAACGGGCGCAACTCACCGTTAAGCCCATCAATCCACGCGAGACGACATCAATCTGATCATCAATTTTGTCTTCGGCTGTGATGTCCGCTGCGCCGCGCCGCAGCGTTAAGAATCCAAGCGCCGCTAAATTTTTAGCATCATTGTTCGACACCCGATCCGCCGCAATTTGATGCAGCAAAAATTGGTCGTAAGGCAGGTCTTCATTCAAAGCGCGAATCACCCAGTCACGATAGCTGTACGAATATGGAAACCAGCTTGCGATGCCTCCGTCGGTGGTGGCCAGTCCTTCCGAATCGGCATAACGCGCCACGTCTAACCAATGCCGCCCCCAACGCTCACCGTAACGATTTGAAGCGAGCAACCTGTCTACCACTTTGGCAAAAGCATCCGGCGACTTGTCCGCAAGAAAAGTGTCAATTTCATCCGGTGCTGGTGGCAGTCCGGTCAAATCATAAGTGGCACGTCGAATCAGCGTGTATTTATCGGCAGGCGGATTGAAAGCGAATCCTTTAGCTTCAAGTTTTGCCAGAATAAAATTATCTATTGGATTATTTATTTTGCCTTTGACCGTTGGAATTGTCGGCTTGCTAAGCGGTTGAAATGACCAGAAAGTTTTTTGTTCCGGCTTGATGACGTAATCATTTTTGACGACTGTTGCGGCAGGCCAATACGCTCCCTCTTTGATCCATTGCGACAACGCGGCAATCTGTTCATCTTTGAGCTGCTTACCGCCTTTCGGCATCTTCAGATTTTCATCAGAATGGCTGATGACTTTGATGAGCAGGCTTTCTTCCGGCTTGCCGATAATCATCGCCGCACCGCGTTTGCCGCCTTTGAGTAGGGCTTCGCGTGAATCTACGCGCAATCCGCCTTTGGCTGCATCGGTGTGGCACTCATAACAAACGGTTGCGAGGATCGGGCGGATTTTTGTTTCAAAGAATTCGTCCTTACCATCAACACTGTCTGCGGCGGAAGTTTTCAGGATGGAGCTAAGGCCAAAGAAGATTATCAACGACGTTAATTTCAGGTAATAGCGCAGCATTTTTCTTTTCCTCACGTCATAAGTTGCTGACAAAATTTCAGGCGTAGTTTAGCACCGAAATTTTTTATTCTGGTAAGCGCCCTGGTTCGCGGGTGCCTTTGCCGAGGCGATTTGTTAGTGAATCACCCATATCATCGCGGGCTTTTTCAGCTAAGGCTTCGAGGTGTTTGACGACTTCGGGAAATTTCGCCGCGACATCAGTTGTCTCGCCTGCATCTTTTTCCAGATCATAAAGTTCAAGTTTCGCAGTCGAAGTTTTATAGCTTCCACGCACGCCATCTTTGGCTCTGGGCTGATCAATAATGGAAGAATATTTATGCGGCAGAATCAGTTTCCAGTTCCCGCTTCGCACGGCTTGCAACTCATTGGTGTTGTAATAAAAATAATAAGCTTCGTGCGGGTTTTTCGCGTTGGGATTTCCTGTCAGCAACGGCCAAATATCCAGTCCGTCAATTTTATGTTTAGGCAATTCTGCGCCGACCAATTTTGCGATGGTCGGAAACAGATCAATCGTCATGGCTGGTTGATTCATCACGCGACCAGCAGGGATTTTCCCGGGCCAGCGGGCGATGAATGGCTCGCGTGTACCGCCTTCCCAACTGGTTCCTTTGCCTTCACGATATGGCCCGGATGATCCGCCGTGTTCACCATACAAGAGCCAGGGTCCATTGTCGGAAGTGAAAATCACCAGCGTATCTTTGTCGAGTCCCTGCTTCTTAATTGAGCCAAGAATTTCGCCAACACTCCAATCCAGTTCCTGCACAACATCGCCGTAAAGACCTTGTTTTGATGAGCCTTTGAAGCGCGCACTCACGAACAGCGGGACGTGTACCATTGTGTGCGGAACGTAAAGAAAAAATGGTTTTTTTTTGTTGCGCTCAATGAAGCTGACGGCGTGTTCGGTATACCACTTCGTCAGTTGCGATTGATCTGGCATGAGTTGGACAACTTTTTCGTTTTCGATGAGAGGCAATGGTGGAAACGCTCCAGCTTTAGCGGCGGGATTGTTAGGCCACATATCATTCGAGTAAGGCAAGCCGAAATATTCATCAAAGCCGTGCCGTGTTGGCAGAAATTGCGGATGATGTCCGAGATGCCATTTACCATAAATCGCGGTCGCGTAGCCTTTCGTTTTCAGCATCTGCGCCATCGTGACTTCGTTGTCGCTGATGCCATGTTTAGCCGTTGGCATTAATGCGCCGTTAATCCCGATGCGATTGGCATAGCAACCCGTCAGCAAAGATGCGCGTGAAGCTGAACAGACAGGTTGCGAGACATGAAAATCCGTGAAGCGAATACCTTCTTTCGCCATCCGATTAATATTCGGCGTTTTATATTTCGCTCCGAACGCGCCGACATCCGCGTAACCCATGTCATCAATAAAAATAATCACGATGTTGGGCAGACGTTTTGCGGCAGAAGCGCTGGAAGGCCTGAAAACAGGGAGCGTGAGAAATACGACTACGAAAATGAGCAGGAGAGAAATTTTGCTTTTCATAACTATTGTTGAAATACTAACTGCTATTACCAATTCGTTAATGAGCCATCAGGTCGCCGAAAAGTTGTGATCGGGTGCTTACGTGTGCTGAATTCCGCCGTCATTTTTAATTTCGAGGCGTCGAACTCTACGCCCAGGCCCGGACGTTCGTTAGGCCAAATTTTTCCATCACGGAAATCAAAAACTTTGGGCAAATAATCAATGTTGTCGGGTTTATAGAGTCCCGCCATTTCCATCATCACAGGCCCGGAAAATGCCGTGCAAACGTGTGAGACTGCGGCTTCGCTGACGGGGCCAGTGAAGTGTGGTGTGAGTCCGACATAGTGCATTTCGCTCATCGCCGCCAGCTTCGCATATTCCGTAATGCCGCCGCAATTCGGAATCGTGATACGATTGTAATCAATCAAATGTTGTTCGATCAATTCGTTGATGTCCCAGCGCGTACTGTGTTGTTCGCCGACAGCAATCGGCACTTTCACCTGCTTGCGCAATTCACGGTATACTGCATTATTTTCTGACCGGATCAGGTCTTCGCAAAAGTAAGGTTCCAGCGGTTCCAGCAGCGTACTTAAGCGCACCGCATCAGGAAAATCCAGCCGCGTATGGTAATCAATAGCCCAGTCTGCATCAGGACCGATGGCAGCACGAATTTGCTGGCAATGCTCAAAAGTTTTGCGCACCATTCGTTGCGAAATAAACGCACCATTATTTTCAGGATCAACGACCGAAGTGCGAAATGCGCGAAAACCTGCGGCAATCGTAGCCTGTGCGTTTTCCTTCACACCGCCGGGAACTTTGATCGCTCCGGTTGAATAACATTCGATATATTCGCGTGATTGACCGCCGAGCAATTGCCAAACGGGTACGCCGAGAGCTTTACCCTTGATGTCCCAAAGCGCCATGTCTATGGCTCCAATCGCATGAAGCTTTTCACGTCCGGCGGGATAAAATCTGCCGCGCAGCATCAGTTGCCAGCAATGATCAATGCGTGTCGGGTCTTCGCCCATGACCATTTCGGCGCATTCCCGAATCCCGTCCACATAACCGCCTTCGCCAATGCCAGTGATGCCAGCATCGGTTTCCACGACCACGATGTGCATGCTTTGATTGACCATCGGACGCGAGAGCGGCGATTCGTAATAGCGCACCCGCGTGATTTTCATTTTTGGCAATGGCGCACTTAATGCTTTGTACAGGGAGGCGCTGAGCATTGTGCCCGTAACACCGAGGACAGATGATTTAAGAAATTTACGACGATCCATAATTTTTTCACTCCAGGTACATAGATGGCGTAATCGCAGGACAGGAAATTTTTTCAGGAAATCTGTTAGCGAAAGAAACAATAAGACTACGAAGGGAAAATGTGAATAGTGATGTAACCTAATATTCAGTTTTGGACAAGCCTGAACCATCAGGCAGGAGGTATCTGCTTGCGCAACCACTGTTGCTTGACGATTTCTCACCCCAACCTTTACACTCACTCTTTTAGCGCCAGGCTCATTTTTCTCCACGAGGTTTTATGTCACACAACTTATTTAATGCCCTTCAATCATTCACCAGCAGCGGCGATAAAACCGCGCAATATTTCTCGCTCCCGCAACTGGAAAAAGAAGGTGTGGCCGCCATTTCAAAATTGCCTGTCAGCATTCGCATCGTACTGGAATCCGTGCTGCGTAATTATGACGGTAAAAAAATCAGCGAAAACGACGTGCGGGTTTTGGCTAACTGGAAGCCGAACGAAACGCGCACTGCCGAAATTCCTTTCGTTGTGGCCCGCGTAGTCTTACAGGATTTCACAGGTGTACCGTTGCTGGTGGATTTAGCGGCGATGCGCTCGACCGTCGCAGGACTTGGCAAAAACCCGAAAGTTATTGAACCGCTCGTACCCGTAGATTTAGTCGTAGACCATTCGATCCAGGTGGATTATTTCGGCACATCGGACGCGCTGACGAAAAACATGGAAATTGAATTTCAGCGCAATCGGCAGCGCTACGAATTTTTGAAGTGGGGCATGCAGGCGTTCGATACCTTCAAAGTCGTCCCGCCCGGCATTGGCATCGTGCATCAGGTTAACCTCGAATATTTAGCAAAAGGTGTGCTCGAAAAAGACGGAATTTACTATCCTGACACGCTGGTCGGAACTGATTCGCATACGACGATGATTAACGGTTTGGGCATCGTTGGCTGGGGCGTTGGTGGTATTGAAGCCGAAGCCGGAATGCTGGGGCAGCCTGTTTATTTCCTGACTCCTGATGTCGTCGGCTTCCATTTACACGGAACATTGCAAGAAGGTGTGACGGCGACGGATTTGGTTTTGACCTGCACCGAAATGTTGCGTAAAGCAAAAGTTGTCGGCAAATTCGTCGAATATTTTGGTGCAGGTGCAGCTTCGTTATCGCTGGTGGATCGCGCCACGATTGCGAACATGGCGCCTGAATACGGGGCGACGATGGGCTTTTTCCCGATTGACGAAGAGACGTGTAATTACCTGAAAGCGACAGGCCGCAGCGATGAACAGGTTGATTCGTTTAGAAATTATTTTAAGGCGCAGGAGTTGTTTGGCATGCCGCAGGCTGGCGACATCGAATACAGCCAGACTTTAGAATTAAATCTTGCCGATGTTGTACCCAGTGTTGCTGGCCCGAAACGTCCGCAGGATCG